>CAZIWL010000012.1:10676-14974 GCA_964542755.1 uncultured Anaerolineales bacterium
ATCTCGGTGAGCGTGCCGAGCGTGCCCCGCCATTTGCGTAGGAGCACTGATCGAGTATAATCGTCATAATCCCTACGAGTGCGACCGGGCACGCGGTGGGCCCTGCAGACAGCGCGCCGCATCCTTTCCGTGTGGCTCCGGTTACTGGATAGAGAGAGTGAGAGCCGCCAGAACAGCCCGGCCCGGGGTCAATGCACCTGGCACCACCGGGTCGCTTCTTGTAGCGACGGAGACGAGTTAGCCAAGGAGGACCGCCCCTTCAGTGACATCGGCACATAGAGTCCTGCTCGTCGAAGGTCGAAAGCCTGCGGGAGAACGGTTAGCCCCCATCCTCAAGGTCGAATTCGATCTCGCCACAGCTCGTACCCGAAGAGAGGCATTGGCACGGATCGATCGCGCCTCCCCCTCGGTGATCGTTCTCGACGCTCCCTCCATCCGTTTCAGTCGATGCCGGTTCTGCTCCACGCTGGAAGATGAGGGGATCGACTGCGCGGTCCTCCTTCTGCACGAGGAGAACCCTCCCCCCACCCAGGTCAACGCCCGTGCCTACCTGCGTTACCCCTTCTCGGCCCAGAAGCTAATCAACCGCATCTCCTGGCTCCTCCCCACCCCCGATGGAGAGATCTTGACGAGAGGCCCGCTGTCCCTGAACATCAAGCGGCGCTCGATCGTCAAGGGGGATCGCGAGCACCACCTGACGCCCAAACAGGCCCATCTCCTGGAACTTTTCATGCGCCACCCGGGGGAGGTCCTGACGCGAGAATTCCTCATGAAGCGCGTCTGGCATACGGACTTTATCGACGACACCCGAACCCTAGACGTCCATATCCACTGGGTGCGCGAGGCGATTGAAGAGAATACGGGGGACCCCGACTACCTCCACACGATCCGCGGAGTAGGCTATCGCTTCAGTCTGCCAAGCGTCGTGGAGTGACCCCCCTGGCTTTTCGTAAGCCTGCTTTGCAGAAAGCCGATTTGCACAGATCCTGCTTTGTGGTAGAATTGACAAGGTTTGGATATTTCACACGCCTCTCGACCGGCGAGACCGTGCCAGAGGCAGCCACTCTGGTCTCTCAAGGGGCTGACAGAGGCGGAGGAACTAAAACGGGTAGAAGGAGGTTTCCCCTACAATGGCTGAGATCACACTGAGAGCACTCCTGGAGACAGGGGTGCACTTCGGTCATCGCACGCGGCGTTGGCATCCGAAGATGGACCAGTACATCTTCACCGAGCGCAAAGGCGTGCACATCATCGACCTGCAGCAGACCGTCAAGATACTGGGCCAGGTCACAGAGCTGATCCAAGACACGGTTGCGTCCGGCGGAGAGCTACTCTTCGTGGGCACCAAGCGGCAGGCTCAGGCGACCATCGCCCGCGAGGCAGAGCGCTGCGGTATGCCGTACGTCAATCTTCGCTGGCTTGGCGGCACACTCACCAACTGGCACACCATCCGACAGCGGATTGATTACCTTCACAACCTCGAGGCCCGGCGCGAGAGAGGCGATTTCGATCTCCTCACCAAGAAGGAGGCCCTGGAGAAGCAGCGGGAGATCGACAAACTGAACCAGCGTTTCGGCGGCATCAGGGAAATGCGCGAGCTCCCGGAGCTCCTCTTTGTCGTCGACATCGAGCGCGAGGCCACCGCTGTCGCCGAGGCTGATAAGCTCGGGATTCCCGTCATCGCCATGGTGGATACCAACTGCAACCCGGATCCCATTGACTATGTTATCCCGGCCAACGACGATGCGATTCGCGCCATTCGCTTGATCACGCACGAAATCGCTGACGCTATCCTGCAAGGCCTCGCCCAGCGGAAAGCCTACCAGGCCGACGACGAGATGCCGGAGGTCGAGGACCTGGAGCTGGAAGACGAGAAGTACCTCAGCGCGGCCACTCTCGCTCGCCTCAAAGAGCTCTCTGCCAAGGACAAGGGAGAGGACGAAGCAGCACTTACAGAGGCAGAGGTAGAAACAGAGCCGGAGCCGGAGGCAGAGGCAGAGGCAGGAACAGACGCTGAACCTGAGGTCGAGGAGAAAGCGGCCGAGTAGCCTCCTTCAGACCATTCCTATCAGCCGGACCCACTGACGCCCCTGATAGTCTGACTATTCTTACCTCCGCCGCAAGCGGGCTTCTTCTAACCTGGGGCCCGCTTGCGGGGAGGCCTGCGGAACCATGACGAACGTCGTCCGCGCACTTATGAAGGAGAGAAGACCTTGGAAATCACAACATCGATGATTAAGGAGTTGCGAGACGCCACCAGCGCCGGGGTGCTCGACTGCCGCGAGGCCCTGGAGGCGAGCGGCGGGGATTTTGAGGAGGCAGTAGCCTACCTTCGTGAGAAGGGCATGGCGGAGGCTGCCAAGAAGAGCGACAGCGCAGCGTCCGAGGGTATTGTGGAGGCGTACATCCACCACGGCAGCCAGGTCGGTGTGATGCTGGAGCTGAACTGTGAGACGGATTTCGTCGCGCGAACAGACGACTTCCAGCTGTTGGCCCACAACCTGGCGCTTCACATAGCCTTTGCGGCTCCAGAGTACCTGACCCGGGAGGCAGTGCCCGAGGGCGTCATTGAAGCGGAGAGGGAAATCTACCGCAACCGCGCTCTTGAGGAAGGTAAGCCCGAGGATATCGTCGATCGCATTGTCGAGGGACGGATGGAGAAGTTCTTCGAGCAGATTTGCCTCGTTGAACAACCCTTCATTAAGAACGAGGACAAGAGCATCGGGGACCTGCTCAACGAATCGATCACGGCCTTCGGCGAGAACGTCGTCGTCGGGCGATACGTTCGTTACGAGGTGGGGGAGTAACCCCCAATCGAGTGCCCCCGATCGGGAGCGGCTGCTCCAACCAACGCTTTCTGGTCTACGGGGCCATAGCCAAGGCAGACTAGTATGGCTGTAGCCAAATTCAAGCGGGTCCTACTCAAGTTGGGCGGCGAGTCCCTGGGAGAACCGGGCGGCTATGGCATCAGCCCCCACATGGCTGAGGAGGTTGCGGCCAAGATCCAGGCCGTCCACGCATTGGAGACCGAGGTGGCCATCGTGCTAGGAGCAGGTAACATCTGGCGCGGGCGCGATGGGTTGGCTCATGGCATGGACCGCGCTACGGCCGACCATATGGGGATGCTGGCGACCGTCATGAATGCCCTCGCCCTGGCCGATGCTCTGGAGCGGATGGGGACCCCTATCCGCGTCCAGACAGCCATCCAGATGAGGGCGATCGCTGAGCCCTATATTCGCCTGAGGGCCATCCGACACCTGGAAAAGGGCCGCATCGTGATTATCGGCGGCGGCACGGGCAATCCCTACTTCACGACCGACACGGCTGCAGCCCTGAGGTCGATGGAGATCAACGCGGACTTGCTGGTCAAGGCCACCAAAGTCGACGGCGTCTACACTGAGGATCCACACGAGAACCCGGATGCCGAGCGGTTTGATAAACTGAACTATATGCGGGCCCTGGAGATGCGGGTGGGGGTCATGGATGCCACGGCGATATCGCTCTGCATGGAAAATGACCTCCCTATCGTGGTGCTCAATCTGTGGCAGCCCCACAGCCTCGAACAGGCCGTCCTGGGGGACTCAATCGGGACACTCATCTCACGGTAACCATGTATCGAGAACTGCTGAAAGAAACTGAAAAGCGTATGCGTACGGCCACGGAATCGCTGAAGGCCGCCCTGCGGACGACCCGCACCGGGCGCGCCTCCCCAGCGCTTCTGGAGCGGGTTATGGTTGACTACTATGGCCAACCTACCCCGCTCAATCAACTGGCCGTCATATCCGCGCCCGAGCCAAGCCTGCTGGTCGTTAGGCCGTACGACCCGGAGTCATTGGAGGACGTCGAGCGGGCTATCCTCAAATCTGACGTGGGGCTCACACCCTCAAACGATGGCAGGATTATCCGCCTTCCCATCCCGCGCCTCACCGAGGAGCGGCGGAGGGAGCTCGCGAAAATGATCCGCCAGCGCGCGGAGGAAAGCAAGGTCGCTCTCCGGAACATCCGCCGCGACGCCCTGGAGGATCTTCGCGAGTTCGAGAAGGAAAAGCTTATCTCCGAAGATGAGTTCTATCGCGGCAGAGAGAAGCTTCAGGAACTCACCGACCGGTATTCCGACCAGTTAGAGGAGATCAGCACCCGCAAGGAGCAGGAGATCATCGAGAGCTGATCGCAGGTCGTACCAGGATCGCCTCTACCCACTGACGACCGCCTAAGAGCCAAGAGAGGGGTTTCGTTTGGGCACCCCCTCTGGCTCCCACTAGAACGCGCGCACTTCTCAACGAACTGTTCTGACGATG
>CAZIWL010000012.1:15074-52714 GCA_964542755.1 uncultured Anaerolineales bacterium
GTTCTGACGATGTCCACAAATCTCAAGCCGTCTGACAGGTACCCGGCCCTTCCGCGGGTTCCACGCCACGTTGGCATTATCATGGATGGCAACGGTCGTTGGGCCTGCAGTCGCGGCCTGCCGAGGGTCGCGGGGCACCGCGAGGGAACGGAAAACCTGCGTCGAATCCTCCGGGCCGCCGTGGAGTTTGGGATCGAAATTCTCACGATCTACGCCTTCTCCACGGAGAACTGGGGCCGCCCGGACGAAGAGGTTCAGGGCCTGCTGTCGATCCTCAGGACCGTCATCGAGGAGGAGGTTCCAAAACTCCACGAGGAGGGTGTGCAGCTTCGTCACCTGGGACGCCTTGAGCGCATCCCACCCGAGCTGCGCGAGAGGATCCAGGAGGCAATCGACATGACGCGAGCCAATGACCGGCTCATCGTCAACGTCGCCTTCAACTACGGTGGACGGGCGGAGATAGTGGATGCCATACGCTCTCTGATTGCCGATGGGGTAGCGCCCCAGATGGTCGATGAAGCCGCGGTGAGCGCCCACCTCTACACCGCGGGGCAGCCTGATCCCGATCTGGTGATACGTACGAGCGGCGAGATGCGATTGAGCAATTTCCTAGTCTGGCAAGCCGCATACGCGGAGTTCTATACGACCCCCACCTTCTGGCCCGATTTCGATAAGGACGAACTGTACGCCGCCCTGAAAGACTTCAACGAGCGCGAGCGTCGATTCGGCCTGGTTCCAGAGGAATCTTAGAGACCCAGCGCGAAGTCCAAGCCCATCGACCCGTCGGAGCAGATCGTCCGCAACCATTGCCTGTCCGTGCTACGTACCCGCTTACTCACAGCAGCCGTCCTACTTCCGATCGTCGCAGGGTTGATCGTCGTGGGCGGGTTACCTTACTTGGCCCTGGTAGCTGTCTGTGCCATCGCGGCTGAGACGGAATTCGTCGCGCTCCTTGACCGGCGGGGGCTTCGTCCGATTCACCTGAGCGGGATCGCAGTCGTAGGCCTTTGCCTGGCAGACGGCTGGCTTGGGGGCCAGAACCTGCTCGCTCCCGGGTTGGGCGTGATCTTGGTCACTTCGGTCGCCTGGCAGGTGCTCTGCTATCCCCGGTCGCGGTCATCCGAGTGGGCGTCTGCCATCGGCAGCGGGCTCTACGTCGGCATCGGCACGTGGCATCTGATCCGGCTGCGAGCGCTTCCAGGGGATGGTCTATGGTGGAGTCTCATTGCTATTCCCGCGACGCTGGCCGCTGATGCCGCGGCTTACGTTATCGGCTCCAGCTGGGGACGCCACAAGCTGGCACCGCGGCTCAGCTCCGGCAAGACATGGGAGGGATACGTCGGAGCGATCCTCGTCAACAGCACGGTGGGCGCCGGGCTCGGCGCCCTCTGGACCCTCTATGCCGGCCCGGTTTCCGACGTCACGTGGCGCACGGGATCCCTGATGGCGACCATCATCGCCGTGCTGGCACCGCTGGGCGACCTGGCCATCTCGATGGTCAAACGGGAAGCCGACGTTGAGGACAGTGGGAGGTTGCTGCCGGGGCATGGGGGGATGCTGGACCGACTCGACACCGTTCTCTTCGCGGCCGTGATTGCTCACACGTACTTGCTCTGTTTCGTCATCTGAGGCTGGCAGCAGGCCTGAAAAAGGGAGATCAAAGTCCAATGGAACGAGAAAGATCAGTCCGGGACATCTATCATAAGGGCGTCATCTTCTGCAAGCCGGAGACCCCAGTGCAGGAGGTGGTACGGGTCATGGCCGACACAGAGATCCACGCCATCATGGTAGCCGAGAGGGAGGGCGATCCGCCGGTCGGCGTCGTCTCGCACATGGATACCATGGCGCACTACGGTGAGGATCTCACGGCTATCGAGGCCCGGGATATCATGACATCGTCCGTTATCAGCGTGTCGGAACGAGCCACAGTCAAGGAGGCAGCCGAACGACTGCTGAAGAGCGACATCCATCGCCTCCTGGTCGTCGACGACGACGACACCCCCCTGGGCATCCTCTCGACCACCGATATCATTCGGGAGATGCGGGGCGCGCGCTGGGTCTGGTACTTGGACTAAGCCTGAGACTGTCCCACAGAGCGAAGGAGACCTATGGACGACCAGATCATCACTATAGAGCGCCATATCGTCGAGCAGGAGCGGGCGTTCCCCCAGGCTACCGGTGTCTTCTCCGGCCTCCTCTACGACATCGCCCTGGCTGGCAAGATCATCGCCCGGGAGATGTCGCGTGCCGGCCTGGTCGACATCCTGGGGACTGCGGGCGAGATCAACGTCCAGGGCGAAGAACAGATGAAGCTTGACGTCTTCGCCGATGAGGTGATCATCCGCATGAATTCCTTCACCGGTCGCCTAGCCGTCATGGCCTCCGAGGAGCGTAGAGCCCCAATCCACATTCCCGACGGGTATCAAACAGGCAAGTACGTCCTCGTCTTCGATCCTCTCGATGGTTCCTCCAACATCGACGTCAACGCCACCGTGGGCACGGTATTCGCTATCTATCGGCGCCGCAGCGAGGAGGGGCCGGGAACCGTCGAGGATTGCCTTCAGCGGGGCCGAGACATCGCAGCCGCAGGCTACGTGATCTATGGCTCCAGCACGATGATGGTCTATACTACCGGTCAGGGTGTCCACGGCTTCACGTTGGATCCAAGCCTGGGCGAGTTCCTCCTGTCCCATCCGGATATTCGCCTCCCTGAGGAGCCCCAGTACTACAGCGCCAACCACGCGTATGATAAGTTCCGGTCGGAGGGGGTGCGCCGCTTCACCCGCTGGCTCCAAGGAATGGACGAGGAGGATGAACGCGAGCCGCTGTCCGAGCGATACATCGGCGCCCTGGTGGCGGACTTCCACCGGAACCTGCTGGAGGGCGGGATCTTCTACTATCCCGCCGACAGCCGGTACCCGGAGGGGAAGATGAGGCTGGTCTACGAGGCGAATCCTCTGGCCTTCATCGTCGAGCAGGCCGGCGGCAGGGCTTCCACTGGCGAAAGCTCGGTTCTGGACATGAAGCCCAGTGATCTCCATCAACGCACGCCGCTATTCATCGGCAACAGCGAGCTGGTGGGGAAAGCGGAGGCATTCATCCACCGCTTCGACCGGTGAGTGGATCCAACAGGCTTTTCTAGCAGCCCCGTGTGCAGGCACGAACCGTGGCGAGCGCACACCTGGCCCAGAAGCTTCTCAGGCCTGGTCGCTCTTCTGGCCGCCCGGCCTCATAAAACTCACGCAGAGATGCATCAAGCACGTAGCAGATCTACGCACAAGCACACGCAACAACAGGAGAAAGCAGAGTGAACGAACAAGTGAACCTAGTCAACCTGCAGGATAGGACGATGGATGACCTTCGAGAGATGGCCCGAGAATGGGACGTCTCCGGCTACAGCGGGCTCAACAAGAACGACCTCATCATGCGCCTGCTGCAGGCCAAGACCGAACAGGAAGGCCTCATCTTCGGCGGGGGCGTTCTGGACGTCATCGACGAGAGCAAGGGCTACCTCCGTCCGGAGGAGTACCGGCCCAGCCCCAACGACATCTACGTCTCGTCCTCGCAGATTCACCGCTTTGGGCTCCGCACGGGCGATCTCGTCCTGGGCCAGATCCGGCCTCCGAAGGAGAATGAGCGGTACTACAGCCTCTTGCGGGTCGAGGCGGTCAACGGGGGCAACCCGGAAAAGGCCAAGCATCGTCCCCGCTTCGAATCCCTCACGCCCATTTTCCCCGAGGAACGCTTCATGCTGGAGCTGCCGCGGGGCAACACAACCACGCGTCTGATCAGCATGATCTCGCCCATCGGCAAGGGGCAGCGGGGGCTCATCGTCTCACCGCCCAAGGCCGGCAAGACGACGGTGCTCAAGCACATCGCCAACGGGATCACCAGCAGCCATCCAGAGGTGAAACTGATGGTCGCTCTTATCGGCGAGCGACCCGAGGAGGTCACCGACATGGCCCGCTCCGTGGATTCCGACGTCGAGGTAATCAGCTCTACCTTCGACGAGCACGCGCGGAACCACGCCCAGGTCGCCGAGACAGCCCTGGCACGCGCGAAGCGCCTCGTCGAGGAGGGCAACGACGTGGCCATTCTCCTCGACAGCATCACGCGCCTCTCTCGCGCCTACAACCTCGTGGTTCAGCCCAGCGGACGCACCCTGTCCGGCGGCCTCGATCCTGCGGCTCTCTACCCGCCCAAACACTTCTTCGGCGCGGCAAGAAACCTCGAGGATGGCGGCAGCCTCACGGTGGTCGCGACATGTCTCGTGGACACGGGCAGCCGCATGGACGATATGATCTACGAGGAGTTCAAGGGTACCGGCAACATGGAGCTCCACTTGAGCCGCCGGCTCCAGGAGCGTCGCATCTTCCCGGCCTTTGATATCGAAAGATCAGGAACCCGGCGCGAGGAGCTCTTGCTGGACGACCGGACGCGCCAGAAGATCTGGTTCATGCGCCAGCGATTCCTGGACTCCCAGTCCTCGGGCTACACAAAGGCCCAGGCCATGGAGGAGCTGCTCCAGGTCCTGAAGGGCACCAAGAGCAACGAGGAGTTCCTGAACTTGTTCGCCGAGTAGCGCCGCGAGACGGCTAGCCAAGCTGCGATCAGGTTAGTTCTTGCTGATCGCCACGACGCGGGCCGGGCTCTCGGGCGCAGAGGCCCGGCTTCAGGCTACGTTGAGAAGTGTTTCCTGCATCACGAAGCGCCGCACAACGTCGCCGACTTCATGGGGCTGTTCCAGCATGACCATGTGACCCGCCCCGTCCACGACGACCAGATCGGCTCCTGGGATCCGCTCGGCCAAGAAACGGCTGTACTTCACGGGGGTGAGCCGATCCTCAGAGCCGACGACTACCAGGGTCGGCACCGTGATCTCATCGACCCGGCCGGTCACGTCGAAACGGTCACACGCCTGGAAGTCGCTGTACAGGACCCCGGCGCCTGTCTCTTTCAGCGCCTTCCGTCCCATGGCTTTGAGCTTGGGGTCAGTAGACGGCGACCATGCGTAGTCAGTGATCAACTCGACAGCGCCGTCGAAGTCCTTCCGCATGCCTTCAAGGATTGCTGGCGCCACTCTCAGCTTCGCGCCCGTGCCCACCAGGACCAGGGCGGCAACCCGCGCCGGTTCGGCGAGGGCCAACTGTTGCGCCACCGCCCCACCCATCGAGTGTCCCGCCACCGCCGGGGAGACGATGCCTACCCTCCCCAGGAAGTCAACTACGGAAGACGCGTAGCCCTCGATCGTCTCGCGACCAGGACCCTGAGAACGGCCGTGGCCCGGTAGATCCAGGCTGTAGACCGTTGCACCCTCCATGCGCCGAAGCTGGGCCGGCCAATGGAGACGCGATCCTCCAGCGCCGTGGATCAGCACCAGGTCTGGGCCCCCGTCCGGCCCCTTGGCGCTGGTGTAGAACAGTCTCTGTTCACGGGTCTCAACGTATGGCATTCAGACAGATGCCTTCACGAACAGACCTATCCCTTTCGCTCTAATCCGGAGGTCGGTAGGGTATTGAGCGTCCTTCCCTGGAGAGCCATCCGCATCGCGGTCCGATCATCCCACGGGTACTCAGTCTCCCCGAAGCACATGCTCTGCTCGTGCCCTTTTCCACACGCGATGACCACCTCGCCAGGGCGCGCCATGTCGCAACCTCGCAGGATCGCCTCGCCCCGATCGCGGACCAGAAACAAGTCGACGCCCCCACGCTTCCCTTCGGCCTCGGCCGCCCGCGCGCTCTCCCTCATGATCGCCTCCAGGGACTCGGTCCGGGGATCCTCTGCGGTAACGATAACGACGTCAGCCAGCTGCCCGGCGACCCGCCCCATGAGACGCCGCTTCTCTCGATCCCGCAGTCCAGCGCTCCCGAAGACAACGATCACACGCTGCTCTCCCGCCATCTCACGAGCGGCCTGCAACGCCTCACGCAGGGCATTGGGTGTGTGTGCAAAATCCACGAGAGCCAGGAACGCCTGACCCTCGTTGATCGGCTCCATCCTCCCAGGAACGCCAGTGACGGAGGCGACACCCTCGCCAATCGACTCCGGCGAGATGCCCAGCCCGATCCCCACCGACGCGGCAGCCAGGATGTTGGCCACGTTGTATACCCCAACCAGGCCGGTTTCAACGGTCACCGATCCTGCCGGCGTGCAAAGCTCGAACTGAGAACCTTCTCTCTCGAGTCGGAGATGCCGGGCAGTCACATCGGCGGATCCGGTCACCGAGTAGGTGATCTGCCCATCAACCTCGTAGTCCCTCAAATACCTATAGGAGTCGTCATCCCGGTTCAATACCGCGAGCTTCGGCACGCCGGGCTTCCGAAATGACTGCGACAGCCCGTCGAAGAGGCTTGCCTTGGCCTCCCTGTATGCCTGCAAAGACCCGTGATAATCCAGATGCTCGTGGGTAATGTTTGTAACCGCCGCCACATCGAAAGCGCACCCGGCTACTCGGTGCTGTGCCAACCCGTGCGACGTCACCTCCAGCACTGCGTGCGTCGCTCCATTCTCCACCATCTGGGCCAGGTGGTGCTGAATCACTGATGGATCCGGCGTGGTGGTGTGCAGGCCCGTGTCCGCGGCCTCCCAGCCGCCGCCCCTGCCCTCGCCCGAGGGGATGAGCGCCCTGACGGTGCTGATCATCCCCGCAGCAATGCCTGCCGCATGCAGCACCGCTCGAATCAGACTCACCGTGGTCGTCTTACCGTCCGTCCCCGTCACACCGATGAGGGTCAAATCCCGAGAAGGCAGTCCCTCCCAGAGCGCCGCGCACCAGGCCCACGCCCTGCGAGCATCCGCTACCTGCACGTAGGCAAACTCACGGCCAGCCTCACGAACCACGACCTCTGGAGGTCTCTCACCTACGACAGCCGCTGCCCCCGCGCTCACCGCCCGACCGATGAACTGGTGTCCATCCACGTGAACACCCGGAATCGCGACGAAGAGGTCACCCGGCTCCACACGCCGCGAATCGGCGCAGATACCTTTGATGACGACATCCTCGCCGACGTGCGTCAAGACCTTGGGAATAAGACCTATGAGTTTAGAGAGGGTCATGGGTTGTTCTAAGTGACTACACGAATGGTCTTCGCGTCACCCTCCGGTCCACCTCGAGCAAGCCGACGGCATATAGGACTGTAATCAGGAGCGAGATCTCAGCGGGGGCAAGCAAGGCGCACATCATAATCCTCCACCATGGGTCCCATGGCCGCTCAGCAGCCCCTTCTCCACCACATCGCAGAGAGTCCGTCCAGCACCCGGCGAGTGTGCGCGCGTGGGCGGCCTGGATGTCCACGCCCCCGTCTTCTCCCTCCCCCACCTGGCCGAGGGCGTGTCAACGGCGAGACCTCGGGCGGAGGGCCGTGATCTCCACCGTCCGATCCACCACGTCATCCAGGATCATCTGCCCCAGTGTGTCCCCGTAGGCCGTCAGGTCGGCCATCTTGCTGACGTCATCCATCCCGATCGGCTCGCGAAGATCGACCTGGAAGCGGCGGAAGTCCAGCCCTTCGAAGAAAGTATCGACCAGGTGCACCTGCTGATCGTCCGCCGACTGCATGAAAGCACCCAGGACTGGTTGGAGCCACTGCCACGGCCACATCCCTCGCGCATCATCCGGGTCCATGGTATGTGGACTGCGCCCCGTACCCAGGCTGATGAGCGTGGTGTCCCTCGGGTCCCAATCCAACACGAATCTGGCTTCGTATGCAGCCACATAGCACGGGTTCGCATAGGCTCCCACGCCGCCGTCTACATACCGGCCTTCAACGGGCGGGAAGGTCGTCGGCACCGACGAAGAGGCCAGAACCGACTTGACGATCGGCCACGACGCATACGTCTCCTTCCAAGGCTTGATGAAGCGAGTCCGATTCTCCACAACATCGAACGTCGTCATCACCACGTCGATGGGCGCGTCGCCATCCCAGAAATCCCCCATCACGCCAGCACCCAGAAATTGCCGCAGGGCCCGCTCCAGCGGCTCGTGGCGGTACCTATAGCGGCTCAGCGGCCACAGCCAAGTGCGCCAGGACCGTTTGAAGATCGCCGGCCCAAGATGCGTGTAGAGCCGGTGCATGGCCGCCCCGGTCAGCCCCGCGCCGATGCCAGCGGCCAGGATTGCGCCCGTCGACGTACCAGCCGCCAGGTCGAAGATCTTCCTTGACTCGATCCCGAGGTACTCCTCAAGAGCGGACAGGGCCCGGGCTGCAACCACTCCTTTGATGCCGCCGCCGTCGATAGCGATGGCGCGATTCGGGCGCAAGGGCTTCATCTAGACCTCCTGGTTCACCGGATCCTCACCGCCCGCAACGCGCGGCGTGGTCACAGCACAGGGCTGGCGCCTCGTACGGTCCGGCATCTCTTGGCCCGCCATAATCGGGGCCGGGGAAGACGTCTCGGCACGGGCGGCGAGGGCAAACGGGCGACTGATGACCTTGAGAGGGCCCCGGAGGGGCATTGCGGCCCTCAGGCCGAAGAGAACCGCAGACTGGCAAGGTCGTCGGCGCGGGCGGGCCGACGGCGAAATCCCGAGGCTGGAGAACCCGCCCGTGGGGCACCGGTGGTCCCGCGGCTAGCCCAGGAAATCCCTCAACAACTTGCCGCGGCCCGGGTAACGCAGCTTTCTGAGCGCCTTCGATTCGATCTGGCGAACTCGCTCACGCGTCACCTCGAAAGCCTTCCCCACCTCCTCCAGCGTATGGGTTCGCCCGTCCTGCAGCCCGAACCTCATCTCAAGCACGGCCCGCTCCCGCTCATTCAGCACCTCAAGGGATGAGCGGACCCGTTCCTTCAGAAGCTGATCGTAGGCCGCGTCCGCAGGCCCCTGGATCGAGTCATCCTCGATGAACTCGCCCAGAACCCCGTCGTCGTCGGTTCCAACGGGCATCTCCAGTGACATGGGCTCCATCGAGACGCGCAGGATGCGGCGAACTTCCTCGGCCGCCGAGTTGAGCTTGTGCTTGTACGTAGGCGAAAGGGGGGCCTCGTCCTCCAGGGCCGCGCGAATGACGCCCTTCTCATCCGAGCTGAGGATATCCGATTCCATAGCCAGCTCCTTCGCCGTCGGATCCCGGCCCAACTCCTGGACCAGGCGCCGCTTGAGCCGGATCAACCGGTTGATCTTCTCGACCATATGAACCGGGATGCGAATCGTCCGCGCCTGGTCAGCGATGGCGCGGCTGATGGCCTGGCGGATCCACCACGTGGCGTACGTGGAGAATTTGAAGCCCTTCGTGTGGTCAAACTTCCGAATCGCGCGCATGAGGCCGATATTCCCCTCCTGGATCAAGTCCAGGAAGGAAATGCCCCGCCCCGTGTAGTTCTTGGCCACGCTGACCACCAGACGCAGGTTGGCCTGCGCCATCAACTGCTGGGCGTCGATCCCGCGCTGAACCACTTCGCGCCATCGGGCCCGGGCATCGCCGGGCCCCGCGACAGCCTCGAGCTCCTCACAAGCCGGAAGGGGCTCCCCACGACACCAGGCCTCCTGGACCACCTCCAGAACTGACCGAGGGAGCGTGTAGAGCACGCGGAAGACGTCAAACAACCTTTCCGCGAGCGCGGTGCGGGTGTCGCTCTGGGAGCTCGTCCAGCCGTTCCGTTCCAGGAACGAATGAATGTAGGAGGATTGGGCCGGAAGGAGATTAGCCTGGAGAAAGGCCGCTTCCCCGGCCACAGCCGCCAGGTCCGGCGGTGCTACGCCCAACTCTTCGCACCGCCGACTCACTTCCTCGCACGCCCCCAGAAGCTCCCGGAGGAGCGCGCCCAGAACCTCCTGCGCCAGGTTGCCGACCTCGTCGTCGACGATCCCTTCCTGGACAGCCTGAACGCGGGTGCCCGCCGTCCGCTGCAGAGAGAGCCAGACTTCCTCGTGGTGCTCCAGGAGTGAGACCTGGCCGATCTCCAAGAGATACATACGCACCGGGTCATCCGTGGACTTGAACAGGGACTGCTCGATGACCTCATCGGTCTGCTGCTCGATCTCCTCGAGTTCCTCCGACGTGGGTTCGTCCTCCTCGTCCAGCAATCCCTCGTCGTCCTCATCGACGCCGACCTCCAGCAAGACCGCCCCGTGCTCGTCGTCGGCCCCATTCTCGATAGGGTCGTAGGCTGCCCGCAGCTGTGCGAGTATCTCTTCTTCGTCCATCGGGATTGCCTGTGCTTCCTCGCTCATCATAACCTCGTCAGGTGTCACTGGGCACGGTGCCCAGCTACCCCAGCTCCCACGACTGTGCCAGAGCTCTCTGGGTCTGCAGCAGCCGCTGCGCGTGTGCCAGGTGCGCTTGATCGTACTGCTTCCCCCTCGCGTCGCCTTCCTGGTGCGCCTCGATCATCAGAAGCCGTAGATCCTGCACAAACGCCTTGAGGCGGCGCTCTCTCAAGCGGAGTAGGGTCACCACGATGTCCCGAACCAATTTGTCGTCCGCCAGCAGCTCGTCATCGGGAGAGACCAGGTTCTCAAACCGCTCTTGCACATCCAGGGGCAGGGCCTCCCGGAGTTCCTCCGTCGAAACCAGGGGACGGCTATCCAGGAGGTCACCCCATGCCTCGAAGATTGCCCGGAAGCTGGGCC
Organism: uncultured Anaerolineales bacterium; assembly: GCA_964542755.1. Lineage (GTDB taxonomy): Bacteria > Chloroflexota > Anaerolineae > B4-G1 > B4-G1 > SKLM01. The sequence continues at coordinate 25,645 of CAZIWL010000012.1, forward strand.
GCGCGAAATCCTCGACGTGCAGCTCTCGAAGCTCCCGCTCCCTCAGGACTCGGTTGACCTGTCCGAGCAAGGTCGGGCGGCGGAGAAGTGTCGACAGACAATGGCCCTCCAGGTCTGCACTGGATCGCTCCGGCTCCTCCGTTCGTTCCTCGGGAGGCCGCTCGGCCCGCCGGCGCGGCCGGTGCCCGCGGTATCTCTCCATGTCCTGGTGCCCCCGCGACTCGACCCGCGCCATCACCGCCCGCTCTTCGACCCGAAGCGAGCGAGCGATCTTCTGCACGTAATCTTCCCGCTCCACCGGGTTGGCCACGGCCGAGAGCACCGGCACTAGCTTGTCGACCACCTCCGCCTTGGCCTTCGTGTCATCCAGATCGATGTCCTTCGTGAGCAGTTGGTGGTAGAAGTCGACCACGGGGACCGCCTCCTCGACCAGGCGGGACCAGCGCTCAGGATCCTCCCGAATCAGGTCGTCGGGGTCCTGACCACTCGGGAGCTGCAGGACGCGCATCTCGGCGCCCAGCCGCCCCTCGAAACCCACCAGTCCGCGGGGGTTGAAGATGGGCTCCCACGCCTTCTCCAGGGTCTCCTGAGCCACCTCCATCCCGCGCAGCGTCGCCTGGACCCCGGCCGTGTCCGGATCCAGGGCCAGCACCATACGCTTCGTGTAACGCTGCAGTTGCCTCAGCTGGGACTCTGTCAGAGCCGTACCCATCTGAGCCACGAGATTTCGGTGGCCCACCTGGTACGCCTGCATCACGTCCATATACCCCTCAACGATGACTACACGATCGTCGTGACGGATCGCCCGGCGTGCCATATCGAGGCCGAAGAGTGTATTACTTTTGTCAAACAGGGACGTCTTCGGAGAGTTGATGTACTTGGGGATCCCGTCGGGATCCAATGTCCGGGCACCAAACCCGATCACCCGACCCCGTCCGTCGCGGATGGGAATCATCAGCCGCTCTCGAAAGCGGTCGTACGTCCCCCCACCCTCCCGCTCCACGAGCAGGCCGGCCTTGAGGAGCTCCTCCACATCGTACCCCTGCCCGGTCAGATAATCGCGAGATCGATCCCAGCCCGGTAGGCTGTACCCGAGCTGAAACGCCTCAACCGTCGCCTCATCCAGCGCCCTCTTCTCCACGTAGGCGCGGCCCGGTTCCGCCTCCGGAGAACTCTTGAGAAGGTGGTGGTAGTAGCGCGCCGCGGCACCCAACGCCTCGCGAAGCCGGTCGGCTTCCTCGGCTGCCTTCTGCTGCTGCGGGGACGGCGGCTCCAGCTCCACGCCCGCCCGCGCAGCCAGCTCCTCCAGAGCCGTGCGGAAATCCCACCCCTCGGTCTTCATCACGAAATTGAAGACATCCCCCCCCTCGTTACAGGCGCCGAAGCAGTACCAGCGCTCACTCTCCGGGAAGACCACGAAGGAGGGTGTCTTCTCGCTGTGAAACGGGCACAGGGCCTTGTAGTTCCGTCCAGACTTGTCGAGCTGGAGGTAAGAACCGACGACCTCGACGATGTCCAGGCGCTCTTTCACCTCATCAACGACACCCATGCGCTACCTCTCCCGGCGGGGTCTGTCGGCCACTTGTGCGGTGCAGTCTGCTCCGAGCAGCGGTCCAAACAACGAGAAGAATCAATTGATGGCGTACTTGGTGTACACTGGGACCTGATTGGGCACGCGCTAATTGTACCCATCCTCCCTATTCGGGCAAGTCGCACGCGAAATTGCTCCAGACGGCCTCTGGCCCCACCCCCAAAGCCGCCTTGCGCACCCGTCGCAGTCCCGCCGCAGCCGTAGAGGCAGCACGGCCCAAGAGGAGATCACAACGAAGGGAGCGACGCCACCGGGGACGAATCCCCGCAGCTCACGGCATGGCCAGGGTAAGGACAACCTTCACCTTGCCGGCACGTCAAGCGCCGGTCGTGTCACCTTCGAAGCAATTGCCTGCGGGTCATCACCTGATGCGGGACGGTGCGAGCGGTGCCTTTTGGGCAAACTATGCGAGCGGGGAGCCAGACTTGTTGCCTTGAAGGCAACAAGTCTCAAGTATCTCGTCGTAGGTTGGGGCGAGGATACGCCAGTCGAAGCGCCGGACGGATGTGCGGAGCAACTCCGCGATCCTCCGCGCGTCCTGGACGTGCTCAACGGCCCACCGAAGGCGCCGGAGAAGGCCCTCGAACCCGCTGTAGAGGCATGCCGCGTGATGCTCCTTGGGGATAAGCTCAGGATACGAGAGCCGTCTGGGAAGCACGGGGAAACAACGAGCGTAGACGGCTTCCACCATGGAGACGCCGAAAAACTCATGGATCGCCGTGCTCACCACCACGTCCGCTCGCCGCAGCAGGGACGCATACGCCCCCTCCTCGGCGAAGCCGAAGTGGACCACCCTGCCCCCCAGCCGTCTTCGAGCCTCCTCGAACTCGGGGGCCGACTGACGATGGCTCTTCCCGGCAAGGGCCACGCGGAACGCGACACCGGCATCAGCCAGCTCGTAGAGGGCTTCGAAGAGGAGCTCCGGTTGCTTATCGTATTCCCAGCGCTGGTTCCAGAGAATCAATGGAGGAGCTTCAACGTCGTGGACCGGTCCATCCCCGTCGAGCCGCCGGAGATCGCAGCCCACGGGAAGAACCCTGGACTTGCGGCGGACCTCATCGACCCGATGGAGGTGGCTCTGATCCGGGAAGTGCTTCAGCATATTCGGCAGCGCACCGAACCAATCGTCCCGGTGATACTTAGAGTTGAAGTAAACCTCGTCCACGGCCAGCATGGAGAGCCAATTGATCATCCCGTACGTCAGATCGCGCTTCTCACCCGGGGGAACCGGGTAGGTCAGCTGATTCTCGTGGCAGTAGAGGAGAGTCGGCACGCCGTGAAACACATCCCTGGTGAGAGCAAGAAACGCAGGTACGTTGAGCATGTCCGAGGCGAGGATGAGATCGGGCCGACGGGGTAGCTCCCGGGCTTGCTCGGCCAGCGTCACCGCACCACCCTGCATGCGCCACTTCCAGAAGCGCGCCGGGTGCGTCAGCAGCGAGACGTCGTGGACGGTATGAGAGGCATATCCCTCCGCCCAGGCGCGGTGACTGCCCCCGAAGTAGGGCTCGACGAGGAGGATCCTCACTCAAGCGCCCCAGGATCTGTCCGCGAGGCTGCTTCCTGGCCCAGGAGCATCGGGACGCCATCATCCCCGATCCGGTACCAGTACAAGGGCATGCGAACCGGTACACCGCTCCCGCCCAGTTGGAAGACGGCCAAGCGCCCCTCAGCCTCGAGCTCCTCCAGGGCGCTGGTCACCCCTTCGCGCGTCGCCTCCCCCCCCTCCACGGCGTCCTCCACCGCGCCCAGGAGCAGCCGCGCCGCCTCATACGCTGGAAGGGCCAGTGGGCCCGGTTCGATGCCGTTGGAGACCTCGCGGTAGAGCTCAGCGAAGCCCTCGCCGCCAGCCACATCCCCTGGGAAGGGCCAGGGTGTGAGGAAGAGAGCACCCTCGGCCGCCTCCCCCGCAACCGCGGGGAAATCCCCAGCCGACAGCGCCGGGCCGCCCAGCACCTCGCCCCGCCAGCCCCCCTCCCCCAACAACGCGACGACCTCGCCGGCCGCCACCGGGTCAAGGTCGCACAGGAGTACCTCCGGGTAGTAACCCAGGACATCCTGCTGCCAGCTTTCGTGCTCAGCCTCTACCATCGTCAGTGTCACACCGTGTTCCGCCGCGGTCGCTGCGAACACCTCTGCGCGTGCCCCCGCTCTCGCCTCCGTGGCGAGGACCACCTGCCGATCCGGCGCCAACGTGACAGCGCGGCGGACGAGGGCCGTAGCGAACCGCTCCAGGTCTACGGTCAGCCCAAACACGTAGGCGCCGTCATCCCCGTCGGGTTCGAACCCCATGTCCAGACCCGTCGCGGCGAGCAGCGGCAGGCCCACATCCGTGTAGGCATCCGCCGAGGCGAGGGTCGTCTCACGGCGGAAGTGGCCCAGGGCCGCCAGCACCTGAGGGTCGACGTTCAGCTTGCCAACCTGATCCACCGCCAGCCCTGGGTCGCCCCAATCGTCGAAGGCCATCAGCTCGACGCCGCGCCCGTCAATCCCGCCCGCATCGTTGACCTCGCGCAGGGCCAGCCGGACGGCGTAGATCACGTCGTAGCCCACGTACCGATAGCGCCCTTCAAAGGGCGCCACCAGACCGATCTTCAGCGTGGGGCGGACGCTGCCGGGAAAGCGACACGCAGCGACCAGGGTCAGGAGGGTGGCAAGGACCAGGGCAGCGGCCATGATCCACCGGATCGGTGTGCCAGATCCGGCAGCTGCGCCGCGTACGGAGGGATCGCTATGGCGCCTGTCCACCGCAGCGGGCGTAGTTGGCGTAATGCTCGTCCTCATTCACGGCGAAGAGGTGGCTGCCGTCGTCCTTCGTGCAGTCCGCGAGGAAGAAGAAGTAGTCCGTATCGGCCGGCTGGGCAGCCGCCTTGATGGACGCCAGACCCGGGCTGCAGATCGGCCCCGGCGGCAGGCCACGGTTCTGATAGGTATTGTAGGCAGATTGCGCACTGGTGGCCTCCAAGGTGAATCTGGGCCACCACTCCTCAGTCGATCCGAGGGCGTACTGTACAGTGGGGCACGCGTCCATGGTCCAGCCGGCCTCGAGACGATTCTGGTAGACCCCGGCGATGACCCTGCGCTCCTCGTCCACCACCGCCTCCCGCTCCACGATAGAGGCCAGCGTCACGGCCTCGTAGAGGCTCATATCGTGATCCGCCGCCGTGCGCTCGATCCCGGCCGTGACGCGCTCGTCGAAGGTGGTCAGCATGCGCTCCAGGACGTCGTCCGCCGTCGCCATCTCCGGGAGCCGGTACGTGTCGGGGAAGAGGAACCCCTCCAGCGTCGCGTCGGCGGGCAGCAGCGGCACGAGACGGGAACCGTAGGCCTTCGTCCGCCAGCCCGTCCGGACCAGCTCAAGGAACGCAGCCTCGTCCACCGTCGTCTGCTCCCCCACGGTAGCGGCCACCTGCTCCAGACGCAACCCCTCCCGGACGACCAGCGTCTGCTCCGGCCGCTGCGCATCCTGCAGGGTCTGACTGATCTCGGGAATCGTCATCGTCTGCCGGAGCGTGAACTCCCCAGCCTCGATGCCCGCGTCCAAGCCATGGTGGTGGACGTAGCGCCGGAAGAGTTCCGCGTCGGAAATCAGGCCCCGGCCTTCCAGCCGCGTGGCGATGTCGCCAGCCGTCTCACCGGGCTGGACGACGAAGCTCATCGGCGTGTCGTCGCTGCCGGCCGGCGTCTCAAGCTGCTCCGCACGGGCTTCCAGGTAGGCGTTCACCACGACGTCGTCCGCCGAGGAGAGTTCGCACAGCGTGACGGATAGCGGCTGCAGGTCCAGCGTGGCATAGCCCACGTTCCACACCAGGCCACCGAAAGCGCCGAAGAGGGTGAGGAAGGTGATGGAGAGGGTTAGCGAGTGAGCGATCTTACGCAAATGTGACCTCCGGGTCTAGTTCGGGAGTAAGGAGTAGGTAGTGGGGTCTTCCCGACAAGATGTCCGCGCTTGAAGCATGCTCTTTGCGCTCCAGCCCCTCTCTGCCCGGGGGCCTCTGCACGTGCCTTATCCCCGTCTCGCGCCCCACGCACTCCAGGCGCTCTACCCTGTTCACGTGCTCTAGCTGGATCGCGGCTTGGGGCCGTTCGGCCCAAAGCTGGATCCAGCGGCCTCGTGCCGCGCGTCGAGGTAGCTTTGCAGAATCACAGCCGCCGCGATAGCATCGCGCTCACCGTCCGCTCGGGCACGCCGGCGCGCCTTCTCGCTCCGCGTCTGAAGGAGCACCTCGTCGGCCCGCGCCGTCGAGTACCGCTCGTCCCACGCCACCACCGGGACGTCCAGCACCTCCTTCAGTGCATCCGCATAGCTATCCACACGCTGGGCCTGCGGCCCCACCGTTCCATCCAGACTCAGTGGCCGGCCCACGACGAGACGCTCCACACCGTGCTCCCGAACCAGCGCCGCCACAGCCTTGATCATCTCAGCCTTCTTCCGGTGGTGGACCGTCTCCAGTGGCCGGGCGATCGTCTCCGTGGGGTCGCTGATGGCCACCCCTGTGCGGCGCTGTCCAACGTCCAGGGCGAGGATCCGCATACCAAAGACTACCCTGTGGGCGATGCCGCCGGGTCGACCGCAGACTCCCAGGACTCTGGAAGCTGCGGGGTGACATCCACAGCGATACGAATGGGGACCAGGGGCACGCGGTCAAGCACGTTCAGCCAATCCGGCCACGTCGGCCACGTCTCCAACCTCGGAGGCCGGCCCAGGGGCAGATACCGCAGAAGCGCATCCCGTGCGTCCGGCACACGCTTCCCACGCACCACACTGATCACGTGCTGCTCGCTGATCCCCGCCGCGGCATAGCCCTGCCCAGTCACGTGGAACGTGAACCATCCGGGGCTTTCCTCATCCGCAATCTCGCTAACGTCGAAGCGGGAATCAACGAGCCGGTTGCCCGCCGGGAGCCGATCCATCAACACACTCTTGGCAATAACCCGTGCTTGGTCGGCGCTCACGGCCTGCCCGCTGACCAGCAGCCGCATGGTCAGCCCCACCTTCTCCGCCTCCTCCCCGATGAAGTGGGAATACGTCTTCTTGGGCACCGATTCCACTCGCAGCGAGGGATAGGGCAGGAACTCATCGGGCTCCAGCAGCCCGTGGAGCTCACCATAGGCCTGATCGAGGAGCTGTTGCGTCAGCTGTTCGCGAACGCGATCGTAGTCCGCCTGCACCACGACGGGCACCTCCTTGGCCTCAGCCCCCGTCGTCGGCGCCGGATTGATGACCCTGACAGCGGAGCCGACCACGCCCTCCACGCGATTGATCTGGTAGGCGCCAACATTGCCCGTCCGTTCGTCCAGCGCCTCAATCGGCGCCCTGGCCTGCCCGTCCGCCGGGACGACCACATCGGCCGTCGTCTGGAATCGAATCGGATAGCTCGTCGAAGAGGTGCGCACCATCGTCCCTGAGGGCACCAGATAGTCCTGCGCGAGGCGGCTCGTGAACAGCACCTCGCCCGCGGCCCGTCCGGAGGCTACCTCAGCCGTCTCCCTCGTCGCCACCTCCGCCCGGCCCTCCACCTCGAGGCCGACACGGCGCGATGGGATCATGGCACTCACGCCCTCAACCGCATAGACCGGCGTTTCAATCCCTGGATCCACGGCGATGGGTACATCGACCGTCACAACCTGCCCGGCGGGGACCACACGAATTTCGGCGGAGGGGATGATCACGTAGGCAGCAGCTGCCAGCACGATGATGGCGATGAGGAAGGACAGAATCCGAACGCCCGTGGTGACCCACCCAAGCCACTCGGGCATCGTCCCGTCCTGTCGGCGCAGATCTGGCTCCTCCTCCCACCAATAGGTGGGCGGCGGCTCCAGTCTCTCCCCGGCCTGACCATTCCAACGTGCCTTTTCGGCGGCCGCATCGACGGATGCAAAGGCGGGCACACCACAGCCGCTGGCCAGCTGTCGGCGCTCGGGATCCTCCGAAATCACGGCCACCTCGAGCCCTCGCCGCTGCACCTCCCGGCGCAGGAGGTCAAAGTCGAGCTGCCGCGAGAGGAAACGGAGGTCCCAGGGGAGCCGCAGGGCCACACGACCGTTTTCGACCTGGTCCAGACGATAGCGCAGCGATGCCATATCGTCGTGCACACCCAACTTGAGGACCGTGGGCCCCTGGGCCTCGGCCAAACGATGCCTCTTCACGCGTCGATCGAGCATAGCTCAGGCACCTATCCGCGTGGCAAACACGGAGGAGTTCACGAACCCTCCAGCTGCTCCTGGAGGATACGCGCTGCCTTGGAGAGGGCCTCATCAAGACCATCGGCATTGCTGCCTCCGGCCTGTGCCATGGTCGGTCGCCCCCCACCTCCGCCGCCGATCATCCTTCCCAGCGCACGCACGATCCCGACGGCATCAGCCCCTCTCTCTACGACATCCGGCGTCACCGACGCCACCAGGGCGGGCCGACCGTCCATCACCGTGCCCAGAACAAAGACCCCCGACTCCAGCCGATCCCGGAACCAGTCTGTCATCTCCCGCAGGGCATCGACGTTGGGTGCCTCTACGCGGGCCGCCACAACGGCCACGCCGTCGACCGGTTCCACATCGCCCAGCAGGTCCTCGAAAGCCTCCCGGGCCAGCCGCTGCTCGAGCTGGTGGATCTCCTTCTCTGCGCCATCCAACTCCTCCTGCAGATGCTCAACACGCTGCGCCAGGTCACTGGGCGGCACCCCAAGTTGACCAGCCACGCGGCGGATGAGATCCAGCCTTTCCTCCACATAGTCGATGGCACCGCGACCCGTCACCGCCTCGATCCGCCGAATCCCTGCCCCTACGCTCTCCTGGGAGATGACGTGGAAACTGCCGATGGTACCGGTCTCCTCCACATGGGTTCCGCCGCAAAGCTCGCGGCTGAAAGGCCTGTCTCCCGGCCCGACCCGTAGGACGCGCACCGACTCTCCATACTTCTCCCCGAAGAGGGCAATTACGCCCTGCTGAACCGCCTGCCGGTAGGGCTGCTCCGAGCTGGCAACCTCGTAGTTGGCGAGGATCGCCTCATTCACCTCGTGCGTGACGCGGTCCAGCTCTTCGCGGGTCAGCATGTCGGGATGGGTGAAGTCGAAGCGGAGACGAAGGGGGGCCACCAGTGACCCGGCCTGCTGGACGTGGTCGCCCAGTACGTGCCGGAGTGCCCTCTGGAGCAGATGAGTGGCCGTGTGATTCCGCGCGATGTCCATCCGCCGGCCTCGATGGACAGAGGCTCGGGCCCGGTCCCCCACCGCGGGGGTCCCCTTCTCCACTTCGCCGACGTGGAGCAAGAGCCCCGCGACCGGCTCGCGAACGTCCTTGACCCGTACCTGCCAATCGGGTTCCTCGCCTGATTTCGGGACGGCGGTGATGACGCCCGTATCGGAGACCTGTCCACCGGACTCCACATAAAAACACGTGTCCGGGATCACCAACTCGACCTCGTCGCCGGGCCCCAACTCCCGGATCTGATGACCCTTCTGAAGCACCGCAGCGATCTGGGTCTCGACGCTCAGCGCTCTGTAGGGGTCCTGCTCAACCCCGTGATCGCCCAGCACACCCCGCTCTTGGAGGTCGAGGAGCACCCCCTGATACCGGGCGAGCGCCTCCTCATCGTCCATCTCAAAGGCACCGGCTGCCCGGGCGCGCCTGCGCTGCTCCTCCAGCGCCTCCCTATACCCCGCCTCGTCAATGGAGAAATCGTACTCCTCAGCGACGTCGCGAGTGATCTCGACCGGGAGCCCAAACGTGTCGTAGAGCTGGAACACCTGATCGCCAGGCAATTCCCTCTTACCCGCCTCCTCAACCTCCGCCATCAGCGCATCTAACCGCTCCAGGCCCACGTCGAGGGTACGCAGGAAGCGATCCTCCTCCGCTTTGATCGTTTTGAGGATGAAAGAACGGCGGTTCACCAGCTCCGGGAAATGGTGGCCCATCATCTCAATGACGGTCTCGGCTACCTCGGTCATGAAGGGATCGCTCAAGCCCAATTCGCGCCCGAAGCGGACCGCACGGCGCAGGATCATCCGACAGACGTAGCCACGCCCCTCGCTGCCCGGCAGGACGCCATCCCCGATGAGGAACGTGACCGCCCGGGCGTGGTCGGCGATGACGCGGTAGGCCACCATGTGCTCTTCAACCTGGTCATCGTCGTGGCCCACCATCCCCTGCACCCGCCGGATGAGGGGCATGAAGAGGTCCGTCTTGTAGTTAGAATCGACGCCCTGAAGAATCGCCAGAAGCCGCTCGAATCCTGCGCCTGTGTCGATGTGCTTGTCCGGCAGGGGCTCCAGGTCGCCGTCCTCGTGCTGGTTGTACTGGATGAAGACCAGGTTCCAGATCTCGGTGAATCGACCGCAGTCACCGTTGACGCGGCACTCGTGGCCCGGATCATCCTGGCACACGCAGGCACTCGGCCCGCGGTCGTAGTGGATCTCGCTGCAGGGTCCGCACGGACCGGTGTCCGCCATCTGCCAGAAGTTGAACTTCCGTCCGGCGTACAGAACTTGCTCGGGCGGAATCTCCGTCTCCGAGAGCCAGAAGCCTTTCGCGTCCTCGTCCGTCTCCAGCTCGGCCTGCTCGTCCTTGAAGACCGTGGCCCAGATGCGGTCCTTCTCCAGGCCCCATTCTTCAGTCAGGAGCTCCCAGGCCCAGCGAATCGCCTCCTGCTTGTAGTAGTCCCCGAAGGACCAGTTGCCCAGCATCTCGAAGAAGGTGTGATGGGTGGTGTCCCGGCCCACGTCATCCAGGTCGTTGTGCTTGCCGGAGACGCGCATCACCTTCTGCGTGTCCACCGCCCGGGTGTATGGGCGCGTCCCTACGCCGAGGAAGACGTCCTTGAACTGGTTCATTCCCGCGTTGGTGAAGAGCAGCGTGGGATCCCTGGTGGGTACCAGGCTGGCACTGGGGACAATCGTGTGCCCCCGCTCAGCGAAGAAATCAAGGAAACTCTGGCGCACCTCGGCGCCGGTCATGGGCTTCATCGGCGTCATCAACTCCCGTGTGGCGTTAGTCTGCTCTGCGGCGGATTGAGTGCAACCGGCTATTCTAGCTTGAAGGGGTGCTTTCGTCAAACAGCGGAACTTCGCGGGCTAGCGGCGAGAGACAGTGGGCACGGAGAAGACGCGGAGACCACGGAGACGACCTCACAGTCGAGGGGACGCGCGGAAGCGCGATAGACAGAAGGATCCTATGGACAGCAGCTTCTCGATCCGCTCGCTCTATCCGGACGAGGAAGAGCTCCCGCGGCTAATGATCAGCGCCACTAGACAGACAGCTCCTGCCCCACCGATGAAGCCCAGCAGCACCAGAGTATTCAAACACCGTGCGGGGATTCCGAGGCGCCAGCCGGCAACCGTCTGTCCCCCCACGATGGGTGTCTTCGAAGGCCCCCGCAGGTTGACCTGCCAGAGGTCGCCCATAGACGTCCAGGCAACTGTAGTCGAGGGGGGGACCGGTGTGCCGTTCAGACTGACAGGTGTGACACCAGCAGGCAAGCCGTTGATGGTGAAGGTCAGTCCACTCTTCGCGGAGTTCGCGTCGGTCTGGGACAGTGACATGGCCCGCTCAGGCAGGAGTTCGGTGGCCTCACCGTAACATGGGACCAGGCCGTACCAACCCTCGACGGTGACCACTATCTCGCCGCACTTCGCGCCATCCGGCCGAAAGACGGCCACGGTCGCTCCGACGGGCAGGGGTTCCCCGTTCCAGGTGTTCTCCGTGCCGTACAGGTTGATCCACTCCGTGGTGGGCGTGACGCCGTCGGCTTGAGCCCCTGCCAGGGCGAACAGCCAAATCCAGCCGACAAGCCAAACCAGTCCGCCCGCTGACCTCATCCCACTCCGCCTTCTCTTGCGTCTCACACGCCACCTCCTAAGATCCGACAGTCGCTGCCGCACCGACACGCTGAAAGCAGAAAGCGCTTCAGTTTGCACCGACGCCTCCCCACTCCGGCGTCGGCGATGGCTCCCGTCCGCCGCCCGGGACAGCCCTCTCAGTCTCCGTTCCCGGGAGGCCATCTGCCGGCGCCCCGTGTGTCCCAGACACCGGCGCTGTCGGCGGCGTCGGAAGGGGTGACACCACGGGCGTCCTCGTGGAAGACGGACGCCTTGCACTTCCTGGATCGGCCGTAGAGGGAGTGGGCAGCGGAACCCTCAGACCATCAACGGACGATCCCTGCTCCAGATCCTCGGGGACGGGCTGCGATCGCATCTCCTCCCCGATCCTCTCTCCTGCCGCCCGCCGCATCACCAATGGCAGGTAGAGCTGGAAGAGAGTCGTCTCGCTGGTGCCCAGTGGGACGGCGCGGAGGCCCCCGTGATCGGTCCACATCCCGCGTCCCACGGTCTCTCCGGCGACGACCAACCGGATGATGTCGCCCGCCTCAGCCCCATCATCCACGTCTGTGGTCGAATCGTCCCCGTAGCACGGGAGCAAGCCGTACTGACCCTCCACGGACATCCTCGTCGTGCCGCAGAGGACGCCATCCGGGTCGATGGCCTCCACGACCGTCCCCATGGGCAGCGGGGTGCCGTCGCTGCCCTTTGCAGTGCCGTGGAAGTTGACCCAGGTATGGGTCGGAACCACGAGCTGAGATCCCACCCCGCCGTCCTTGCCGACCACGCCCGCAGTCGTCTCATCCTGCAAGGCAAGAGCGTCTTCCAGCCCAACCGTGCTCGTGTAGCTATGCGTCACCGAGTAGACCAGCGTGGCCGGTTCCTGCATCCTGATCCAGTAGCCGTACCCCGGCTTCATCACCGTGAGGGTGTTGTAGCTGGCGTCCAGGCCAGGATAGAACGAGCGGGCTCCACCATCGAACCCCAGCACGGCCGTGTAGAGTCCATCGATGGTCGCCAGGGCCCGGGTCACCGGCAGCGATCCATGGGGCAGATAGCTGACCAGGTTCCAGCCCGCGTCCAAGGGCAGCGGGTAGTCCTCGGGCAACTGATCGCCGATCAGCGTCAGGGCCACCAGGGGGTCATCGTCGGGCTCATCCTGCAGCACCTGGCGCGCTCCCAACGCCTCGCCGCCGGCGACCTTGATCCAGTAGCCGTGCTCGCCATCGATCGTCTTCAGCGTGTTCAACAAGGCCGGGAGGCTTGGATAGTACGAGAGAGCCCCACCATCGAAGCCCAGGATCACAGTGTACGACCCCACGATCGAGCGCTGGACCGTCTCGATCTCGCCCTTGAACGGGATAGTCGAGCCGGACACCAGATTCCAGGATGGATAGAGCCCGACGTCCAGCACGAACAGACCACGAGTCACGGGAGATGGCGCCTCACAGAGTGCCAGTGCAGCGCCCTCCTCCTCCGGATCGTTCGCCACGACCATGATCTCGTGCGGACCTGCCTGATCCGGGACCCACGCCAGAATCACAAGCACCGATCCCCCACCTGGGATCGGGTCGGGGAGGACGACCGTGCCGATTCGAGCACCGTAGTCGTAGAAGGCCACGGCCATCCCGGTCGGTGCCGGCTCGAGCCCTGTGTTGCTGATTACTGTCGTCAGAAGAATGGCACCCTCGGGCGAGCTGATCGGCTCAGCCGACACCAGCCCCATCTCGAGCACCGCGGGGATGCAAGCAATCTCCAACGAGAAGGGCCCGGCGGAGCTCTCGTTCCCGACCGCATCGACGGCCACCACGCGCAGACTGTACAACCCCGTCTCCGCGGCGGAAGGCGCATACCACCAGCTGCTCCCGTCCCTGGCGGCAGCCTTGCTCGTCACGGTGCCATCCGGGTACCGCACCTCGATCCGTACCTCGACGCTCGGACCCCCATCCGCCACCGTCCCCCTCAGCACCGTCCCGAGCTCGCTCCGGAGGATCGTGGACACCTGCTGCGTCACGGTGATCGTGGGCGGCACGCTATCCATCCAGAAGCTCACCGTCGCCGGCTTCGGTGTCTCATTCCCAACGATGTCCCGCGCATAGACGCCGACCGTCGTCGAGACGAAGTCGCTGCCCGCTATGGCAGGCAGGCGGAAGGACCAGCGGCCGGCACGCGCGCCCCTGTTCCGCGGCACCAACGTCAGGGTGCTGTGCAGATAAGCCCCATTGTTCGCTGCCGTGTTCTCATCACAGATGGACAGCATCCACGTGCCCGATGCGTCCTCGCCCTGGAAGCGTTGGGTGGGATCCAGTGGGCGCGCGTGCCTGTCGTAGGGTTCGTCGGAGGGATCGTCGTCGCCGGCGCCGTCGTGGAGGCCCCGCGCTGCGGCGTCCTCGAGCAGCACATCGTAGTTCCGATACCCGGATACCCAGCCCTCGCGAGCCCCCAGCAGAGTCACCCTTGTCCCCTGCGGCGACGTCAGTGTGACCAAGAGCTCGTCCCGGCGCTCGTGCTCCGCCGCGAAGCCCACCAGCACGCGCCCCACGGAGAAGGACTCCGTGACGGCGAAGGTACGTGTCATCGGGTCGCTGCAGCCGCTCCCGGCGCCGATGGCGATGGGGTCTTCTGGTCCGTCCCGGACGACGGTCGGGGCGGGGATCACCGTCGCCTGCAGTAGGGCAGGGTTGCACCCCTCGTCCGTGCAGACGCGGACGCTCGACACCCCACTGTCCTCGCTCACCCCGCCAACCAGGGTCAACCCGCCGCTGCCTACCACGCCTCCCGAGAGAGCCAGAGGCCCTGATAGATCGATCGTCAGGGTCGGAGGCCGGGCGTCCACGATGAAGGGCAGCGAGTCAGCCCACTCGCCCCGGTGACCGGCGCCGTCGGTGGCGTACAGCTTCACCGGGACCTCGGCCCCGTGCCCACCCGACACGGTCCATTGGCAGGCCCAGTGCCCATCGTTAGGTGTATCGTCAGCGCAGGGGGTGTCCGCGCCGTCAACCTCGAGGCCGAGCTGCGGCACTCCCGATTCGTCGAAAGCGTAGCCCGAAACCTTGCTGATACCCGGGGCCACATAGTACGCTGGGACCTCAATGCCGAAGAACCGCGGCGGGCTGCGGTCCACCCGGTGCTGTGACCACAGCCACTCGAATGGCTCCCCACTTGCCGGATGCCCCGCGTCATGGATCGCGACCTCCAGGCCCGCCCAGCTACCGCTGCTTGAGCCAGCGTCGGCCTGCGCGTGGATCGTCGTCGAGACTTCTTCGCCGGGGCCCACATCGCCCAGATCAAGCGGCCCCGACACGCCGGACAACGTCAGCGCGTAGTGCGGCGCCGAGCCGGCCGTCACCCCGATCGCCGCGTCCGCGCCCCGATTCCGATACGTCAGCGTGAACGTCACGCCATGCGCTGGGGCCAGCGGCGCTTGTCCGCCGTCCAGGCCCCAGAGATAGGGGATCATCTCCGCGGGTGTGCTGACAACCAACGTGTCGCGGAGCCAGTAGACGGCATCGTTCAGCAGCGCGTAGCTGCTGCCCTGTGGATCGGCGCTGAGCGCCACCTGCGGGTCCACGTCCGGGTAAGCGTGGCTGCCCACGCCGGCCTGGCTTCCGTTGGGGCACACCCCAACGGCCAGCCCCGCCCACACGTAGGCATGGCTGAGCGTCAGATTGTAACCGCCGAGGCTTCCGGCCGCCCCGATCACCTTGTCGCTGCTGACGGCGTTGCCGGGGGGCATCGTGGCCCACAGGCGCAGGGCGTCCTCATCGCTGGCGAACGCCAGGAGCTTCACAGACCTATTCGCCGGGTCCGCGATGCCGAGCCAGCCGAACGGAAGGTAGAGATGCGTTCGGCCGCCGGCGGCGCCGAGTGTGAAGCGGAACTGGTCCGCCCCGAGGGCCGCCACCCACTGCCAAGCACTCCCGTCCCAACCCAGCAGCGAAGCTGTCCTCGAGTCCTCAATCCAGACCAGGTAGTCGGCGTAGAAGCCGCCCGGCAAGGTCACGATGGCGTCATCAAGCGTGACGCTCCCGCCGCTGCCGATGAGATACGGGTTGAAGGCCGCACCGGTCCCGGCAGTGGCACGGGTATCGAGATAGACGAATAGATCGCCATCTGTCTCCCAGGTCGCCCCAGTCCAGGCCAGTCGGAGGCCCTCGTCAGCGTGCGTGAGACGATTGGACGTGTTCCACGTCACGTACAGCTTCTGCTCGTCCTTCAACGCAGCGGTATCCTGGGCCCGACGGGCAACGCGCCGATCGATCCCGATCAAGCTGCAGCCGCCATCCATCCAATGGCACGGCGTCTGCCCCTCTTGTCCGAGGACGGCGTAGTCCGGCGTCAGCGGGCCGTCGACGATGACGGGGCCGCCTTGCTGCCAGTGTTGGTTCCCCAGCGTGTCACGACTGCCCAGCTCCACCTGAACGAGCTGTCCTTCCTTGGCCGTAAACGTGGAGCTCAGGGGGGCGCTGGCCTCCACGCTTGCCACCCCCTTGCTTGTCACGATGCCGTCACTGCCCGTCCAGACGACCTGATAGCCTGACACCCCGTTACCATCGTTGGAGGCTGTCCAAGTCAGGACAAGCGTCTTTGAGACAGTCGTCCCATCGGGTAGGACAGGCACGCCGCCCGCCGTAAGGTTCAGGTCCACCCCCTCCGGCGGCAGAACGTCCACCGTGATACTCTCTTCCTTCACGGTGGAGTGCCCGCCGACGTCCAGGGCCCGCAGCGAGATGTCGTACTCCTGGCCGTCAGGCAGCGAGCTCTCGTCCAGGATCCACTCCGCCCGCCAAGCGCCAGCGGTGACGGCGGCCTCGACCGCGCCGTCCAGCACGGCGGGCTGCCAGTCACTGCCGACCACACGCCATTCGACACCAACCACGCCCGCCGTGTCCGTGAACCGACCGCCGAGCGCCAGACTGGGCTCGTGGTAGTGCGTGCTGGTGAGCACCCGTGGATGCAGCTCGATGTCGGGCGCTTCCGTGTCCACTGTGACGGTCACCAACTCGCTCGCCGTGGTACCGTTCCAGTCATTGATCCGGGCCTTCAGCAGATGAACGCCATCAGGCCCCGGCGCCCAGCTGAAGGACCAGATGATGTCCGTCGCCTTGCCAAGCTCCCACGTCTTGTAGTGCGCCAGATGGCCATCCACGGTCACGACCAGGCTCTTCAGTGACGAGTTGATCGTCGCCGCCTGCCCCCCCACATCCACCGGGTCGTCACTGTCGAGGACCGCCGGCAGGCCGGATACTGACACCCAGACGGTGCTGTCCGTTGCGAGATCCTCCATGACGGCAGCCAGCGTGAAACCAAGAACGGGGGGCTCAACAAGGTCAGCCTTGGACTGCTCCAGGATCTGCCCCGAGCCTCCCCGTGTCTCCCCCTCGGGGATCGCCCATCGTCCCTCCTCAAGGGTGCTCTGCCGATTCTCCTCAAGGGCAAGTAAGCTCTCTTCCAGCGTCCGTGCCCGCGGATCCTCGTCAGGTCGAACCGAGGCCCGTTCCACAAACCGGGCTGCGGCCTCCGATAACGCAAAGCCTGCCCCTGCAGCGCTCTCCACGCCCTGTAGAGACATCCGGCTGGTGGCTGCCACCAGGTTATCACCGGTGCTGGTCGTGCAGTTGCCCGCCGTGTCGCACGCACCGGCGCCCAGCGCGATCGTGCGCGGGTTGATCACCCGCAGGCCGTTTTCGCCGTCCGCCACATAGCCGAACATGTCCAGGACGGCCACATCGTATGCATTCCCTGGTGTGTCTCCAATCGCAACCGACTGCGGATAGCGAGGATCGCTGACGTCAATCATGTGCAGCCCCTCCCCGCCGTCCGCCGCGTAGGCGAACATCTCTCCGGCGCCGCTTTCCACCACCTCCAGGCCTCGCATCTCGCCCAGCGTGTCGTAGCGAGCTACCGAGCGGGGGTAGGATGCATCCGTCACGTCAACGATGATCAGCCCGGCCACGCCGTCGGCCACCAGGGCATACGTCCCGCCGACGTCAGACGGCGGGTCCTTCAGCACCGCGACGCCGTAGGCCGTCCCCGGTGTGTCCCAGTTGCCGACAATCGTCAGCGCCGCGGGATTGGTGACATCGACCACCTGAAGCCCAGCCTCCCCGGCAGCTACGAAGGCGAGCGTCTTTGTCGGGCCAGCGGTAACCGCAACCCCATGGGCTGAGCCGGACAAGGCCAGGCTCCCAACCAGCGTCGGCGTAGCAGGGTTGCTGACGTCCAGGAGCCGCAGCCCCTGGTCGCCGTCAGCCACGCACAGCAGTTTTCCTCCGCCTCGATCCACGAGAGCCACGTCGTTCGCCCGCCCCGAGGTGTCCACCGTGGTCACCTGCATCGGCATGCTCGCGCTTGTCACGTCCACGACGCGCACCCCGGCGTCGCCGTCGGCCACGAATGCGTACCGCGGGCTGGCGGCGCCGCTGGGGGTCGGGGTCGGCGTGGGCGTCGGGGTGGGGGTCGGCACGTCTACCCACACCGACACCGGTCCCTTGACGTTGTTTGTCTCCTTGCTCTCGTCAATCTCGCATTCCGCGTCCGCGAAGGCCCACACCTTGTGTTCACCGGTCGTGGTGAAGCCCGTGGTATCGAAGACCAAGTCGGCGCTGGCGCCTGTGCCGAGCGTTGACATCCGGGCAGTCACATCCATGTCGGCTCCGCACACCCCTGGCGCCTCACCGAAGCGGAGCCCTGCCCAGAACACACTCGCGACCGGTGCCGTCCCTTCATTCTTCACGCGCGCCACGTAGCGGACGGGCTGCCCGGTATCCGGGCTCGACGGCAGCGCCAGAAGCTCCTCAACGGTCAGGTCCGGCTTCGCGGGCGCTGTGACGGAGACCTGGATCGGCGAATAGACGTTGTTGGTCTCCACGGACTCGACCACCATGCACGCCGGGTCGACCTTGGCAGCCACCCGGTGCACCCCGCCGGTATCGAACCCCGACGAGTCAATGATGGTGGCCTCGAACACCCCATTGGGCTCCAACGGTGGCACATCGCCAACGTCCAGGTCCGGCGGGTCCCCGCACGCGCCGGGGGTGCGATCGAAGTAGAGCCCTATCGTAGAGGTCAGGCTCGATCCCGTACCGTCGTTGCGGACTCGCACCGTGTAGGATACGGGGTTTCCCGCCACTGGCTGGAGAGGACTGATCGCCAGGCTGGTCACCTTGAGGTCAGGTCGGCGCGGCGCACCGGCCTGGAACGTGATGGTATCGGTGTTGTTGCCCTCATCGCTCTCGGTGATGACGCACTGGTCGTCCAAGAAAACGTAGAGGGTGTGCTCGCCCTCGGTGGCGACGCCGGAATCGTCCACGATGACGACCTTCGTGCTCTTGCCAGCGGCCAGAGCGGGCAGGGGAATCTGGTGATCCCCCGCATCGCCGCATCCCGAATGCGGTCGGTCGCGAGCCACGCTGGCGGAAGCACCACTACCCATCCCCGCAGCACCCTGATTGAGCACCGTCAGGGTGTAGGAGACAGGGTCCTTGGCCAACAGAGATGCGGGTTCAATGATGACGTCCCTGAGGACCAGATCCGCGCCGGGTACCGAGCTTACCACGATGGAGATCGGGTCGTATGCATTGTTGCCCTCGACGGTCTCCGTGAGACGCGAGTCCGCATCCACCACGACAAACGCCTCGTGGCTGCCGTCCGCGTCAAAGCCCGTATACGTAGCCGTCACCACCGTGCTCGACCCAGCTTCGAGGGCGGGCACCAGGGCCCAGGCGTCATAGTCGACGGAACTGGTGACCCCGTCCATGGTCACGGCCACTACGGTCTCTGAGCGCGCCTGACCCCCACCTTGGTTGCCCACCTCGATAACAAAGTCCACTGGCTGATCGGGACTCGGGTGCGATGGAATCGGCCAGACGTCCAGCACGATCAGATCCGGGTCCTTCGGATTACCGGCCCTGACCGATTCGCTGAAGACGTTGTTGTCCTCTGCGTCGACGCCCTCCGTCGCACTGTCTTCCACGATGCTGCAGGCGAAGTCCACGAAGCCGTAGACATCGTATACCCCGGGGCTTTCGAAGCCAGGGGTCGGGATGACGACCACAGTCTCTTCGCCGATCCTCAGGGCTGGTACGTCGGCCGTATTGTCCCAGCTTTGATCGCCACAACTCGACGGCGGCGCCCCTGTGTAGATGGCCAACCCAGCCCCGCTGTAGTAGGCCGCATCACCCCGGTTTCGCACCGTCACCTGGTAGTGGAAGAACTCACCCGCCACGACCCCTACTGGGTCAGTCGCGATACTGTCGATCACCAGGTCTGGTCGAGGATTCAGAAGGACCGTAGCCGTCACCGGCCCGTACACGTTGTTCCCCTCGTCGTATTCCTGCTGCAGGTTCGTGAAATCTACGTAGGCGTAGAGCGTATGCTCACCCTCTTCGTTGAAAGGTGGGCCCACAACCGAGACCTCCACGTGCTGCCCTGGTTGCAGCGCAGGAACGGCGGCCGTGTTGCGCCAGTCCTGATCGCCAGGATCCGGCGCCACGGTGTCACTGTAGACGGCTACGGTGGTCGGCTGACTCGCCTTGGCCCCGTTGTTCTGAATGACCACGTTGTACGCGTGCCACGCGCCTGCCGCAGGTCTCGCTGGATCGACGGTCAGGCTCTGGACCGCCAGGTCGGGCAGCGGCTCCGGCTGAATCGTGATCGTTACCGGCCCATACGTGTTGTTGTCCTCGTCGAGTTCATCCAAGAGATCTGCCTGGTCGGCGTAAGCGTAGATCGAGACGTCCCCTTCCTCATCGAACGGCGGCCCGACGACCGAGACCATCACCTGCTCGCCGACTTCCAGCGGCGGCACGCCGGCCACGTTGATCCAGTCATCAACCCCGCACTCGGAGGAGACGGAGCACGTGTAGACGGCCACGCCGGTTCCCCACGTGATCGGTCCTGTGCCGTGATTCGCCACAAGCACGTCATATCGGAGCCAGGTTCCTGCCGCCGGGCTCTCGGGAACGACGGACAGGCTCTCAATCGTCACGTCAGGCTTGGGATCAGGGGGCCGCGGATCTACCGTGACGGTTAGGAGCCCGCTTGTGTTGTTTTCGGGAAGCCCCCTCCACTCGTTGAGCTCCTCCCAGACCTCGTTGAGGTCAACCCGGGCCCGGAGGTTGTGGACACCTTCCGTTGCAAATCCCTCGGTGGCCAAGACACGCACGTCTGTGCTGGCGCCCGGTTCCAGTCTGGGGACGTAGGTCCATTTCCACACCGCACTTGTGGGGTACACGCCCACGGCGGCGTATAGCGGATGGGCGACCGTACCCGGATCATACGACCTGGTTCCGATGTTCCGCACCCGCATCGTGAACCAGACCTGCTGGCCCTGGTAAGGCTGCTCCGGTGAGACGGTGAAATCCTCGATCACCAGATCGGGCAGCAGTGGAGGTCCCACCCCGATGGATGTCGCCGCGGAGACGTTGTTGTCCTCGTTTCCCTCCACCCATGCGCACTCGCAGTCCGCGAAGGCGTAAAGGACGTGATCGCCCTCCGTGGCGAAGCCGTCGGTGAGGAGGGCGGCGACATCAGCTACCTCTCCGGGCTCCAATCGCGTCACGAAGCGCCAGATCCAGGGCACTGCTGTGCAATCTGTCATAGGCTTCGTGCCCGTATAGAGCCCGACGTGAGCGTAGGTGGGCTGCGCGACGCTGCCTGGATGGTACGGCCCGGTGCCCTCATTCTTGACGTGCATCGTGATCCATACGGGCTCGCCCAGGGGGGGCGCCGACGGGGAGACTGTGATGCCCTGTACGACGAGATCCGGCAGGAACGGCGGCGCCACGCTGACCGCCATCTCTTTCACATTATTCCCGTCGTCGAGCTCCTCCCAGATGCACTCCGAGTCGACGAAGGCGTACAGCGTCTGGTTACCCTCGTTGGGGAAGCCCTCAACGGCCAGGACCGTCAGCGACACACTCTCGCCGACGTCTAGACCCGGAACGAAGGTATAGGTCCAGGGCTCGTCGCCGCAGCCCGGGGCTTCCGTCCCGACGTAAACGCCTACTTCCGCGTAGTGAGGCTGCACCACCGTGCCAGGGTTGTAGGCCGCCGTGCCTATGTTGACCACCACCATCGTGATCCAGGTTCGCTGTCCTGCCGCCGGCTCCGCCGGATCAATGAGCAGCCGCTCCACCGTCAGATCGGGCAGGCCCACGGTGACGGTGAAGGGCCCACCCACATTGTTCCCGTCATCGACCTCCTCCACGTAGCAGGTGAAGTCGACGAATCCGTAGACCGGGTGGTCGCCGCCGCTGAGGAAAGCGGGGCTCACGACCACGACATCCGCGGAGCTCCCCGGCTCGATCGACGGAACCCATCCCGTGTTGACCCACGCCGCGTCGCCACACCCCGTCGGGTTGTGGTCCGCGTAGATCGCGACGTAGGTACTGGGGCTGGCCATCCCTCCTGTGTTGCTGATGGTGACGGTATACGAGAAGCGTTCACCCGCCCCCGGGCTGACCGGGTACGGCGTGATAGTCCCCACTTGCAGATCCGGCGCCGCGACCGTGACCGTCACCGGAAGGATGTTGTTATCGTCATCCTCCTCCACCACGACGCAGTTGAAGTCCGCGTAGGCGTAGACGGCATGGTCGCCGCCCTCGGCGAAGCCCGGACTGTTCACCTTGAGGTCCGCGTATCGCCCTGGCCCCAAAGACGGCACCTGGGCCGTGTTGATCCATGCCGCATCCTTGCAGCCCGTCGGCCCGTGATCGGCGTAGAGCGCCAGGAAGGCACCGCCCGGGCTGGTGTACGCCCCCGTGTTGCTCACGCGCACGGAGTAGGTGAAGAACTCGCCTATCGTCGGGGTAGACGGATGGGGCGTGATGTTCGTGACCTCCAGGTCCGGCGCTTGAACAGTGACCGTGATCGGCCCACCGATGTTGTTATTCTCGTTGAGCTCGGTGGTGCCGCAACCGAAATCCGCGTAGGCGTAGATAAGATGCAGCCCCGGGATCTGGAAACCAGGAGTAGTGACGACGATTTCCTGGTAGCTTTGAGGGCCAATTTCCGGGACCAAGCCCGTATTGACCCACCCTCCGTCGTGGCAGCCGGTCGGGACGCGGTCAGCGTAGATCGCCAAGTACCTGGCCGGGCTGGTGATCTCGCCCGTATTGCTCACCCGGACGGTGTACGAGAGCCACTGGCCGAGCGCCGGATTGGGCGGCGTGGCCTTGAAGCCCGCCACCTGCAGATCAGGTCCCTGGACCGTGATGGTCAGCGGCCCGGCGACGTTGTTGTCCTCGCTGATCTCTCGGACGCGACACCTGAAATCCGCAAAGGCGTAGACCGTGTGCTGCCCCGTGTCCTCGAATGGGGGACTGACGACCGTGATTGCGGCGCTGGCGCCTACGGGGAGATAGGGCACGTCACCGGTGTTGATGTAGCTCTCGTCCGAGCAGCCGCTGGGGGCGTGATCGACATAGAGGGCTAGCCCGGTCGGCAGGCCGACCATCAGACCGGTGTTCGTGACGCGCATGGTGTACGTGATCCACTCGCCCAGCCTCGGGTTGGGCGCGGATGCCGTGATCGGGCCGATGACAAGGTCCGGATCGCCGGCGCCCACGAAGAAGTCGTGCGGCCCCGAAATGTTGTTCTCGTCGCTCTCCGCGACCTCGCAGAGGTAGTCGGGGAACGCATAGATGCTGTGCGTACCCGTGGTCGTGAAGCGCAGTGGCGCCAGGCTGACGTCCGCGACAGCCCCGGCATCGAGGCTCGGGATGGGCTTCACGTCGTGATAGCCTGGCGGGCTGCAGCCGGCTGGTACGTCGTCGACGTAGAAAGCAAGATAGGAAGCCCCACTCGCCGCCTCACCCGTGTTGCTCACCGTCACGGTGAAGGTCATCCAGCGGTTCGTCACCAGCTGCGTCGGTGTGACGGTGACGCTCCCCACCACCAGATCCGGCAGGGACATACTGATGGTCACCGGACCCAACCAGTTGTTTCCCTCGTTGCCCTCCGCGATCAGGCACTGGGAGTCGGCCCAGACCCAGAGGTAGTGATCATTCTCGGTCGGGAAGCCCGACGGCAACACGAACGTGGCGGTGGTGACCGCTCCCGCTTCCAGAGCGGGCAACACGTACCACAGATCTCCGGGATCCCCACATGCACCTGGGGGGTCGTCTACGTAGAGGTCTGCCCGGGAGGTCCCAGCCTTTCCCCCATCGTTTCGGATGCGCGCCGTCACCGTTACACGCTCCCCTACCGCCGGTCGCGGCGGCTCCGCCGTGATGGACTCCACGACCAGGTCCGGCTTCTCTATCCGGAACGCCACGGGCCCCAAGACGTTGTTCGCCTCGTCGTACTCGCTGATCTGGCACAGATAGTCCGCCATCACGTAGACCTGATGGGCCCCGACAAACGAGAACGACCCGTACGCAATCGTGACCGTCAGCGACTGACCCGGGTCCAGCTTGATCGTGTTTGCGCTGCTCGGACTGGTAGCGCAGCCCGAGGGCGCCTCGGCAGGGTCTACATAGACAGCCCAGTGGAAATACGACGTGCCCTGCACACCCTGGTTGCGGATATTGAAGGAGATATAGACCATCTCTCCGACCGCCGCCGGGTTGGGGGCGACAGTGACGCCCGTCACGAGCAGGTCCACACCATGGATCGTCACTGAGCGCGGCGCCGAAACGTTGTTGTCGTCGTCGCTCTCGTCTATCAGGCAGTCGTAGTCGGCATACGCCCGGACCTGGTGTGTGCCAGGTCCCGCGAAGCCCATTGATGGGATAGTCAGAGTCGCCGATTCGCCCACGGATAGGCCCGGGACGGACGCAGTCACGATCCAGCTCGCATCCAGACAGCCGGTAGGCACGTGGTCCGCGTACAGGGCCAGATGGGCCATCGAGCTGGCTTCGGCGCCGCTGTTGGAGACCAGGACCGTGTACGTGACTGGTTCCCCGGGGCCCGGCAGCGCGAGATCCGCCGACAGGATACTCGCCACGAGGTCCGGACGAGGCGGCGGCAGCACGTCAATTGTGACCGGACCTCCCACGTTGTTGTCGTCGTTGCTCTCGACGACCTGACACAGATCGTCGGCCCGCACCCAGGCCTGGTGCTCTCCAACCGTGGCAAATCCGGAAGCTAGGGAGAACGTCACCGTATGCACCGCCCCCACGGCCAGCGCCGGCACGGTGGCGCTCCATGTCCCAGTTTGCACGCAGTTCGTCGGCGCGCCGCCGATGTGCAGCCCGGCATAGGACGAAGGGGCCGCGAAACCACCTTGATTGCGGATTCTGGCCGTGACGGTCACCGGATCGTTGATGGTGGGGCTCGCCGGATCCACGCTCAAGCTGTCCACCACCAGGTCGGGCCGGGTGACCTGGAAGGGGGTTGGCCCCTGCCTGTTGTTCCCCTCATTCGACTCGGGCTCCACGCACGTCCAGTCCGCGAAGCCGTAGAGGTTGTGCGTGCCCAGATCGAGACCTGTCGTCGAAAGAACCCACGTCCGCGTCGCCGTCTCCCCCGCCGCGAGGGCCGGGAAGGCCAGGCCGTGATCAGGCGTATCGCCGCAGCCGGAGGGATAATGATCGACGTAGACTCCGACCTCGAAGGCATGGCTGACGGCACCGCCGCTCCGGTTATGCACAGCTGCCGTCACCGTCGTCGACGCTCCGCTCTCCAGAACGCTCGGCGACACGATGAGGCTTTCCACGACCAGGTCAGAGGGTGCCACGAGTTCGACCAGGTCGATGACGAAGATGTCCTTCGCGTCGTTCGTATCATCGGGCACGAGATTGCTGGCCCACGACTCGAACGCCACGTGACCGCCGTCCGCCGAGATTACCGGATTGGCGGAGCCTCCGCGGGCTTCCTCGCCCGCCGAATTGACGGAGATTCGCAACGTGGTCCCCAACTGACGATCACGGACGAAGATGTCAGGGCTGAAGTTCCAGTCGTCGTCCACGAGGTTCGAGGCCTCGGACTCGAAGACGACATAGCGCCCGTCGCCAGAGATGTCGGGCGCTCCAGAGCTGCCGTTGCCCTCCGTACCGCTGGAGTTCACCGAGACGCGCTCCGTGGTCCCGGTATCCCGATCATGCACGAAGACATCCGCACAATTCTCCTCATACAGCTGATCGTAGTTCGTGTCACAGAATGCATTATTGTCACCGGGGACAAGGTTTGAAGCATCCGACCGGAAGACGACGTACCGCCCGTCGTCCGAGATCATGGGATACCTGGAAGCGCCATTTCCCTCCGTGCCGTCAGACCCGACGGAGACACGCTCGGTCGTCCCCGAAATACGATCGTGGACGAAAATGTCCCAACGGCCCGTATCGTCGCTCACCAAGTCATTAGCCGTGGACTCAAAGGCAACGTACCGCCCGTCGGCGGAGATGTCCCCGTAGTAGAGGTAGCTGCTTCCGGATGCCTGATTGGAGCCAGAGTCGACGGACACGCGCTCCGTGGTCCCGGAAATGGTGTCTCGCGCGAATACGTCATTCGCACCGTTCGTGTCGCCATCGACCAGATCGCTCGCGTCCGAGTGGAAGGCCACGTACCGACCATCACCGGACAGGGCCGGGTACGCCGACGTCCCTGAGGCGCCACTGCCGCTGGAGTCGACCGACACGCGCACTGTCCGCCTTTCCTGCCGATCGCGCACGAAGACGTCCCGGTTCGTGCTGTTGTCTCCTGGAACCAGGTAGGTGGCGTCCGAATGGAAGGCCACAAAGCGCCCATCGCCAGAGACGGCCGGCTGCTGAGAGGCCCCGTTCCCCTGCCCTCCGCCAGTCGTGACGGAGCTACGCTCGGTCGAGCCCGTCGCCCTGTCCCGCAGGTACACATCGTAGTAGCCCGAGTCCTCCGCCACGAGTGAGGCGTCCGTCTCAAAGGCCACGAACACGCCATCCGCTGAGATCGCAGGGTTGTAGGAACCACTGGTTGCCTCAGCGCCGCTTTCGTGGACCGACACGCGTGAAACTTCTCCGACGGGGGCCGGAGGTGTCGGCGTCGGGCCGCTGACCGTCACTGTGAACGGCCCGGCGTCGTTGTTCGCCTCGTCGGATTCCGCAACCCGGTTGTACACGTCGGCCCGGGCGTAGAACTCATGGCTGCCGCCCGGCAGTCCAGGATGTTGCACGGTTAGGGTCACGGTAGCCCCGCCGGCGAGGGGCCCAGTCTCGGTCTTCCGGTAGTCCGCCGCCCACAGGTGATCGTCGTAGGGACCATCGCCGATGTAGGTGCTGAAGCCAAGCACCCCCTGGTCACCGCCCCCACCAGCCACAGTGTTGCCCTGATTCTTGATAGCCACGGAGATGCTGAAAGGCTGCCCTGACGCCGGCGTGCCCGGTTCGGTCTTCAGCCCACTGACGATCAGGTCCGGCGGCGTCGCGGGCACCACCTCGAAGGTCAGGGGAGGATCCGAGAGATTGTTGGCCTTGCTGGTCTCCGTGATCCAGCACTCGTTGTCCGCGAAACCGTAGAGTGTGTGCGTGCCGACCGCGGTCATAGCGTCGGTGAACGTGACGACGGTGGATTCGCCGGCTGCCAGCGGCGGAACTTCGACCGCCCCCGTCCCTTCGTCCCAGCCCCAAACGTAATCCCATTCCCACGTCCAGGATTCGTAGCACTTGATCGTCATCGTGATCAGATCGGCGAACAAGTTCACGAAGAAGGGAGATTCGGTGTCCACGCTGCCCTGGTTCGTGATCACCACGCT
>CAZIWL010000012.1:52814-61032 GCA_964542755.1 uncultured Anaerolineales bacterium
GCGCGGACATCCCCCTGGCCACCGGCGCGATCGCCGGGATGGTCATCCAGGCCCCGGCCTCACTACGGTCGTCCCATGCGGGACTCATCGTCAACCCAGAACCTCCAGACAGTAGACCAGAGGACGCGCTCGTGCCCACTGTCCCCGACACGTAGTCAGCGACAACGACAGCCCGCGCAGCCCCGTCGGTATCAAACGTCCCCACGATCGTCGGGCGCCCCGGGTCCGAGACGTCGATGATCTGGAGGCCGGCCGCGCCGTCGGCCACATAGGCATAGGTCGGTCCCGAGCCGTCCGCCGTTGTCCCGGAGACCACGATGCCCCTGGCCAGGCCCGGCGTGTCCACGCCGCCGACCTCACTCTGCGTAGCGTACACCGATCGCTCACAGGAGGCACTCAACGCATACAGTCGATCCTGCCCCAGGGCCGACCTGTACCACGGCGCATCGAAGAACTCGCGGCCCGTCACCACCCCCGCTCCGCACGGCGAGTAGAATCCCTCCTCCGTCAGATTGAAGTCCTCAGCCGACGACGTATAGCCGTAGGTCAGCTCACTGGCCTCGGTGACGGCCGCCGTCACCCGTGGGCCCAGGCTGTCCACCGCCCCACTCCACAGTCCCAGATCGCTGGTCTCGCCGTGACCGGCCGTGTCGTGACCGCGCAGGTTCACCTCGTAGATCCCCTCCAGCCCAGCCGGCACGGACGTCGTCCAGTCGGTGGTGTCCACCCCGGACCCCGTCCTTGCGGGCACGGCCAGATGCCAGCGGCCTTGATACAGGGCCCTGATCTCCAGGGCCGAGAGCGCCCGGGCATAGATGCGCACATCGTCGAGTCGGCCCTGGAAGTTGTCTGTGTCATCCGGGTGCGCCGTGACAGACCACGAGACTTGGGCCGACTGACCCCCGGCCGTGAAGGTGTGACGTCCCGAGGCCGGCACGGTATCGATCGTGACCGAGCCCATCCGGACGCGCCTCAGCCCCACCCCGCTCGGCACGTAGTAGACCGGGATCAGTGTGGTCGAGGTGCAGAAGCTGAACGGCCCCTCAATCTCGGCCGTCGCCCCCACCCCGAGCGTCCCGGTCCAGACCTCCTTGCCGTCAATCTCGATCCCGTGGCCATACGCATTCCAGGTCTGCGGTCTCAACTGCAGCTTCGGTATCTGTGCACAGCCAGACCCGCCGCCAGGGGCCGGGGCCCTCCCGATATCCACCTGCTCCACGGGAGCGGGCGTCTTTCCCGCCAGGGCATCGGTGGTGGTCATCTCGACGCCATCGACAAAGATACGATAGGTGGTCCCATCGAACGTGGCTGCTACGTGGTTCCAGGTATCCTCCGTCAAGAGCGCAGTTGTTGTGAAGGCACGCAGGGCGGTGCCGTTGCCGAAACCGCCAACAAGCTGGGTGCCGCTCACCACGTGCAGGAACGGATAGGCGTAGCGCGACTCGGCGTAGGCCGCCCCGCTAAAGATGGGATCGATCTGGTCAGCGTCTGACGGTCCCGGGTATACCCAGGCCGCCTCGGTGAACTGGCCGGCGCTGAGCCTGAGCCCCGCGTTTGGCCCAACGGCGACGTAGTCATCGCGGCCATCGAGAGCGACGGCCTGCCGCCCAACTTGGCCTGGGGCTCCCTTCACAGCCTCGTCGAGGGAGCCCGTGTGCAGGGCCGCATCGTGGCCCCTGCCCGATCCATCCGCCACCGTGACCCTGTCCTCGAGCACTCCCTCGTCAAAGGAGAGCGCCAGGATGGCGCCTGCCCCGTGGTAGAGCGTGTGAACCTCCGCCGGGGAAAGGCCACGATTGAAGAGTTGGAGGTCGCTCATATACCCCTTGAAGGGGCGGTAGTAGGCATGTTGATCCGGCTGGCGGTTCGACCCCAGCCACATCTCCGAGTCCGGATCTATGAGTCCCAGGTCGGCCTTGCTGTACCCATACGCCGTGGATTGCCCGTCGACGTACGTCGTCAACAGCCCATACCCATCCCGCACCACCACCAGGTGATGCCAGACGTCCGTCGCAAGCAGTCCCCCGTCGCTGACCAGCGTCTTCTGACTCCCGTCCAGCTTCACTCTCAGCGTGACGTGGTTCGAGGCGTTGGTCTGAAGCGCCAGGTCGTCGTCGCTGCCGTTGCCCCAGTGCAGGATGTCCCTCCAGGGGTTGTGCCCATCCAACTTGAGCCACAGGCTCAGGGCGAAGGGCCCCGTCCCCAGGTCCAAGTCATCGACGGGACTCACCGTCACCGCGTCGTCGCTGCCGTCGAATCGCACGGCCCCGCCAGCGGCGCCCTGCTGCCCCGTCGTCGGGCAGCGCGGGGCGCTGCAGGTGCCCTCGCGCTCCCCGGCTGGGGCTCCGGCCGCGGAGAGATCGCGGAATGTGAGAACCGTGTTGCCCGTCGCGATGTCGTCGAGGGGCATGCGCAGCACCGTGCCCTCCGGCGCCTCGTTGTGCAGGGCCGAGCCCAGGAGCAGTGATCGGAAGCTGATCTCGACGTCACCTACACCGGCCACTGCGGTCTCAGGCCCGCAGGCCGGGCAGTCAGCGGTGAAGCCAACCGTCTTGCTGACGACGTAGCTCCCGGTCCAAGTCATGATCTCCGTGCCGCAGACACGAATGGAACCGCTGACCCCGCTCCCGTCCAGTGCCACGCTGCAAGCCGACCCGCGGCTAACCTCGCGGCTGCACGTTGCGCTTAGCGTCTCCGTCGGATACGTGCCAGGGCGGACATCTGCCAATGTCACCTCGTTGCAGACCAGCGTCACCCCCACCTGGTCACCCGTCTCGTCGGGTGTCCTCCACGTGACAACCAGAGGGACCGCGCGCTCCGCCGCCTCGCCCCGGAGCGTGACCGCCGCACCCAGCGGCGTCTCCGGAAGGCCCGCTCGATCAAGATTCATCGTCGGTGCGGCCCCATCGACGTCGATCCATCGCTCGAGATGGGTCGTGTGCCGGGCCACCTGCTCGGCGCTCAGTGACGGGAGGTGGGCAACCTTGTCGGCAGCCTCGACGGTCACCGTGTAGCGGCCGGAGGGTTCCATCTCCGTCAGCACGTAATCGACGGACCAGGCATTTCCGACCAGGCTCGCCGCCTGCGGGCCCAATCCGGCCACCCCGCCTCGGTCATTATAGAGCGTCACACGGAGGCTATCGGGAGCCACCCCGCTGCCATCGGAGCCGTCGAGGAGCGCCGGATCGCTGACGGTGCCCGAGAGCGGCAACCGCCACGCGCTGCCCCGGGTTGGATGGACGTAGGCATCCACCCGGGCACCATCTCCGACATCCACGGTCAAGTTCGGTCGGCCGTCGTCCACGTAGACCGTGAGGGTCGTGGTAGATTCGGCCCCGTGACCTACCCTGTCCACGGCGCGGCTTGTCAGGCTGTACCGGCCCGCCCCATCGGGTGTGAACCAAGAGCACCAAGCGCCGTCGCCCGGAGAATCACCGCAGCGGACCGCCGCCTCCCAGGTCGTGCTGCCACTTCCCTTTGCCACACCCAGATCCACCGCCGCCACGCCCGATGTGTCGTCGCCAGCACTCACGAGCATCTGCAGGGGCTGGTCCGGCAGATAGCTAGCATAGGGTTCCAGGAGATGGGAGATGGGATCATCGGTGTCGACCGTGATGTTGTGGCTCCGTCGGTCCTCAACCCATGCGACCTGGTAGCTGTACAGCTCCCGGATCTGCCGGGCCGAGAGTCCGGTGGCGTAGATCGTCACGTCATCGAGTCGTCCGGTGAACGTATCCTCGCGGTAGGGCCAGTTGGACTTGTAGCCGCCGATGCGCACCGGTTCATCGTTCTGGACCGGGCTGCGATCGCCTTCATGGAATAGCGTCTTTCCCTGTTCATAGCCGTTGACGAAGATCCGCACCCAGTCCCCGTCGAATGCGCCCACTACGTGGTTCCACACGCCCCTCACCAGAGGGACAGCGCTCGTCGCCGTGAAGCGCCACTCCAAAGTTGTATCGTCCTGGAGCTCAAAGGCCGGATAGAGCCCGTTGCTGCCGATGTAGAGCCGGTAGTTGACCGCCTCCTTGTCGTCGATGTTCAGGTTGCTCTCCTCGTACTTGCCCAACAGTTCCTGGGGATGAGCCCCGCTCCGCTCATCGGGCCGAACCCAAGCACCGACGGTCACCGCATTCAGATCGAGATTCCGGGTGTCGGAGACAACAACCTTGTCGCCCCGACCGTCGAAGGCCGCACCAAGTCCCATCCAACCCTGAATGGCCGGCCCGACCTGCGGGCAGTGGTCGACCTCCTCCTCGGTGCCGGTGTCGCACGTCCCGTCGTGTCCGTTCCCCGAGCTGTCCGCCAACAGCGTGGCTCCGTACTCCTCCTCGAAACGCAGGTGCAGGATGGGGGCCTCTCGGTAGAGCGCGGTCACGTCGTTGGCCGAGAGCGCCCGCCGCAGGACAACCACGTCGTCGATCACACCGCCGAATAGCTCCGTTACGTTCCCGCTTGCCGCCGAGCCCCCGCCGCCGATCAGTAACTCGTCATTGAGATCGACCGTGATCGGCGAAGCAATCGCCTTCGCGCCCTCCCATTGACCGTTCACGTAGAAGGTCACCAGGTTCTCGCCATCCACTACCGCAGCAACGTGCGCCCATTCCCCAGCCTCCAGCCACGCGTCCGTCGTCGTGTAGTCCTCACCGCCGTGCACGCTGAACACCAGCTCGCGCCCGCTCGTGCCGAAGCCGAATCCGTCGTCGCTCTCCTCCCTACTCGTAGCGAGGATACGCTGTACGCCGGACAGGGCCTCGGGCTTGATCCACGCCGCAAGGCTGAAGTCCCGCGTTAGCTCGTTGGCGCTGCTGTGCGGGACGCTGATGCGGTCCTGCTGGTGGGAATCGAACAGGGCCGCTCGATTCACCCTGCCCGGAACGCCGGACGTGGGACACCAGTCTGCGCTGCAGGCCCCGTCCTGCTGCCCCGTCGCATCCGAGAAGCTCGTCTCCCCCGGCGGGTCATCCAGGCGCAGATGGAGCGCCGTGCTCCCCGCCCAGTAGAGCTCCTCAATCGTCCAATCGTCCAGCACCTGCCGGTAGATCGAGAGTTCGTCGATCTTCCCATCGAAAGGCACGGACTCGTTCTCATAGACCCGCCAGTAGCGGCCATCGACCTCCCCAGAGAAGGAAACCTGCGTCGTCTCGATGGTATAGGGCGAGCCCTGTGGGCGGGACGTGCCGGCCTCCGTCGTGCGGAAGATCCAGCTGCCGATGTTGTCGTCGTTGTCATCGCGCGCGGCCCCACATCGCGTCCCGCCATCATCCTCCCACATCCGGACGGTAAGCATATCCTGGAAGGCCACCTCGGCGTCGAAGTCGTAGGCATCGATATAGCCATCATCGTCCGTGTCGTGATTGCGCTCCACCGTCTTGTTGAAGATCTCCACGCCGTTGGCAGCCACGCACAGCTCCGCATCCTGCACGGCGACCCCTTCAGAATGGTCGGTTACGTACATGCCGTCGAAGGATACCGTGCCCCGGCTTCCGGAGCGGCCTACGGTCAGCCGCTGCGTATCGCCTGGTACATCCGTGAAGAAGCCCGCGTCCTGATCCACAAGCCGGCCGTTGACGTAGAGCTTCACCGTGCCCTCGTCGAACGTCAGGGCCACGTGGTTCCAGGCGTTGGGGGTGAGGGCGTCCCCGCTCTCCCAGTAGCCGCTCCAGTCACTCCCGGTGCCGAATCCAAAGCGCAGACGATGCTCCACCACGCTGCCACCTGCATCCCTCACGTCCACTCGCTGCAGCGTCGAATAGCCAGCCGCCTGGCCACTCTCGTATCCCAGGATGCCCTGTGGCTGCCACAACTCGCAGCGGTCCTTGTAGTACTGATGGAACTCAAGGCACTGGTCGTTGGTATAGGGTCTAGGATAGACCCAGGCGCTGAGCGTGAAGCGGCCGTTGCTCAGGTCGAGGCTGGGGTACGGGCCGACATTGAAGAGCTGTCCCCCGTTGAAATCGCTTGCCTTCCCCACGATACCTGCGCCGGATCCGGGGCGGGTCGCCAGACGGGATGAACCGTCGTTCTCGAACATGGAGTCATCGACCAGGGGATCGGCCCGGTCGAACGTCATGTAGAGCACCGGCTGCCGGAACAGGGCCTCCACCTCAGCCGGCTCCAGCGCGTCCTTGTACACGCGGGCCTCGTCGATCAACCCCTCGAACCGCGCCGTCACGCCTTGACAACGACCAAGACTCAGCCCGGCCTCGGTAGGATAGTCCTCCGGCGTGCGATCGCCCCTCCCAACCAGGGCCCCGTCGGCATAGAGCCGCTGTCCGCTGCTGCCGTCGTTGAACGTCCCGAAGGTATGCACTACGTGATGCCAGGTGGCATCCGCATAGACTGTCCCCGAGCTGCACACCGTCTCCCACGCCTGGGCCGACGTGCTCAGGTAAGGCACCTTGGCGCATACGTCGCCACCATCCAGATAGACCTGCGCCCCATCCGCATCGTCCACAGCCGCCAGACCACCGTCAGCATCGTCCGTCTTGAACCAGAAGGAGACACCATAGGCGGTCTCCGGCACATCCAGCGCGGACGTGACGTAGCCATCGGCGCTCAGGCTCAGCGCCCCCCCATACCGGCCGTCGTCCTTGACTGGCGCACACGTTCCGGCGGCGCAGAAGCCGTCGTGCGGCGGCAGGCTCCCGGAGCGATCGGCGTACGTGGTGGACGTGATCGGGTCCTCGAAGGGCAGCCAGAGCACGGCGTCCCCGGCCAGCGACGACCAGTCGACGATCACGGCGCCCGCCACCTGCGTGAAGCTGTAGACGCCGCTGGTCGCCGAACTCTTCACAGCTACCTCACCAGAGAGCGTCTCCTCCTCCTCTGGCTGGAGGATGAAGGCCTCGGGAGGAAGGCTTGTGTCGGTCACCGCGCCGGGGAACGAACTGTCCAGGAGCCCCTGTGCGTACCGATTGGCCAGCTCGTTTCTCACCGTCGCCTCGTAGAAGAACGAGTCTCCGGGCTTGACAAAGCCGTCCGAGGTGGTGTAGACCCCGCCAGCAGCGATCTCCTTCACCTGTGACTCGAGGGTCAACACCTGCGAGGTGGACGGAACGCGCGGATTGAAGCCATACGTCTTCTCCAGAACGTCGATCAGCATGTCCTGATCGGCGTCGACGCTGAGGGGATCGGACGTCACCCAGGTGAAGAGGGCCGTCCCATCGTCGCTGCGACTGTAGACGAAACTCCATCCCCCCACCCACTCTGCCTTGTCCCCGTCGCCGTCCTGGTCGAAGGCGTCCCGATGGAGCACTTCCTCGCCGTCCATCAGGCCGTCACCGTCTGTGTCCGGTCGGGACGCGCTGGTGCCCGTGCGCACCTCCTCATAATCCCCCAGGCCGTCGCCATCGCTGTCCCCGCTGTCCGGATTGCTGCCAATCTGCCGTTCGAAGAGGTCTGAGAGACCGTCGCCATCACTGTCCCAGAGCGTATCGTTGGGATCGGCG
This sequence comes from uncultured Anaerolineales bacterium, assembly GCA_964542755.1. Lineage (GTDB taxonomy): Bacteria > Chloroflexota > Anaerolineae > B4-G1 > B4-G1 > SKLM01. The sequence continues at coordinate 60,263 of CAZIWL010000012.1, forward strand.
CCGAAGGGCAGTCCGTCGCTGTCCGCGTCGCGAAGCGTGGGCAGCTTGAGATCACCGCTCTGGCCCCAGGCCTGCCGGCAGCCTCGCGCATCACAGTCCAGCGCGTAGAACTCGTCGAGGCTCGCGGGGAAGATGTCCAGCTTGATGCTTTCGCTCAGGTCGTAGTGGCGCGTGGCTCGCTCGGTCCAGATGGTGCAGACCCCCAGGATACAGTTCTGAGAGGGGATGGCGAAAGCCTCGGAGAGGTACAATTCCGTCGGTTGATTCACGCCCGCATGCCTCAGGGCAACGGCGTCCGCCACGTAGGGCGAGCGCGTGATGTAGACCGGCTCTCCAGCCCGCCACGTGTGTCCGACATCGCCCCACTCGGGCCCGTCGCCGTCCTCGTAGGCCCACTGGCCAGACAATGTGCCCCGATCCAGGTCGTCGTGAAAGTCCGTCTCCGCGGTATCCAGCCTGTACTCGAATGTCGAGCTGCGCAGGTTCTTGTCGTTGTACTGGTAGCGGTAGGCAGCACCTATGTTGTCCGGCAGGCCTACCAGATCAATCGTGTTGGTGAAGGCGACACCGTAGCGGATCTCCTGGCCCACAGAGAATCCCCTCTCCGGGTAGACGAAATCGTCCGAATCGATGGCTGAGAACCTAAGGCGCGGGCCCTCGCCGCCCTCCAGCTCCCGCTCTTTGAGGTCCACCATCACCGTGGCGCTGAAGATCAACACTTCCAGCGCTTTGCTCACCACGCCCTGGATGCCACCACAGAGCCAGGAGGC
>CAZIWL010000013.1:0-46261 GCA_964542755.1 uncultured Anaerolineales bacterium
TTGCTTCACACAGGGGCCATATTCAGCCATCAAACGAGCCTTGATGAAACACTAGTCTGGAGCGGAGGATATGTTATGAAATCTCTACTTTCCGGCAACGAGGCCGTCGCCCGAGGCGCCTATGAACACGGCGTCCAGGTCGCCACGGGCTACCCTGGAACCCCGAGCTCTGAGATCATGGAGCATGTGGCCCGCTACGAGGAGATCTACGCCGAGTGGTCGACGAATGAGAAGGTTGCCATGGACGCCGCCATCGGGGCAGCCTACGCGGGAAAGCGCTCCATGGTCGCCATGAAGTCGGTGGGCATGAACGTGGCTGCCGATTCGTTCTTCTACGCCGTCTATACCGGGGTCAGGGCCGGCCTGGTCATCGTCGCGGCCGACGATCCCGGTATGTTCAGCTCTCAGAACGAGCAGGACAACCGGCAGTACGCCCGCTTCGCTAAGATGCCCGTCCTGGAACCCTCGGACAGCCAGGAGGCCAAGGACTTCATGGGCGCTGCCCTGGATCTCTCGGAGGAATGGGACACGCCGGTGCTTCTGCGCACGGTGATGCGGATTTCCCACTCCGCGTCCCCGGTGGAGCTCGGTGCACGGACCGCGGACGATGGTACATCCACAGAGGCTTTCCTGCGCGACCCGCACAGACTGGTCTGCACGTGCGTCTGGGCCAAGCACCAGCACCCGGTCATCGAGGAGCGGTTGAAGCGGCTCTCGGAGTTCGCCAACTCGTACGCGCTGAACCGCCTCGAGTGGGGCAATCGAGACTTGGGCATTGTCGCCGGCGGGGCAGCCTACAGCTACGCGCGGGAGGTCTTCCCCGATGCTTCATTCCTCAAACTCGGGATGAGCTACCCGCTGCCCTTCGACCTCATCCGAGAGCTCTCTGATGGGGTGGACGAGCTGCTCATCGTCGAGGAGCTTGATCCATTCCTGGAGGAGCAGATCAAGGCGGAGGGCATTGAGTGCCGCGGCAAGGACATCTTCCCCGCGTACGGTGAGTTAACGCCTGCCATCATCGAGAAGCATGCGGCGGAGGCAGGGCTCCTGGCGAAGGAGCAGGTGAAGGGAGCCCGCGACCTTCCGCTGCCGGATTTACCGGGCCGGTCCCCCATCTTCTGTCCGGGGTGTCCCCATCGGAGCACCTTCTACGTACTAGGCAACAAGATGGACGAGACCATCGTCACCGGTGGGATTGGGTGCTACAACCTGGGCGCCCTACCCCCTTTCGACGCCACGGACACTATGGGTGCCATGGGAGCCAGCATTGGCGTGGCTCACGGGCTGGATATCGCCGACATTCCGGACCCCTTCATGGCCGTGATCGGCGACTCGAGTTTCTTCCACGCGGGCATCCCCCCTCTGCTGAACATAGTGCACAATGGGGGAAACAGCAACGTGGTCATTCTAGATAACCGGACGACGGCGATGACGGGACACCAGGATCATCCGGGCGTGGCCGAGACGCTCCGAGGGGAGCCGGCGCGGAAGATCGAGATCGAGGACGTGGTTCGGGCCTGCGGCGTGGTCGACGTCCACGTGGTCGACGCCTTCGACATCTCGGGCATCGAGAAGACCTACCAAAAGGCGCTGGCGTTTGACGGTCCCTCAGTTGTGATCGTGGAAGGGCCCTGTTACTTCGTCGGGTCCGGCCCGGAGGGAGCCTACGTGGTGGATACAGAAGCCTGTATCGCCTGCGGCACGTGCTTCGAGCTTGGGTGTCCGGCCATCAAGCATGCCAGAGAGCTGAACGAGAAGACCGGTCGCAAGAAAGCGGAGATCGACCCGGTGCTGTGCGTGGGCTGCGATATGTGCGCCCAGGTCTGTCCGGTAGAAGCGATTAGCGCGCCGCCCGGAGCGGAGGAGAGGGGGTAGAACTGTGGACACACTGAACTTCATGATCAGGGGCGTGGGCGGTCAGGGTACCATCCTGTCCAGCGATATTCTGGCAGCCGCAGGCTTCAGCGCCGGTTACGAGGTGAAGAAGTCGGACATTCTGGGGCTGGCCGTACGCGGTGGATCGGTCCTGGGTCACATTCGGTGGGGTGATCAAGTGCATTCGCCCGTTATCCCCGAGGGCCGCGTCGACTATCTACTAGCCTTCGAGAAGCTGGAGGGCCTGCGCGGCCTCAACCAGGTCAAGCCGGAGGGGACCGTCCTCCTGAACGAGCAGGAGATTCACCCGGCCAGCGTGAGCAGTGGGAACAGCGTCTATCCCGACGAAGCGGATCTGCAGGCGGCCCTGGCGGCTGCCACGGACCGGGTCTTCCGGGTCCCGGGGCTGGATATGGCACAGGAACTGGGCAACGTCAAGGTACTCAACGTGGTGCTTCTCGGTGCCCTCTCAGAGCTCCTGCCTGTTGAAGCGGCGATCTGGGAGGACGTCCTCAGGGAGCGGGTGCCGCCGCGCTTCGTCGAGTTGAACCTGAACGCCTTTCACACCGGGCGAACCTGGATGAGAGAAAGGACCTAGACTATGCGCATCTTCGTCATCAATCCCAACACATCGAAGAGCATGACGGATCACCTTCGACAGGAGCTGGAGAGGATCAAGCGGGCCGACACGGAGCTGAAGGTGGTCTGCTCCGAGTATGGTCCCATCACCATCGAGTCCGCCTACGACGAGGCCCTGGCCGAGCCGGCGACATTGGAGCGGGTCCGCCAGGCCAACGAAGAGGGGTACGATGCCGTGATTCTGGCCTGTTTCTCGGACCCGGCCCTGGACGCCGCAAAGGAGATCTCCGACATTCCAGTCGTGGGCATCGAGGAAGCGACGATGCATATTGCGTCTATGCTGGGACACAAATTCTCAGTAACCACCAGTGGGAAGAATCGCGTTCCCACGCGGGACCTTCACGCGCGTAAGCACGGCCTGGAGAGCCGCTTCGCATCGTCCCTCGTGCTCGATATGTCCGTAGCGGAGATGGACGCTAAACCGGAAGAGGCGAAGGCCCGCATCCTCGCGGTTGCTCGGGAGGCCGTCGCTGAGCACGGTACCGAGGTCATCATCCTCGGCTGCGCAGGGCTGGCCGGCTACGCCGAGGATGTGGAGAGGGAGCTCGGCGTCGTCGTCTTAGATCCCAGCAGCGTTGCGCTGAAGGTAGCGGAGGCGTTGGTCGACTTGGGACTGCGACACAGTAAGATCGCGCGATTCGCCCCGCCTCCGGAGAAAGAGATCAAAGAGAAGGCGTAGACAGGAGAGGACGGCGGAGCTAGAACCCAAAGGGTCAACGGGTCTCCTCCGCGGTGTACGCCCCCTTAGAGAACGAGCGCGAGCGGGATCGGTGTGTCCCACGGCTCCCCGCAAGTCACAAAGCCAGGCGGCCGGGAAGGAAGGCCGCAGCAACATCAAAAAGCCGTTCCGACAGAGAAGCTGCAGTTAGACTTGTGTTAGCGAGGTGCTATCTTGAAACGATCGGAGATCAACCTGACGAGGGGTGTACCCCCTACAGACGTTTTTCCCGTGGAGGACCTGATTGCGTGCAGTGAGGCGGCGCTGCGTCGGGATGGTTCTGTGCTGCTCCAGTACAGCCACGCTGGCTATCCACCGCTGCGAGAATGGATCGCGGACTGGTACGATGTCGGGGCCGAGCGTGTCCTAACAGGCAACAGCTCGCTGGAGGTCTTCGCATTCATCGTACAGGTCTTCGCAAGCGGTGGCCAGCGTGCCTTTGTCGAGTCACCGTCGTACGACCGCTCGATCACCCTGCTCCGGCATAACGACGCAGCGGTGGTCGGCATCCCGCTCCAGAAGGACGGCGTCGACCTCGACCTGCTCGAGCAGGAGCTTGAGAAGGGCGCCCCGGCCCTGATGTACGTCATCACAGACTTTCAGAATCCGATGGGTGTGACGACGAGCCTGGAGAAGCGGCAGAGGCTGGCAGCGCTGGCGAGGGAACACGACTTCTGGCTTGTCGAGGACGCACCCTACCGCCAGCTCCGCTACGAGGGCGAGGATGTACCCTCCCTCTGGTCGCTAGCACCCGAGAAGGTGCTCCACATGTCGTCCTTCTCGAAGGTCCTCGCGCCCGGGCTCCGTCTAGGCTATGTCATTGGGCCGCAGTCGGTGATCAACAAACTCGCAGACTGGGCGGTCGATTCGCACATCGGGCCCGTCTTGCCGACTCAGGGTATGGTCTACGAGTACTGTCGGCGCGGACTGCTCGACGAGAACATTGAGCGCCTGAAGGAGATCTATAGGCCGCGTCTAGGGGCCATGTTGGCGGCGCTCGACAAGCACGTTCCCGATGCCGACTGGACGCGGCCCCAGGGCGGGTTCTTCGTGAGTGGGCACCTCCCCAACGGTTGCGACATCGTGGACCTGCAGGCACGGGCTGCCGAAGAGGGACTGAAGCTTTCGGACGGACGGGGCTTCTTCCCCAACCCAGCGGATGGGCAAGGCTTCCTCCGAATTCCATTCTGCAGCCTGACACCAGAAGAGATTGACAAAGGCATAGCTCGCCTGGGACATCTCATCTAACTGGTCATCACGGGACAGCAAGGACCGGCCCCCCTCGTTCCTCTAGCGGGCCGAGGTTGGGGTGGCCCAGCCTTATGCGTGGCTGCTGACCCGGCACGGCGGGGCCGAGCTCGGCCGCAAGAGAGATGACCCGCCGCTGTATTCAAGACATTTGCCGGACCGGAAGGTTGACACCAGATGGCGAGCACACTGCACGGGAAGGACATCCTGCGCACCGATCCATTGACGGACGCTGAGCTGGACTTGATTCTCTCGACGGCCGCCCACTTTGAGCGAGAGCTAGATTCCGGGCAGCACGCAAACAGGATGGCCGGGCAGGTGATGGCCGCCATGTTCTTCGAGCCGAGCACCCGCACCCGTCTCTCCTTCGAGGCTGCCATGCATCGGCTGGGAGGCGATGTGATTACCATTGCGGATCCCAAGACCTCCTCAGCGGTCAAGGGAGAGTCCATGGGCGACGCCGTGCGGGTCATCGAGGGATACGCCGACGTCATCGTGATGCGCCGTCCACGCAAGGGATCCGCACAGGAAGCCGCAGATGCGGTATCAATCCCGGTCATCAACGGCGGGGACGGCGCAGGGCAGCACCCCACCTAGGCGCTTCTGGACACCTACACCATCCAGAAAGAGCAAGGAGCCCTGGACGGCCTCACCGTGGCGCTGGCGGGGGACCTGAAGAACGGACGGACCGTTCATTCGCTGGCCTATGTCCTGGCGCGCTTTGACACTGAGCTGGTCTTCGTCTCGCCCCCACAGCTGAGGATGCCCGCTCGCATCACCGACGGGCTCCGCGAGATGGGGGTGACGGTGATCGAGACGGAGGGGCTGGCCGACGCCGTGCAGGAGAGCGACGTTCTCTATATGACGCGCATCCAGAAAGAACGATTCGAGGATCCTGAGGAATATGAGCGGCTCAAAGGTGCCTACGTGCTGGACAGCGCGATGCTTGAATTGGCCAGGCCGACCATCACGATCATGCACCCTCTGCCCCGCGTCAACGAGATCAAGCCGGAGGTCGACGCCCACCCGGGTGCCGCGTATTTCCGCCAGGCTCATAATGGCGTGCCCATCCGCATGGCGCTCCTTGCTCTGGTCACAGGCCGCAATTAGCCTCACAAGGCGGCGAAGATGAAGTCATTTCGAAACCTCTCGCCCCTCCTGAATCCCAGAGCCCTGGCGGTGGTAGGGGCTTCCGATCGCCCGGGGAGCGCAGGGCGGCTCGTGCTGCAGAACCTGATCCACCTGGGGTACGAGGGCAACGTCTACGCGGTCCACCCCAGGCATGACGAGGTCCTCGGCTTCCCGTGCTACCCAGACCTCTCCGCCCTGCCCGGTCCCGTGGATTCGGTCGCGCTCCTGCTGGGCGCGGACAAGGTCCTCCCTGTGCTCCAGGAGGCAGCGGGGATTGGAGCCAAAGCGGCGTGGGTCCTCGCCAGTGGCTTCGGCGAGGCCGATGAGAGGGGCCGGGAGCGTGAGGCAGACCTTGTCCGCATGGCCGACGAGACAGGCATGCTGATCTGCGGCCCACACTGCATCGGCGTTGCCAACATGGCGGACCGGGCTGCCACGTACAGCGTTGCCCTCAGCCCAGAGACCCACGCGGGCCCGGTCTCAGCCGTCGTGCAGAGCGGGGCCATATGCCTCGGTCTGGCGAATGCGGCGCGCTTTGGTTTTCGCTACCTGATCTCGAGCGGCAACGAGGCCGTCCTCGACAGCGCGGACTACATCGGGTACCTGGCCCACGACGAGCGCACAGAGGTAATCGTGGCCTTCCTCGAGGGCATCCAAAGCCCGGAGCGGTTCATGGTTGCGGCCGAGGCCGCCGCACGAACTCACAAGCCCATCCTGGTCGTGAAGGTCGGGCGATCGGAGATGGCGCGGCAGACGGTTCAGGCGCACACGGGAAGCCTGGCGGGATCGGACCGGGTCGTTGACGCGGCCTTCCACAAGCTCGGGGTCATTCGGCTGGACACGCTGGACGAGGTGCTGGAGACGGCCAAGCTGTTCGCGACTTGTCCGCTCCCCGATGGTGAGGGAGTCGGGCTCCTGAGCCTGTCGGGTGGACAGATCGGGCTGATCGCCGATCTCGCGGAAGACATGGGGCTCGACTTCCCACCCTTCTCTGACGAGGCTCGATCAGCTCTGGAGCGGATTTTGCCGCCCTTCAGCCCCATCGCGAACCCCCTCGACGCCTGGGGGAGCGGTGACCTGGAGACGACGTACCCTTCGTGCGTGAACGTCGCGGCGCAGGAGGACGACATCGACGTTCTGGCCGTGAGTCGAGACACGCCTGCTGGGGTGGCGGCGCGCGAGATCGAGCAGTCCATGGCCGTGGCAGAGTCTGCCGTGGAGGCGGCGCGGAGGACCCGTAAGCCGGTACTTCTGTTCTCGAATCTGTGCGCCGGCTTCGAACCCGCGGTCGAGGCAATCCTGGCAGAAGGAGGCGTACCGTATCTACAGGGTACAGACGAGACCCTGAGGGCTGTCCAGGCCTTCGTCGACTACCGCGGCTTCCTGGAGCGTCGCGATGACCGAGACAGGCCGGGCTGCCCCTCGCCGCCCGAGCTGCCGACGTGGCGAGCGAGGCTGCAGCAGGGTCCGCTCTCCGAGGTCGAAGCCCGCCGTCTGCTGGCTGACTACGGCATCCGAGGGCCGATCGAGCGGGTCGCACGTTCGGCCGAGGACGCAGTGGAGGCCGCCGAGGCCGTCGGCTATCCGGTGGTCCTCAAGATCCTCTCCCCGGACATCCAGCACAAGACGGAGATTGGCGGTGTCCGCGTGGGCCTGGAGGACGGAACGGCGGTGCGGCGGGCCTTCGATGAGGTCACGGCCGCGGCACGCAACCACTACCCCGACGCTAATCTGCACGGCGTCTTGATACAGGAAAGCGTCGGCAGCGAAGCCGTCGAGGTCATCGTAGGCCTGGTCAACGATGCTGACTTCGGGCCGACGGTGGTCTTCGGCTCGGGGGGCGTCCTCGTCGAGCTTTTCAAGGACTCCTCGCTTCGGCTGCCCCCGCTTACACGCCGCGAGGCAGCCGAGATGATCCACGAGACCAAGGCAGCCCGTCTGCTTGAAGGTTTCCGAGGCAGCCCACCCGCGGACACTGAGGCGCTCATCGACGCGCTGGTGAGGGTCTCCCAACTCGCAGTTGATCTGCGTGGGCGGATCCGGGCGCTGGACATCAATCCGCTGATGGTGCTCCCGCAGGGCCAGGGCATCCGCGCCGTCGACGCGTTGGTGGAGACCAAGTGACGCACCACGTTCAAGGAGGAGGACACTACTCAGGGCCCTTCACTCAGGCGGTCAATCGGGCCTGTTGCCTAAGGGTGTGGTGGACTCACCTATCCGCTGAGTAACCCAACCGAATCAGAGAAGGAGATAGGGGGAGACTAGCATGGCAGAGCACCATCTTACGGAAGCGCTCCAGGGGGACTTCCATTACACGATCGGGCCGCATGCCGATCCTGTGCTCCACGTCCAACCTGGGGATACCGTTGTTGTCGATACCCGGGACGCATTCGGGGGCAGGATCGTCAGCGAAAGCACCGTGCCGTCCGAGGTTCTCAAGATGCCGTACGTGAACCCCCAAAGCGGGCCGATCTTCGTCGCGGGTGCACAGAAGGGCGACGCCCTGGCGGTGGGGATCCAGTCCATCAGACCACGGGGCCCTCAGCCGCGCGGCACCACCTGCCTCGTGCCCCACTTTGGCGCGCTCACAGGGACGGACAGGACTGTCACGCTGCAAGAGCCCCTGCCAGAACTCGTGCGAAAGAGCGTGGTGACAGAAGACGGCATCACTTGGAATGATAGACTCACCTTGCCCTACGAGCCGTTCATCGGAACCATAGGCACTTCGCCCGAGATCGAATCCATCGCCGCTCTCAAGCCTGACCGGCACGGGGGCAACATGGATCTTCCCAGCGTGGGACCAGGGAGTACATTGTACCTGCCCGTGCAAGTGCCCGGGGCACTCCTGTACCTCGGTGACGGACACGCGATCCAGGGCGACGGCGAGCTCTGCGGTGTCGCGATCGAAATCGCCACGACGACAACGCTTCACATCGATGTCGTGAAGGGCTGGTCGCTCGGATGGCCTCGTCTGGAAAATGACGACTGCATCATGAGTATCGGAAGCGCCCGCCCTCTCGAGGATGCGACGCGTGTCGCCTACGCCGATCTCATCGCTTGGATGGTGACCGACCACGGCTTCGACCAATGGGATGCTTACATGCTCCTATCGCAGATCGGCCGCATCCGGCTGGGGAATGTGGTTGATCCGAACTACACCGTCGGCGCCAGCATTGCCAAGGAGTACCTGCCCTAGCTGGCGATGGGAATGCACTCGACGTCGCGCACCGTCCATCTGATTGCATGGAGCCGATGACAACCGGCGTCACAAGACGGTCAGCGGGACAACCAGGCACGCAGGGCTTGGCGCGGGCACAGCCCTTTGAGGAGCCCTCATCGCACGGGGAAGGTTCTCGTCCGGCGGCGGCGCCCGGAACCATCACGCTCCTCAGTCGGGTTGGCCGCGCCGGGCGCTACAGACATCCGAGCCGGCGCTGTGCCTGTGAGAAACCCCTCAAAAATCAGGGATGCCCCCGCGTGCCCGCCAGCAGTCCACTGGCATGACCCCGCAGTCCGTTTCCGCGACTGCGCTTGCCTACGCCTGTCTACCGCCGCACTGAGATGCGCAGGGAGAGCCTGAGCATAACCATTCAAAGCCTAAAACGGGAGACACAATGACCAAGAAAGTAGCCGTTGTCGCCATCGGCGGCAATTCTCTGATCAAGGATAAGCAGCATCAGACGGTCGAGCATCAATACCAGGCGGCCAAGGAGACCTGCCGCCACATCGCCGACATGATCGAGCAAGGCTGGGTCGTGGCCATTGGCCACGGCAACGGCCCGCAGGTCGGCTTCATCCTCCGCCGGTCGGAAATCGCGGCCCAGATGGCTGGGATGCACGAGGTGCCGCTCGACGCCTGCGGCGCAGACTCCCAGGGCGCCATCGGCTACGCCCTGCAGCAGAACCTGCGCAACGAGTTTGATCGACGGGGCATAGCGAAGGACGCCGCGACTGTCGTCACCCAGGTGCGAGTTGCCGCCGACGACCCGGCCTTCAGGACCCCCTCCAAACCGATCGGGACATTCATGGAGCAGGATGAGGCCCAGCGGCGCGCTGAGCAGCAGGGTTGGAGCGTCGTGGAGGACGCCGGGCGCGGCTGGCGCCGGGTCGTCGCTTCCCCCTTCCCTCAGGAAATCGTTGAACTCCCGGCGGTCCGCCGTCTCATCGATGCAGGCATTATCACCATCACCGTGGGCGGCGGCGGAATCCCGGTGGTCCGCGATGAGCGCGAGGAGAACGGCCATGGCCTGAGAGGCGTGCCTGCCGTCATCGACAAAGACTACGCCTCCGCCCTCCTGGCCCAGTCCATCAACGCTGACCTTTTTCTCATCTCCACCGCCGTCGAGCACGTCTACCTGAACTTCGGCGAGCCTGATGAGAGGCCGATCAAGGAGATGACCGTCTCCCAGGCAAAGCATTACATCGAGCAAGGCCACTTCGCCCCCGGGAGTATGCTCCCTAAGATCAAGGCCATCGTCTGGTTCCTCGAGGAGGGTGGGCGGGAGGCCCTCGTCACCAACCCCGCGAGCATCGCAGGGGCCCTCAAGGGTGAGACCGGCACACGCATTGTTCCGGGGTAGCCTCAGCCTTGAGGCAGACGTCCCGTTCGTCGAGACGTGCAGCTCTCGGTGCCGGCCCCGGCAGTGCCCGCACCATCATGATCCAAGCATCACTCGGAAGGCACACAACAAATGACACACCGTCGAACTACACGCTGCTCGATTTGGAGGACCTGTTGAGGCGCTTCTATAACGACCACGGCACCGTGCACGCGGTGAACGGCGTGTCGTACATGCTGGAGGAGCGCGAGACGCCGTTGCTGGTGGGGAAGACTGGGAGCGGGAAGACGGCCGTAGGGCAGACAATGGTGCGGCTCTACGAGCCGACGGGCGGGAGCACCTTGATCGAGAGGAAGGATCTGGCGAAGCAGTCGGCGGGCGAGCTGCGAGCGATGAGGCAGCGGATGCAGATCATCTTCAAGAATCGGACGCGTCGTTGAACCCGCTAATGACGGTGGGAGGGATCATCGGGGAGCCGCTGGAGGTGCGCCGGGTGGCGCGGGACATCTACCTCCAGAGCCATCCAGAGATGCTTGAGGTGGAGGCCGATCACGGCTGTCCCTGCCCCGTGGCGGAGCAGGAGGGGGAGCGCCAACATCGGCAGTTGATGGAATGCCCCAGGGAGTGAGGAGTTTTCAAGCGCCCATGGGGCCGGAAGGACCGCCTCACACCCTGACGGCATCCCCCCGAACTCTGTCTACCTTCGTCTCCCAGCGCGGCGGCGCTCAAAGCGTCGCCGTGCTAATCCCTCCCAACAGTACCCTCAGCGGATCGACATGACGGTCCTTCGGATGTACAATCTCCAGTGGCATCCGCAGCGGTCGCAGCACCGCCCGTTCAACAGACGAAGGAGCACAGACCTCCACAATGACCTACGACTTTGACGAACACATCGATCGACGACGCTTCGATAGCATCAAGTGGCACCACTACGGCAAAGACGTTCTCCCCATGTGGGTCGCAGACATGGACTTCCGCTCGCCGCCGCCCGTCATCGACGCCCTTCGGGAACGCGTCGACCACGGCGTGTTCGGTTACGGCCGGTCCCCGGACGAACTCCGCGAGGTCTTCGTGGAACGCCTCCGGACCCTGTACAACTGGCAGGTGACCCCTGAGGACCTGATCTTCATTCCCGGCGTGGTCCCCGGCTTCAACCTGACCTGCCAGATCGCCGCCGCGCCTGGCGACGGCGTGCTCATTCAGACCCCGATCTACTATCCAGTCCTGTATGCTCCGGCGGAAGCAAGCCTGACGAACGACGAGATGGAGCTGACGCGGCGCCGCGATGGTACCTACGAGATAGACTTCGATCTGATGGACGAGACCATCACGGACAAGACGCGCATCTTCATCCTCTGCAACCCTCACAACCCCGTGGGACGCGTCTTCCGGCGTGACGAGCTTGAGAGGATGGCCGAGATCTGCCTCCGAGAGGACATCCTCATCTGCTCCGACGAGATCCACTGTGACCTCCTCCTCGACGACAACGTCCACACGCCCATCGCCTCCCTTGCGCCGGAGGTCGCTGCCCAGACAGTGACCCTGATGGCGCCCAGCAAGACCTACAACATCGCCGGGCTCAAGTGCTCGATCGCGATCATCGAGAATGGGGAGTTGCGTCAGCGCTTCTGCGAGTCCTACAGCGGCCTGATGCCCAGCGTGAACATCCTGGGGTATACTGCCGCGCTCGCGGCCTATCGTGATGGTGGACCCTGGCTGGAGGCGGCCCTCTCCTACCTGGAGGAGAACCGGGACATCGTCCAACAGTTCGTGGCGGAGGAACTCCCCGGGATTAGCATGGGGAACCTGGAGGGTACATACCTTGCCTGGCTGGACTGCCGCGGGTCCGCCATCCCTGGTAATCCCCACACGTTCTTTCTCGAGCAGGGGAAGATCGCCCTCAACGACGGCGCAACTTTCGGCAGCGGAGGTGAGGGGTTCGTACGCCTGAACTTTGGCTGTCCACGCTCCACGCTCCGCGAGGGACTCGAGAGGATCAAGCGAGCGCTGACGAGTCTGGAGAAGTGAAGCTGGAAACCGCCAGGGGAGGGTAGAGATCGAGCGGCGTGCGCTGTCCTGAACGGCGGTCGACGCGACGGCCGAGAAGGGCGCCAAACCGGACCGGCACCTTCGGCAGCAGCTGAAGCCGACGCCCTCTCCCCAGGCCGCCCGTACCTGGGGAGAGGCGCGGGTGTCTAGTTAGACACCTGGAAGGTCTTGGGACAGAAGCAGCCTGCTACCTGGGAGCGCAAACAGCCCTCCGCAGAGACGGACCCTCGGATCGCGCGTTTCGCAAGGTGGGTGGGCGACCGCCCGTCGCGCTCCGGGAGCCTGTGGCGCGCATTCCGGCGAGGGCTCGAGTCACGAGACCTGCGGCGCGGACCATCCACGGCCGGCTGCCCAGGGCACCCTATGCACGAAGCTGGCACCGTGATCGGCTATCAGTTACGCCTCCGCAGGAACGCCGGGATCTCAATATCGTCCTCGTCGAACGTCGACGCGGCGAAATCAACCGACTCCGGCTCTTCGTGCCTCCTGGGGGTGACGGTCGATCGGGACCGGGGCCCACTCTGGTCGAATCCCGTTGCAATCACCGTGATGCGGATCTCATCGTCCAATTCCTGGTCCACGACCGCCCCGAAGATGAGATTGACGTCGGGGTGCGCGGTCTGCTTGATGATGGATGCCGCTTCATTCACCTCGTAGAGGCTGAGGTCCGCGCCACCCGTCACATTGAACAGGATCCCTCGCGCGCCGTCGATGGTGATGTCCAGCAACTGGCTCGAGATTGCCTGCTCCGCAGCCTGGATGGCCCGGTCATCACCGCTGGCACGACCAACGGCCATGAGCGCTGCACCTCCCTCGGCCATGATCGTCCGCACATCCGCGAAATCCAGATTGATCAGCCCAGGGACCGTGATGAGCTCCGAGATGCCCTGGATACCCTGACGCAGGACATCGTCGGCTAGCGAAAAGGCATTCTGGAGGGTAACTCGCTTGTCCGTGATCTCCAGAAGCCGATCGTTGGGGATCACGATCAACGTGTCCACTTGCTCCTTAAGGTTCTCAATGCCCCGCACCGCCGCCTGCGAGCGGACCGAGCCCTCCCAACTGAAGGGACGCGTGACCACGCCAATCGACAGGGCATCAACTTCCCTGGCCACCCGCGCGATGACGGGTGATGCCCCGGTGCCAGTGCCCCCACCCATACCCGCGGTGATGAACACCATATCCGAGCCCTCGAGGATTTCGTAGAGCTCATCCACCGATTCCTCCGCCGCCTCACGGCCCATCTCCGGGTCTCCGCCAACGCCCAGACCTCGGGTCAGCTTGTCCCCAACGCGCACCCTCGCCGGGGCATCGGAGAGCATGAGCGCCTGAGCATCCGTATTGACGGCGACAAAGTCCACGCCGCTCATCCCTTCCTCGATCATGCGGTTGACGGCGTTACTGCCTCCGCCCCCCACGCCGACCACCCGGATCTTCGCGAAGCTCTCCGTTTGTGGTGTCCTGTTCATCGTTCCTCCTCCAGTCTCCTGATACCGCGGTCCCAATACCGTCCAATCACTGATTTTCGACAACCCAGACATTAAGAGCTATGAACAAATCGCTACCCATGCACCCCGCGTGCCGGTCGATGTCCCGTCCAGCGGAGAACCGGCCTAGCCCGGCAGGAATGCCCGAAGCCACCTGAGGAATCCTGATCCACCACCCGGGTTGGGCCGTGACTTCAGCTGTGGACGGGCCTCCTCAGTGCTGCCCCAGGCCATCAGCCCCGCACCCACGGCGTGCGCGGGGTTGTCAACACTATCCACCAACCCGCGCAAGTTTGCCGGGGTGCCCAGGCGAACCGGCAGCCCGAGCACCTGACGGCCCAGCATCCGTATGCCTGCGAGCTGCGCCGTACCTCCCGCAAGAACCACGCCGGCTGGGAGCAGGCCATCATATCCCGACCGCTTGATGGCCTTGTTGATCATCGACAAGATCTCCTCGGCCCGCGCCTCAATGATGCTGGCCAGTTGCCACCTTGGTACGTCCCGACTCACCTCATCCCCAAAAGAGGAGATCGTGAACAACTCGTCACTGCCTACCTGTTCAGGGAGCGCGTGACCGTGCTTGACCTTCACCTCCTCGGCAACGGCCGGCGGAAGACGGAGCCCTATGGAGATGTCTCGGGTCACGTAGGCGCCCCCAATCCCCAGCGTCACCGTGTGCCAGACCGTGCCGTCGATGAAGACGGCGACATCTGTGGTTCCAGCCCCCACATCTGCAAGAACCACGCCCATCTCCCGCTCTGTCTCGTCCAGAACGGCATCCCCCGCCGCAATGGCCGCGGACACCACCTCGTCTACCTCCAGACCCGCCCCACGCACGCATTTCAAGAGGTTCTGGATGGCCGTGGACGAGGCCGTCACCAGGTGAGCCTCGACCTCCAGCCGAAAACCGTACATGCCCACCGGATCCTGTACACCGCTCTGACCATCGACCACGTAGCCCCGCGGGATCACGTGAATGATCTCTTGATCGTGGGGCACGGACACGGCGCAGGCCGCGTCCAGCGCCCTCTCAACGTCATCCACCGTAATACCGGACCGGCGGTGGGAGACACCGACCACTCCCTGGCTGTTCAGCGAAGAGATATGTTCCCCGCTGATGCTGACGTAGGCCCGCTCTAGCTTGTACCCCGAGGTTCGTTCCGCCTCTTGGACCGAGGCTGAGAGCGCCGCCGTAGCCTCCTCAACATTGATCACCACACCCTTCCGCAAGCCACGTGAAGGAACGAGACCAACGCCGACCACGCGCAGGTCACCATTGCTGCCGACCTCGCCCACGAGGGTGCATATCTTGCTGGAACCGACATCGACGCCAACGACGGTTCGCTCCACGACTCACCACTCCCTACGCTAGAAGGGCGAAGCTATGTTTGCGCGTCCTGCGCTCACCCCGGTGCCGGCCGACGAGTCCGTTACCACTTTCCATGCCCCACCCTACTCCGCTCTCACCGCGTAGTAGGGAGCGTCAGGAAAACGGACGTCCACAAAGCGCGGGGTCACCTGGGCCGACGCCAGGTGGGCCATCACGCTGTCAAGAACCCGAAAGCGCCGCGCCATGCCAGCACCTTTGCCGACCACCACGCGCAATCCACGCTCATCAACGAAGCTCAGCCCCCGATCCGGAGAGTACTGAAAGACGCCGGGCACCTCGCGCTCGCTCTCCCAGAGCTCCTCCAGGGCCACCCGAACCTCAGGATCAAGATTCTCATCCTCCCCGCGCGGCAGCGGGCCGGTCACCGACCACTGCCCCGTCTCTCCGCCAATCCCATCGATGCCTGCCGCCTGGTCCTCCGCGTCAAACACCGCGCCCTGATCGTCGATCCACCACAACTGCCCCGATTCATCCCAGAGCACCCGAGGCCTTCGTTCCACGACGACAATCGAGCACTCGGCCGGGAGCTGGCAGTTCGCCTCCACACGCTCCAGGGATGGGAGCGTCGCCAAAACCTCAGATTCAATGGTCGCAGGCCGCGCCCACAGGACGTGCAGTCCCCGCAGGCCGCTGGCGTCAAAAACCTTCTCGGGAGAGAGCCGGCGCGTCCCTTCGATCTGCGCCTCGTAGACGTAGAAGCGGCTATCCACCGTCAGCCACAGCCCAAGAGCACCGCCCACTGCCGCCACTGCCATCAAGATCCACAGCCAGCGGTGCCGCCAGCGAATCTTGCTCAGGGAGATCGGGGCCTGGCCCAGCTTGACACTGTTCAACACCACCGACCCGGCTCTTTCATAGTGTTTCTTCCCGCGACTGGGCTTCCAGGATGTGGTCATGAGCTCACTCCCCATGTTGGTACGAGACTTCGGTGCTTGCCTTGTCGCGATGGCGCTCTAACGCCAGTTCAATCAAGCGATCGATCAACTCAGAATAGGGAATCCCCGTGGCCTCCCATAGCTTCGGATACATACTAATCTTGGTGAAACCGGGGATCGTATTCATCTCATTCACGTACAGCGCTGGTGGATCTCGCCCATCACATTCCACACCCGAGAGGAGGAAGTCAACCCGGGCCATCCCCGCACAATCAATGGCCAGATAGGTCTGGACGGCCAGATCGCGCACCAGCTCCGTCATCTCCGTCGATAGCGGAGCCGGAATCAATAGATCCGATGCCTCCTCGCCCTCATCGAGGTACTTGGCCTCGTAGCTGTAGAAGTCGCGGCTGGGCACAATCTCTCCAGGCAAGGACGCGATGGGCTCATCGTTGCCCAGGACACTCACCTCGATCTCCCGAGCCGCCGGCACGGCAGGTTCCACGAGCATCCTCCGGTCATATCGAGCAGCATCTTCCAACCCCGCTTCAAGCTCTTGGCGGCTTTGACATTTGGAGATACCGACGCTCGAGCCCAGGTTGGCCGGCTTGGTGAAGACGGGATACGGAAACCGAGCCTCAACGGTGTCCAGGATGCTTTCTGGATCCGTACACCACGCCTTCCGTTTGATCGTCTCATGGTCCACAGTGGGAAGGCCGTGGGCCCGAATCACGTCCTTGAAGATCACCTTGTCCATGGCCACGGCCGAGGCCGTGACCTGGGCACCCACATAGGGCATGTTGGCCAGCTCCAGCAATCCCTGTACGGTACCGTCCTCTCCGTACGGGCCGTGAAGGACTGGGAAGACGACATCAAGCTCGGCCAGCGGCGTCGCCCGCAGCGCTCGGTCTGTCTCCTCGAGGCGTACCAAACCCTTCCCACTGGGATCGCTGAGCAAGGCAGCCGGGCAGCTCTTGGTGGCATCCCCATCGCTCAGTGCGAGCACAGGATCACCCGATGCTATCCAGCGCCCCTCCTTCGTGATACCGACGGGCACGATGTCGTACTTCTCCGCATCCATCGCGGCCATGACCGACTGGGCCGATGCCAGAGAGACTTCATGCTCCCCGGAGCGTCCGCCGAACACCACGCCGACCCGAATCCTCTTGCTCACCGTCGCCTCCCCATCTTGTCCGACCAAGCTACCATCCGAGCATCTCGATTTCCAGAGCCAGCCTGACGCCCGACTGCCGCTCCACTTCGCGCTGGATACGCTCGATCAGATTCACAACATCCTCCGCCGTGGCGTGCCCCTCGTTCACCAGGAAATTGGCGTGCTCTGACGAGACCCGGGCCTCCCCTACCCGCCGGCCTTTGAGCCCCGCCTCCTCGATCAGTTGTCCCGCGTAGCCGTCGATCGGGTTCTTGAATGTCGACCCCATAGTCGGGCCCGCGGGATGACGTGCCCGCCGCTCGGCCAGCACCTCCTCCGCCCGAGTCATCAAGGCGGACCTGTCCCCCGGCCGAACGTGGAGCGCAGCGGACAACACGATGAAGCCCCGCCCGCCGGCGCCTTTCAGACGCCCACCACGATACGTGAAGTCGAACCACTCACCTTCTCTTTCCACAGTATCCCCGCCGGGTGTCAGCAGCGTCGCGCTAGCGATACTCCCTGCGATGTCGCCGCCGAATGCCCCCGCATTGCCGACGACGGCACCCCCTACCGTCCCCGGCAGGCCCACGGCCCAGGTCATCCCGGCCAGTCCGGCCTCAACGCACGTGCGGGCTACACCGGCGAGCATGGCTCCAGACTCCACCCGCGCCAGCCCTTCCCCCACGGACATCGCACCCGCACGATTGATGATCGACAGGCCGCGTAGGCCCACGTCAGAAACCAGTACGTTGCAGCCACCTCCAAGCACGCGCCAGGGGACGCCCTGTTCACGAGCCAGGGTGACGGCCCGCACAAGCTGCTCAACCCCCTCAACGACCACCAACAGATCCGCCGGTCCCCCGACCCGCATGGACGTGAACCGAGACAACGGCACATCACGCTGCGCGCTCGGGCCCAGTGCTTGCGCCACCCGATCCAGTGCGGCCTCGGGCACGGCATCTCCCGTTGGACGGCTAACAGCCACGCTAGCCTCGCTCACGCCATCTCCGATTCGTCCTAACTCGACTCAATTTGGACTCAACCATAGAGCCTGCTCGCCTCCGCCGGTACCTTTGGCGCTTGCTGACCCCCGTCAGACGCCTCCCTAGCGGATGGCTCTGGTACTCCTCGGTCGGTCGAAAGCGGCTCTCACACATCCGGGCGCCCTTGGAGCTCCGATAGAAGCCACTCGCCGACGGAGTCACCGTCCCCAGCCCCCAATGTCAGAACGACATCCTCGTCACCGACAGAGTGCAGGAGTCTCTCCACAGCAGCGCGCAACGAGCCCACAGCCTCGACGTGCGGATGGTCCATCAAGGCCGCCGCATCGGCAGCGCTGACACCGAGCGTGTCCTTCTCACGGGCCGCGTAGATCGGCAGCACGATCACCCGGTCTGCGTCCTCAAAGGCCAGTGCAAACTCATCCATCAACTCTCGCGTGCGGCTGTACGTGTGCGGCTGCCAGACCGCCCAGATGCGCCGGTCCGGAAACCGCTCCCTTGCAGCTTGGAGCGTGGCACGTATCTCCGTGGGATGGTGGGCATAGTCATCCACGACCACCACGCCCTCGGCCTCTCCCTTGACCTCGAACCGCCGGGCCACGCCGCGGAAACTGGTCAGCGCCTGGCGAGCGACGGAGAAGGGAATGCCCAGGAAATCTGCCACCACCAGGGCCGCCATGGCGTTCGACGCGTTGTGGCGACCTGGAACGCGAAGCCGCACCAACCCGAGCGTCTCCCCCTCACGGACCGCCAGGAAATCAACACCGCCGGCGAAATTCGGCCGCACCTCCTCAGCCCGCCAGGGAAGCCCATCCTGAAGGCCAAAAACCCTCACACTCGCTCCGTCGGCAAAGCTCTGGCCGATCTCCCGGGCCACTGGATCATCGCCACAGACCGCTAGCAGTCCTTCCTCCGGCACCAGCGAGGCAAAGGACTCAAAAGCACGTCTAAACACCTCAAACGTCGGGTAGCAGTCGGGATGGTCGTGCTCCACGTTTGTGATCACTGCCGCGTACGGCGTCATGCTCAGGAACGTCCGGTCGTACTCATCGGCCTCAATCAAGAAGAGTGGTCCAGATCCCGCCCGGGCATTTGTCTCCAGGTCGGCCAGAACCCCTCCCACAATGAAAGTGGGATCGCGTTCAGCTGCCACAAGCACAGTTGCGATCATCGCCGTCGTCGTGGTCTTCCCGTGCGTGCCGGCGACGGCCACCACGCGCTTTCCCTCCATCATCCGCCTCAGAAACGCCGGCCGCCTGAGAACGGGGATGCCCCTCGCCTCAGCCTCCCGAATCTCCACGTTCTCATCCGGAATGGCTGAAGAAGCCACGACCACATCCGCACCGTTGACGTGATTTGCATCGTGCCCCTGGTAGACAAGAGCTCCATCGCGGACCAGCATCTCGGCCACTGGAGAGATAACGAGGTCGGATCCGGATACCCCGGTCCCTTGCTCCAACAGGACCCGCGCTATGGCAGAGAGACCCGCTCCGCCGATGCCAATCAAATGCACGTGCGCCGTTGAGATATCAGCCATGCCTTTCCTGACCGCTGGGACCTGATACTGGTCCCGCATCGACTACCTTCCCGAACCCCACCATGTTGCTCAAGGCCGCCCTAGACAAGCACGATGATCACGAAGACCGACGCGAAAGAGAAAAGGGTTAGCAGAATAGCATCGGACAACCACACCGGCGGCAGATACGTACTAGCCAGGGCCGCTGCCATCGAATCAGCCGGAGGGGCGGTGATACCCATGAGGTCGTAACCGGCGGCGTCCAGAAAGTACCAGATAGACCCCACGATCAAGAAACCATTGATCGCTCCGATGATGAAGCCCAGCAGCATATCCTGGAGGGTCTCGCGAGCTCCCGCCCTCGCCAGTCTGCCAGATATGGCCGGCCCTGCGTATCCCGCTACGGCCATAAGAATGATCAGTCCTGAGTAGATGTAGAACTGTTCTTCGGCCGGTCGATCGAAGAGGCCTCGGGCAACCGGGACGTACTTGGTGAAGATGAGTCGCATCGCCAGGGCCAGAATGACGCTGAAGAGTACCAGAATCTCTCGGGACCACCCCCGAAGCGCGCCCATCATCCCGAAGATCAGAACAAAGGCAAACAAGCATGTGTCCAAAGGCACCATGTCACACCAACCTATACTAGTCTCAGCAGCGTCTCCGCCAGACGGGACGCCGCATCGGGCCGAGAAAGCGCCTCGGCGCGGGCCCCCATCTGATCCAGCCGATCCCTATCCGTCAACAGCGATCGAAGGGTTGGCAACAACGCATCATGCAGTCGCTCATCACGGAGCATCACCGCCGCGCCACGTCCCGTCAACCAGTCTGCGTTCACCCGCTGGTAGCGCCACGCGTGGGGATATGGCACCAAGACAGCAGGCAGTCCATAGAAAGGTAACTCTCCGAGGGTGGACGCCCCGGCACGGCACAGGGCCAGATCCGCTGCGGCCAAGGCTTGTCCCATGTCGTGCAAGTACGGGAAAGCCCGATACCGCGTCCTCAAGCGGCCCGGTAGCTCGGACCGCCCCGCCGAAACGTGGGGCCAATCCAGCTCTCCAGTCAAGTGTACGACCTGCGAGATCTCCAAGACCTCCTCCAGAATACCCTCCAGGGCTCGATTGATGCTGCGCGCCCCCCGGCTCCCACCCATGACCAGGAGGACAGGCTCGACCGGCGATAGGTCCAGCGCCTCCCTGGCCTCCTCCGGCTCCACCTCGTGGAACTCCACCCGAAGCGGGTATCCGGTCACCACCACTTTCCGCTCCGGCAGAAAGGCCCGCGAGTCCTCGACCGTAACTGCCACCTTCGAGGCCAATCGCGAGATGAATCGTACGGCCAGGCCCGGCTCGATGTCCGGCAGATAGACCACAATCGGCACGCCCAGACCCCAAGCCGCCAAGGCGACGGGCACACTCGCGTAGCCCCCGGTGGCGAACAACGCGGAAGGACGTTCGCGGCGTCCCAGACGGAACGCTGCCCACCAGCCGCGCATCAGTTTGATCATGTTCTTCGCCGCTCGCTCGGGCCGCACGCCGTGCAGCCCCCCGGCTGGGATCCCGACGAAAGGAACGTCTGCCCGTGATGCCAGCGCCTCTTCGATCCCCCCCTGGCCCCCGACGTACGTAACCTCAAGCTCAGTGGCTTCGCGAAGTGCTTGCACGACGGCCAGACCGGGGTACACGTGCCCCCCCGTCCCCCCACCGGCGATCCAGACTCGCATACCTGCTGCTCTCCTCCTGTCTTTTCGACTGCCTGCCAGGCGTGCGCCCCCGGGACACGCTGAGCAACAACCCGACCCCCGCCATCGTCGTCACCAGTCCGGACCCTCCGGAGCTGATAAAAGGCAAGGCCATCCCCGTGAAGGGAAGCAGCCCGGTCACGACACCCAGGTTGATCAGGGCTTGAAACGTGATCCAACACGTGACTCCACACGCCAGGAGCGAGGCAAACGGGTCCTGGGCCTCCATAGTGATCTTGAATCCCCGGTAGGCGAAGACCGCGAACAGCCCGATGACCAGGAGGCACCCCACCAGGCCCGTCTCCTCTCCAAGCACCGCGAATATCGCGTCGGTGTGGGGAGTCGGCAGGTAGCCGAGCTTCTGCTGTCCCTGTCCCAGCCCAACGCCGAAAGCTCCACCACTTCCCAGGGCAATCAATGTCTGCTGCATATGGTGCCCGGCCATCTGTGGATCGCGCCAGACCTGCATCCATTCATCGACACGCTTTGACGCGTGCGGAAACCGGCTCACCAGGACTAGGAACGTCAGCAGACTGACGACGCCTCCAGCCGCCAGCTGAAAGACTTCCGCGCCGGCAAAGAAAAAGACGGCCAGCGAGGTCAAGCCCACCAATACGGCCGTCCCGAGGTCCGGCTGAGCCACAATCAGTCCCGTCACCAGACCGATCAGGACCCCAAAGGGGATGAAGCCGTAGGAGATGTCTCTGATCTGATCGCCCTTCGATGAGAGCCACGCCGCGATGTAGATGACCATCGTTAGCTTGGACAACTCACCGGGGTGAACCGAGCCATTCCAAAACGACCGCTGGGCGCCAAACCGCTTGTCTCCCATCAAGAGGACAAGTACGAGCAAGACCAGGGTTCCACCCATGATCGGCACAGCCGCATCCTGCCAAAGCTCGTACGGAACGAAGGTCAGAGCAATCAACGCCACCAAACCTATCCCAGCCCACATGACCTGTCGGAAGGCAATTTCGAAGGATCTCCCGTGTTGTTGAAAGGACCAGTCGAAAGTGGCGCTGTACACCATCATCAGACCGATGACAAGGAGACCCCCCGCCGACAGAATGATGCCGATGTCTGGACTGCCTCTGGTCCGCTTCCTCTTGGTCATCGCTTCTCTCCAACCCTGCCCAGGTCACTCACGAGATCTTGGAAGCGTTCGCCCCGTGCGGCGAAGTCCCGAAAAGCGTCGAAGCTGGTCCCGCCGGGCGAGAGGAGCACGACGTCCCCCTCTCGTGCCCGGCCTGCTGCCTCCACGACGCCGTCCTCGAGCGTCTCGACCTCCGTCACGCCCTCCAGTTGTTGGGACTCCAGACCTCCTCCTGCGTGGGCCTCGTTTACGGCCCGCGCAATCATGGGTCCGGCCTCTCCGAACGTGATCAGCCATCTGACCGAGCCCAGGACCTGCCCAACGAAGGCTTCCCAGGGAAGGTCCTTGTCCCGACCACCGGCGAGGAGCACGATCGGCGCCTCGAAAGAGCGGAGAGCCGCGATGGCGCGCTCAGGGGCAGTGGCGATGGAGTCGTCATACCACCTGACGCCATCAATTTCCCGTACCAGCTCCAGCCTATGCTCAACACCGGTGAAGCTCGTGGCGACCTCGCGGATCGCCTCGAGAGATGCCCCCGCCAGCCTGGCCAGAACGCTGGCTGCCAAGACGTTGAGCAGGTTGTGCCTGCCAAGCAACTTGACGTCTGAGACCTCACAGATCTCGCGCTCCTCGCCGTCCATCCGTAGCGTCAGCTCGCCGTTCGTCTTGAACGCCCCGGCCTCGACCTCCGCACCCCCGCTGAAGAAGTACAGCTGGGCCGGGGTCTCCAGGGCCAGAGCGCGCGCATTAGCGTCGTCGTAGCCAAGCACCGCCGCGTCGCCGGCCGTCTGGTGGGCGATTATCTGCTCCTTCGCCGCGATATAGGTCTCCATCGTCTTATGCCGGTCCAGATGATTGGGCGTCACGTTGAGTACCGCCGCAATCCGCGGACTCGTCGTCATCAGCTCGAGCTGGAAACTCGAGAGCTCCATCACCACGACGTGATCCTGCTCGATGCTCGCCAGGTCATTGATCAGGGGATTGCCAATATTGCCCCCCACCCACGTCCGACGTCCGGTTGCGCGGCACATCTCGCCTACGAGCGCCGTTGTCGTTGTCTTGCCGGCCGAGCCCGTGATGCCGACCACCGGTGCCGGGCAGCGATCCAAAAAGATCTGTGCGTCATTGCTGAGCGGGATCGATCTTTCCCGGGCCTCCCTGACGATGGGAATGTCCATCGGAACACCCCCACTGAGGCAGAGGAGATCCGCATTGTCCAACAAACGGATCGGATGGCCACCCAGCGCATAGCGAATCTCAAGATCTTCCAGTTGCTCCAACTGATCGGCCAGAGCATCCTCGCTCTGGAGGTCCGAAACTGTCACCTCGGCCCCTGCCTCAGCCAGGTAGCGCGCGAGTGCCACGCCCTGCCGGGCCAGTCCGAGGATCACCACATTCTCGTCTTTCAGTATGACTCCTTACCTGCGTAGCCCAGCGGGCGATTAGAACGCGCGTCGTTCCTCACGGCTCAACCCTTGCTCGCGCTCATCCCAAGCCGGCGCACCTCACAGAAGCGCCAGAGCAACGCCCGCCATAACGGCCAGAATTTCCACCAACCAGAAGCGCTGGACCACCTGCGTCTCAGACCAGCCCATCAACTCGAAATGGTGGTGCAGGGGACTCATCTTAAAGACACGCCTCCCCTGCCCGAATCGTCGCTTCGTGTACTTGAAGTACAGCACTTGAATCACCACCGAGAGCGTCTCCGCTAGCGGTATCAGAATGACGATGGGCAGCAGCAGCCACTGGCCTGTCATCAGCGCCACAGTCGCCAACGTCGCGCCCAGAGCCAGGCTTCCCGTGTCGCCCATGAACATCTGTGCGGGATGGGCGTTGTACCACAGGAAGGCAAACGAGGCGCCCACCACAGTAAAACAGAAGCGGATCAAGTAAAACTGTCCCTGGAGACGGGCAATGACGCCGTAGCCAGCAAAAGCACTGGCCACGATGATACCAGCAAGGCCGTCCAGGCCATCGGTCAGATTGACGGCATTGGCCGACCAGAGGATGAAGAACGCAGCTATGGGCACCCAGAGCCAGCCGATGTTCACCATCCGCACGACCCCGGGCACGCCAACCTGCCCCGCAAACTGCATGTCCGTGAGGAGCATAAAAGCTGCAATCCCCAACGTCAGTGGTATCTCCCAGAGAAGCTTCCGTCGAGCGGTGAGACCGAGACCGCGTCGCACCCCCCGGACACCAGCCAGATCATCGATCGCGCCAATCAGTGCATAGATGAGCAGCACCCCAAGGGGCACCAGGATCGAACGGCCAATCAGCGTCCGCCCCAGCAAGTTGTAAATGTTCAAGACCACGGTTATCAGGAAAACGGGCACCACGATCATCAACCCGCCCATTGTGGGTGTGCCCATCTTGCTCTTATGATCGCTGGGCCCACTTATCCGGATGCGTTTGCCGATCTTGTAGTGCCGCAGAATCCGAATGAGCAGCGGCCCCCATACGACAGCCAGCAAGAACGAAACACTCGCCAGAATAAGCGCTCTATCCATGTGCGTTGTCCCGCATTGACCTACCAGTCCCCACGCTGTGGGACCTCGCGACGGCTTGACCCCGGTTCATCATCCCCTAACGCGCACCTGCAGCCAGGGCATCAACGATGTCCTCCATATGGAGCGCCCTCGAGCCCTTGACGAGAATCACGTCATCGCTCTCAACCATGTCCTGGAGCAGATGGACGACCTCCTCGTTGTCGTCGAGGATGTGTACGGCCTCGGGACGCATGCCCCATCGGATCGCCGCCTCCCCGATGATCGCTCCTAGATCACCGAGCGTGACCACCACATCGGCCACCTCGAGGGCTCGCATGCCCACCTTTTCGTGTCCCTCGTGTTCGTAGGCGCCCAGCTCAAGCATATCACCGAGGACGGCGATCTTCCGGCCATCCAGCTCGGCGAGCAGGTTCAAAGCCGCGATGGTTGAGGCTGGGCTTGCGTTGTAGGTATCGTCGAGAATCGTGGCTCCGTCAGGCCCCTCCACCGCCACCAGGCGGAGTTGGTCCGAGGGTTCCACGCCGTGGAGGCCCTCAATGATCTCCTGCCAGCTCAACCCTTCCACAAGACCAACAGCCGTGGCCCGCAGCGCCGTATGCACCGAGTGTCTTCCCAGCAGCGGTACCTTTACGTGAAGCGTCTCATCCCCGTGGTGGAGTCGGAAACGGATCCCCTCCAGGCCAAGCCCTTCGATGTCCTCTGCCCAGAGATCGGCCTCTGGCGAGAGGCCGTAGGTCAGAATGCCCGCCTCCGTCGCGCTGGCCATGTTGCGCACATTCTCGTCATCGTAATTGAGAATAGCCGTACCCTCCGGGCCAGGAGGTAGCGCCTCCACCAACTCCGTCTTCGCCTGGACGATGCGCTCGAGAGAACCGGCCCGTTCCAGGTGGACCGGTCGGATAATGGTGACCACGCCCACATGGGGCTGTCCCATACGGGCAAGATCGGCGATCTCTCCGACATCGTACATGCCCATCTCCAGGACAGCGCGCTCGTGCATCCCCGTGATACTGAGCAGCGTCAAAGGGAGGCCGATCTCGTTGTTGTAGCTCGCCTCACTCTTAACCGTCGCATACCGTCTCTCAAGGACAGCCGCCGCTAACTCCTTGGTCGTTGTCTTCCCAACGCTGCCCGTGATGCCAATCACCCGCAGCCCTTCCTGCCGTGCCCGCCAGAAAGTCGCGAGTCGCTGCAGCGCTCCAAGGGTCTCGTCAACCCTGAGCACGACCGGCAGCGAGATATTCGCAGGAACCGTCGACCCGCCTCTGCGCAGGTCCAATACCTGGGCCTCCGCCGAGACCTCGTGCTCAACCAGCGCCGCCACCGCCCCGCGGGAGAACGCGTCTTCCACGAAATCGTGCCCATCGACCTCCTCGCCTTCGAAGGCGACGAACAGGGCACCGGGCCGCACCTCGCGCGAATCAATCACTGTCACGGTGATCGCTTGAGTCTGCATCTCGGGCCGGTCGCCGGCCAGAGCCTCCAGTACGTCCGCCAGGGTCAGAGTCTGGACTGTCAAGATCCCACCTCCGCTGCCAGCTCTCCCCCGGCGGGCGGGATACCCAGCACAGTGAAAAGCTGTACCATAATCCTCGAGAACGTCGGGGCCGCGGTATGGGATGCCCATTCCGAACTCTGTGGGCGATCCAGCTTGATCAACACCACGACTTTTGGATCCGGCACCGGACCAAACCCTACGAAGTTGGCAATGGTGTCCTCCGGATGATAGCCCCCGGGAATGGGAATCTGCGCCGTGCCGGTCTTCCCCGCAACGCGGTAGCCCGCCACCTTCGCCTCCGTAGCACCCTCTTCGACTACCCGGACCAAGATATCGGTCACCGTCTGTGCGGTCTCAGGATCGATCACCTGTTCCTCAAAGACGGCTTGGTACGTCGACACCGACCCGTCAGACGCTATCCGTCGGCGCACCACGTGAGGCCGCAAGCGCGCCCCGTCGTTGGCCACCGTAGCCGCCGCCACGGTCATCTGGAGGGGAGTCACTGCGATCCCCTGGCCAAAGGCGTTTGTGCCCAGGTTCGACGGATGCCAGTGCTCGATATCCTCCGGGAGCCACAGCTGCCCGGGCACCTCGCCAGCGAGATCCACGCCCGTGACGTCGCCAAACCCAAAACCCTGCACGTACTCGTAGAACAAATCCGCGCCCAACCGTGTGCTCAGCCACGCCGATCCAACGTTGAGCGATTCAACCAGGATGTCCGCGACCGACTGGTCCCCGTAGACCTTCCGCATGCTGTTGTGGATCGCCTGGCCCCCCACCTCGATCCACCCCTCGTCGTGATAGACCGAGTCCTCCGTTACAACGCCGGCGTCCAGCGCAGCCGCCACCGTCACCATCTTGAAGACCGATCCGGGCTCATACTGCTTGCTCACTGCCGGGTCCTCGAAGGGCACCGGATCCTCATCCAGGAACCGTGGATACTCCTCAGGATCGTAGCTGGGCAGACTCGTCATAGCCAGAATGCCAAAAGTCTCCGGCTCCATAACAATGATCGTCCCCGATGCCGCCTGGTACTCCTGCAGGGCGCGCTCCAGCTCGGCCTCCACCAGCGCCTGTACCGTGCGATCCACCGTCAACTCCAGATCCACCCCACGTCGGGGGAACTCCCCCGCGATGGGCTCCCAGGGGACGGGCGCACTGGCGACATCCACTGGCCCCACCCACTCCACGGGCTCCGGCTGCAGCATCGCATCGTAGAAACCCTCAACGCCGTAGTAGCCCGTCTCGCTCGTGGCAAAACCCAATGCATGAGAGGCCAAGTGCCTCTCCGGGTATTCTCGCCTCCAGAGAGGCTTGACGGTCACCCCTCTTATCTTCAGGTCGGCGACTTGCTCCCCGACCTCCTTCGAGACTGACTGCGAGACCCGAATCCACTTGCGCAGCTCGCCGTTGTCGTCCCGACTACTCAGTTGTGCCTCCAGGTGCGATGCAGGCATGTGCAGGACTGAGGCTAGTTCCTTTGCAGCTTCGTGATGATCGATCACATAAGCTGGGGAGGCCTCGATCGCATACCTCACCCCGTTGCCGGCTAGCAAGCAGCCGTCCCGATCGCGAATCACACCGCGCGGTGGCTGATCCATGCGGATCGCCCTGATCCACTGCTCCTCAGCCCAGTGCGCATAGAAGCGGTGGTCGACAATCTGGACCTTGATCAGCTGAGCCACCGTCAGCACCGCACACCCCGCCAGCAGGGTGATTAGTAGTGCTAGACGCCGCCTCGGTCCCTCAGCCATATCGCGCTCCCAACCTCACTCCGAAATCGACAGGAACTCTAAACGCTCTGGCGTGGCAAAACCCAGCGCTGCAGCTCGTTCCTTCAACTGAAGCACGGATGTCACCTCCGCGATCTCCACCGTCAACTGCTCGTTCTCCCGCTGGAGCCGAAAGATCTCTGTCTGGAGTTGCTCGATCCGGCGCCCCTGCGCTGCCGTTCGGCTCACCAGCATCAGATAGACAGCAGCAACCAGCGCCAGAACCACGACGATGACCGTCAGAACGACCATCGGACGCGAGCGGAACTCCAGACGCCCGCGCTTGACCCCGTGGGTGGCCCACTCCAGAAAACCCGACATCGTCTGCCCACAACCCCTTTCCGCGCCACCCCGCTGGTCCGCACGTGAGGGCGGCACTCAACCTTCATCGTATGCGCTCTGCAACCCTGAGACGGGCCGAGCGAGCCCGAGGATTGTACGCTACCTCGTCCTCCGTCGGCCGGATCGGCTTACGGACGACCCGGCTAAGGGATGCCCGGTGGTCACACGTACAAATCGGTAGCTCACGCGAACAGATACAGTCTTTGCTCTCCCGCCGCATGAACCGCTTGACAATGCGGTCCTCCAGTGAATGGAAAGCAATAACGACCAGTCGCCCCCCCATCTTTAGCGTCTCGACGGCCTGCGGCAGAGCGCTCTTGATGGACGCCAACTCCTCGTTCACCGCGATCCGCAAGGCTTGAAAACTAAGCGTCGCGGGGTGCAGCCTCCCCCGGCGCCGACCCACGGTCTCTTCGATAACCTCGACCAGTTGTCCTGTGGTCTGGATCGGCCGCGCCGCCACGATCGCGCCTGCAATTCGCCGGGACTGTCTCTCCTCCCCATAGCGGAAGAGCACGTCCGCTAGCTCCTCCTCAGAGAGACGGTTGATCAAGTCAGCGGCCGTAGGCCCCTGGGACGTCGGATCGAACCGCATATCCAGCGGCCCGTCAGTCAGAAACGAAAACCCCCGTCGGGAATCCTCCAGTTGGAGTGAGGAAAGCCCGAGGTCGAAGAGAATACCATCAGCCTGGGTGAATCCGGCACCTGCCGCAATCTCCTTCAGGCTCGCAAAGGAGGCATGCACCACCTCTGCGCGATCGCCAAACCGCGCGAGGCGATCCGCCGCAATCTTAAGGGCCTCTGGATCTCGATCGAGGCCGAGGAGTTCGCCGCCTGGACTGGAGGCAGCCAGGATCTCGTAGGCGTGCCCTCCCGCCCCCAGGGTCGCGTCGACGAATCGTCCGCCGGGTTCCACCAGGAGGGCTTCCAAGACCTCCTGGGGAAGAACCGGCACGTGTGTCCGCTCCAACTCCTACCCTTTCTCCATGTCAGCGGCTATTAAGGTACCGACCAAACGCTCCGGCCTGCCGGATGCCACCTTCAGATCGCGCTTTGAACCGGGTGGCTCTTCCAGGGAGACAGGGATCATGCATGCTCTCCCTTAGATGCCGAGTGCCTCCCAGCCTTCACGATCGATGTTCTCGCCGTCGGCCCGGTCTCGTTCGTCGTGCCAGGCCTCCATGCTCCAGATCTCAATGGAATCGTTGACACCAGCGATGACGACCTCGCCGTCAAGGCCGGCGTGCTCCCGCAGGCGCGGAGGGATAAGAATACGCCCCTGACTATCAGGGCTGGCGTCAGCGGCGCTGGCGAAAAGGAACCGCTTGAACGACCGCGCCCGACGATCCGTGAACGGTAGATCGCCCACCTGCGCCGCCAGCTGGTCCCACCGCCACATGGGGAATGCTACGAGGCAATTGTCTATACCCCTGGTCACCACCAAGCCCTCGTCCAGATCCGCTCGGAACTTGGCGGGGATGGTCAATCGTCCCTTGCTGTCGAGGGTGTGGACAAATCTGCCCAGAAACATGCCGTTGTAGTCCCCACGTGAGCGTAAGAAAGAGGCGTAGGAAAGGGAGCACAAACCACTGCGCCCCACTTCTCCCCACAAGCCCCCACATTATACAGCATGCCCAGGGCATTTACCAGTACCTCATGCCCTCGTCTAGCAAACTTTAAGGTTCCTTGGTACGTTCCTCCTAATCGATCGCCGTCGGCCGGAGATCAAGGACCTATTAGAAAGAAACACACCGCCCGGCTCGAGCCGGGCGGCCGAAAGTCCAGTATGAAGTATTGTGTCGCGCGGAACGACCGGCGAGCGTAGCTCAGGGA
Source organism: uncultured Anaerolineales bacterium (assembly GCA_964542755.1). GTDB lineage: Bacteria > Chloroflexota > Anaerolineae > B4-G1 > B4-G1 > SKLM01. The sequence continues at coordinate 30,428 of CAZIWL010000013.1, forward strand.
CTCATCTTCACCCAGCCACAACCTCCTCGTGCCTGGACGTCCCCCGCCACACCCCCGCGCCAGGAAGCGTTGCTTGGAAGCCTCACGCTACCGCTCCGTGCACCGGGCTCATTCACGATCGTCGCGGATGTCCACCTCCGAGTTATCACGGCAGTCGTTGTCCGAAAGCTGGGCGGTCGAGGAACCACCCACCGTGATGCCAATTATGTTCCGCGAGCACTCGTTGCCGTATGCCTGACCGCCCCCGTTCTCCACGTACGCAATCCCGTAGTCGTTGTCGTTACACCTGTTCCCCTCCAACGTGGGACGAGACTCGACGGCGACACCGATCCCAATCTTATTCCCGGTGCACTCGTTCTCGCTGACCAGGCCCTTGCCCAGGTCCATGTAGCCGATACCCACCACGGCGTTATCCGAGCACGTGTTTCGCAGGAGGTCAGGCTGGGCCTGCTGCTCCACCAGAATGCCCGTGTTATCGTTCCCGATCGCCTCACAGTCCTCCACCGTGCCACGGGCCCTCCCCTTATAGCGCAGACCAGCCCGGTTTCCCTTCCCCTCTTCGTAGAGCGCGCCAGTGAAGCGACAGCCGCGGAAATCAGCGGTGCCGTCCTCGATGACCACCACGTCAGCCATCAGCTTACCGTCGTGTCGGAACGTGATCCCCTCGGCACTGAAGGAGCCGGACCCGGTGAAGGAAATCACGTGCCCTGGGCCGCCGGAGACGATCTCCGTCTCATCCATACCCGCCCCCACCAGATTCAGTGAGTTGGGAATCTCAATACCGGCAATCAGACGGTATTCGCCGGGGCCAAGCGTGATGGTTGCTCCAGGCACAGCCGCCCGGAACGCCTGCTCCAAGGCCGGATAGTCACCGCTGCCGTCGACGGCAACGTAGATGTCATCGGCCTTCGGAACCAGAGATGGTTTGACCGTGGGTTCCGGGGTCGGGGAGGGCACGGGCGTCGCTGTCGAGCCACACGCCGAAAGAACAAACAGGGCAATCAAATTGATCAGGTGCAATCGGTTTCTCTTCATCTCCATCGCTTTTCCTCTTCACGTCAACTGCCACACCACTCGACTGAATGGGATCTGAACGGCCCCCATGTTACCAAATCCATGGCAGGGCGCCACTGTATGAAGGGCTGCCACCAGCTGTAACGCTGTGGAGCGCCCGCCTGTCTGCGTGAGTGATTCGACCACCAGCAGCAGAATCCCGGTGCAGCCATCGCCGTCTGGGAAACCCCTGGGGTCTCTCACGCGAAGATGTTCCCACTGGACGACAGGGAGTACGCCGCTCAGGCCGAGGATCGCAAAGATGCAGCGTGACCCGAGCGGGGGCATGTTGGTTGAGCCGAGAAAGCCCGACGGCTGGCTGTGCGGAGTCCAGGAAGGGATGATGCTAGAAGTCGACCGCGTCCCCGGAATAGGCGCAGAGGAAGAGCTGCCGCAGCTCTTCATAGGAAGGCGCCCGGGCAGCCGTGACCATCTGCGTGTCGCTGAAGGTATCGTCCACCATGCGTTCCAGGTCCGACCGATACCGGTCCGGGGCGACGTCAAGCTGCTCGACCGACGTAGGATTGCCGACACGGCGGATCAGCTCTCGGATCGCCCCTGCCAGCGCCAGGGCCCCGCCCTTCTCCGTCCGGTCGGTCAGCCTGAGCCGCTGCGCCAGCTCGGCGGACCTGCCCGGCTCCTGGTGAGCAACGTACTCCACCGTGTAGGGCAAGAACAGCGCCACGGCGCGTCCGTGGGGAATGTGGTACCGCGCACCAAGGGCATGCCCCATAGCGTGAGCCAGAGAGGCCATCGCGTTGCCGAAACCGAGGCCCGCGCTGGTGGCGGCGTGATGCATGCGCTCCCGCGCCTCCATATCGCTGCCGTCCTTGACGGCTCGGGATAGGAACGCGAAGATGTCTCGAGCAGCCTGCACGCAGAGCCCGTCAGTCAGGTCTGTGTGCCAGGTGCAGATGTACCCCTCCACCGCGTGGGTCAGCGCATCCAGGCCCGTGTCGGCGGTGAGCTTCGAGGGCATACCGGCGGCCATCTCCGGATCGACGATGGCTATATCGGCCACGTTCTCGCGGTTGCCCAATCCCATCTTCCGCCCCTCGCCCACATCGGTAAGTACAATCGCCCAGGTGACCTCTGCTCCCGTGCCGCTGGTCGTGGGAATGGTGATCAACCGCGCTCTCTGACGTAAGCCCAGGTCGATGAAGGGATTGATGTCCCCCGGCCCCAGGTCGGGCCGCTCGTAGAGCACCCAGATCGCCTTGGCCGCGTCCATGGGAGAGCCACCGCCGAGGCCGATGATCCAGTTGGGCGCCAGATCCCGGGCTACCTCGGCCCCGGTCCGCACTGTCTGGAGGCTCGGCTCGGGCTCCACCGCGTCGAAAACGTGGCTCTCAATGGAGGCTTTCTGGAGGAGAGAAACGACCCGATTCACGAGGCCGAGTTCGACCAGCGTAGCATCGGTGACGAGGAGCGCCCGGCCGCCATGCAGGTCCTCGAGGGCATCCAGAGCCCCTTGACCGAAGACGATCTGCGGAGAAACGAAGTGCCACATGGAGACCCCCTACTGTGGCCGACAAACCTGACAGGTCTGCGACAGAGGTTACTGGACTAGGGGAAGGCGTCCGGGCACAGCCGCGCTGTAGCCCCACCGCCGGGAAGACCCGTCAGGTTTCGGTCTATCGCGACCAGTCCGTCGGCACCTCGGCGCAACAGGAGACAATCTCCTGGGCCGCCTTCGGGTACCGCATGATCTTAACCAGGTTTCCTGAAAGTTTCAGCCGCCGCGTCATCATACCGCGGATGGGATCCAACTCCCCTTCGATGACCCGGCGCCAGACGCCGTACGGCGCCCTGATGACGAATTCCGTGTCCCGCTCATCCTTCGACGCAACCTGGGCAGCCCCGGTGCTCTTCCCGTGGTGGAGGCCTAGAAAAAGATAGACTGTCTCATCGTAGTCCTCGTCTGGCTCCACCACGAAGAGGAAGTCACCCTCCCAGTCCTTCGCGGAGCGCTCGTACGACGTGCTCTCATTCAGTCGACGACCCAGCTCCTCGATCCATGCATCGGATGGAAACGTGAAGGCCATGGCACCTCCTCGTGCAGGTCAGGGTCTGGGCGGACCAGCTAGCCCATCGACGAGCTTCAATACGCCCAACACACTCAAGACCAACTTGATCATATCTCGGGGCTCCAGCGATGGGAGTTCGACCTCCTCGCCCCCCTCTGCCTTGGTCTCGGCGGACCGGAGGTAGAGCTGCGCCGCAAGAACGCCAATCAGACCGCCGACCAGACCACCAATCATCATCACACGTGTTCTCAGATTCACCAGACGACCTCCTCTCGTCTCAGCCTCACCGTCCCGTTCAACGACCCGGCCCACAGCAGGCTAGAGATCCTCTCATGGACTAGGATTCGAACAGCATCACCCCACCGTACCGACCAACTCGTGAAAAACGATCCTACAGCCGACGGTCCCGAGATCCCTTCAAGGCGCGACTCCAGCCCTCAACTGCAGCGGCTGCCTTATGGGCCACAATGACGGGCTTCGCCAGCGCGTCCATCGCCATCTCCACATAGGAGAGGCCCAACCCAAAGTGGGTTCGTGCCGCGCCTAACCAAGAGGGCATGTTCCGGTGCCTACGCAACCACCACACACCGTAGACAACAGCACCGACAAGCGCCAGCGGGATCAGGCTGAGGAGAAAGACCTCAGCTGCCAGCAGAATGACCGAGATGTCGCGCAACACATTCATCGTCGTCTAGCCCCCCCTCCGCGGTCGTTCAGGCTACCCCCCTCTTCCACAGATCAGTATACCCCCTGGACAGGCATCCGTCAAACACCCGTGATCGGGGCCATCTCCTTGAGCAGCGCCACCAGGGTTTCCTGCCATCCCTCCTCCCTCGGTACCCAGACGCCGTGACGACTGACACTCGCCCGTTTCCCCAACGCCACCCGAAGCTCCTCGCGGGGGAACTCTGCCGCCGGCCGCAGGGCGAGCCTCCCATTCTCGATCTTCACGATGCGCACCCCGGCATCCCGTGCTAGCGCCTTTAGCCGCAGCTGGAAAAGAAGGTTGCGCGCCAAGACCGGAAGGGGCCCAAACCGGTCGATCAGCTCTCGCTCCATCTCCTCGATCTCGGCCATCGTGTTGAGCTCGGCCAGTCGACGATACATCTTGAGCCGCAGCCACGTGTCCGGCACGTAGTCCTCGGGGAGCCGCACCGGAATCGGTAGATCGATCCGTATGGCCGTCAAGGGCTCTGGCGGCGGCGCCTTACCCTCCCGTTCGGCCTTCAACTCCTCTACGGCCCGCGCCAAGAGGCGTGCATACAGATGGAAGCCGACGGCTGAGATGTGGCCCGACTGCCGCGTCCCCAGGATGTCACCGCCGCCCCGAATCTCCAGGTCCCGCATAGCGATGGTGTATCCGTCTCCCAGGCCACTCGCCTCACGGATCGTCTCCAGCCGCTGCCGTCCCTCTCTCGTGAGGCGGCTCTCGCGGTCGTGGAAGAGGTAAGCATACGCCCGTTCGGCGGCTCGGCCCACCCGGCCCCGCAGCTGGTAGAGCTGGGCCAGGCCCATCCGCCCTGCCCTCTCCACGATGAGCGTGTTGGCCGAGGGAATGTCCAGCCCGCTCTCGATAATCGTCGTGCACACCAGCACATCGATCTCCCCGTCCACGAAGTGGACCATCGTCTCCTCCAGCTCCCGCCCGGGCTTCTGCCCATGGGCCACGCCGAAGGACGCCTCGGGGACCAGGCGCTCCAGCCGCCGGCGTACCGCTCCAATCGTCTGAACACGGTTGTGGACGTAGAAGACCTGCCCGCCCCGCTCCAACTCGCGGAGGACCGCGCGCCGCACCAAGGATTCATCGTACGTCCCAACGTAGGTCGAGACGGGAAGCCGTTCCTCGGGCGGCGTCTGGATGATGCTGATGTCGCGGACGCCCGTGAGAGCGAGGTAGAGCGTGCGAGGAATCGGCGTCGCGGTCATCGTCATGACGTCGAGCTCGGTGCGCAGACGCTTGAATCTCTCCTTATGCGTGACGCCAAAGCGCTGCTCCTCGTCGATGATTAGCAAGCCCAGATCGGCAAAGACCACGTCGTCCTGGAGCAGACGGTGGGTGCCCACAACGATGTCGATCTGCTCCGCCAGGAGCTTCTCGAGAATCTCCTCCTGCTCCGACCGGGTGCGAAATCGAGAGAGCATCTCGATCTCTACCGGGAAAGGCTCCATACGCTGTCGGAAGGTGGCGTAGTGCTGCTGGGCGAGGACCGTTGTCGGCACCAGGACCGCCACTTGACGCCCGTCCATCACGGCCTTGAACGCCGCCCGTAACGCGACCTCGGTCTTCCCATAGCCCACGTCGCCGCAGACCAGCCTGTCCATCGGCTGCGGGCTCTCCATATCATCTTTGACGTCCGCGATGGCCTCCCTCTGTCCCCTCGTCTCGTAATAGGGGAAGGAGGCCTCCAACTCCGTCTGCCAGGGCGTATCGGGTCGGTAGGCATGTCCCGTGGCCACCTCCCGGGCGGCGTAGAGCTCCAGCAGCTCCCGGGCCACCTCCTCCGTGGCCTTCTTGACCCGGTCCTTGACCTCCCGCCATTGCGCCTTCCCCAGACGGCTGAGCACCGGGGGCCGATCATCGCCTCCGATGTACCGGGTCAATCGATCGGTCTGATAGATTGGGACAAACAGACGATCGTCGCCCCCGTACTCGACCAGGAGATACTCTTGTTCCCCGCCCTCGACGGCCCGCGTGACCAGGCCGCGGAAGATCCCGATGCCGTACTCCACGTGGACCACGTAATCCCCAGGCGAGAAATCGGCGAAGACGGACTCCGGAGCCACCTTGCGGCGGTGGACGGGGCGGCGCGGCGCCGGGCGGCGCCAGCCGAAGATTTCGCCGTCGGTGAGAAGCTGCGTCGCTCCGCCCGCCGACGGCTGCAGCATCCACCCTTCCTCCAACGCGCCTTCGATGAAGGTCAGCGGCGAGCCGGGAGGCTTGCTCAAGTCCTCCAGAGGCGAGACGTAGTCGTGCTCTCGGCTCCAGACGTCGGCCAGGCGACGGGCCTGGCGGCTGATGACGACCACACGATCCCCTTGGACGTGCGCCATATCGATGTGGTCCATCACCGGCTTGAGCTGTCCGCCAAACCTAGGCCCAGAGATGAAACAGACCGACAAGCGCGACACGGACTCCTCGCGCCCGTGGCCCAGGGTCAACACGGGCCGGTCGGCGGTAGCCTCAGACCACTGGTCCCAGGTGGCGTAAGGGAGTGGGTAGTCTGGGGGAAGCGCATCCGCCGTCGCCACCGACGCCTTCAGGTCCAGCGCTTCTTCCTCGAGCTCGGCCCAGTTATCGGCGAGCTCCCAGCGGTCATCCGCGATCACCAGGCCCCCCGGCGGGAGATAGTCAAGGAGCGTGGCCGGCTCGGAGTAGAAGATGGGCAAGTAGAACTCGAGCCCGGGGAACGGCGCCGCCTGTTCCAATCCCTGGTGATGCTCCTCCAGCTCCACGGCCAGATCCTCCGGCAGGTCCTGGCTCAACATCGCCTCGATCCGCTCGGCGACCCGCGGGCCGTGGCGCGGGAGGGCCTCTCGCGCCGGGGCGATGGTAACCTCCTCCACGCGCTCCCGAGACCGTTGTGTGCCCGGATCAAAACGGCGGATGGAGTCGATCTCATTCCCCCATAGCTCGATGCGCACCGGAAGCTCGTCGTCTGGAGGGTAGATGTCGATAATCCCCCCTCGATGACTGAACTGGCCAGGGGCCTCGACAACACTCACCGGCTCATACCCCAGGCCCGCCCAGCGGTGCAGGGTCCGCTCGAGATCCAGAGCCTGACCGAGCCTGACGAGGCGGATAGAGAGCCGATATTGATGAAGGGGGAGCGTCCGCTGCATCAGAGCTCGGGCCGACGAGACAATAATCAGGCCCGCCTCCTCAGGCCCTTCCTCCCGGCGATTGTATAACGCCGATAGGACACGGAGGCGACCCACGATGATCTCGTCAGTCCAGGGCGCGCGATCGTAGAAGAGGGTCAGAGGTTCGGGGAAGCGGAGGATGGGAACGGTTCCACCGCACCAATCACCCAGCGACTGGGTCAGCTTCTGAGCCCTGCCGACGGTACCCGTGACGACCAGCAGCGACGTCTTCAGATCGCGGGCCAGGGCGGCCAGCACGGGGGCACGCGCCGCCCGCATCAGGCCCAGGGGAGCCGGCAGCTCGCCGCGCTCCAGGTCCTGTCGGAGGGCCTGGTAGGGCTCCAGCGCCCCAATGGTCGTCAGGAGGCCAGATATGTCCATATGTAGGGATTTCTAACAGACGGAGGATCAGCGCATCAGCGGACCGTACAGCTTCTGGGTGTCATTCAGTTGGCGCTGTCGTCCTCGATACTGCGGTTGTAGCGACTCATCGCTTCCTCGACCCCCACGTCCAGCCAGAGTTCGATGGCGCCTCGCGCGTGCTCCAATGTCCTCTCCAGCAGCTCTTCCTCCGCATCCGAAAAATCCTGCAGGACGTAGTCGGCCGGGTCCATACGCCCAGGCGGTCGACCGATCCCGATGCGCATCCGTGGGAACTCACGACTCCCCAGTTGCTGGATCACCGAGCGCATGCCGCGGTGTCCACCGCTCCCTCCCGACGGGCGCAGACGAGTCGTGCCCGGCGGAAGATCCAGATCATCATAGACCACGAGAAGCCGGTCAATGGGCACGCGGTAGAACCGCGCCAACGCCGCCACAGGACCACCGCTCTTGTTCATGTACGTGCGCGGTTTGGCGAGGATGACTGATCGTTCCTTGATGCTGCCCAGCGAGACAGCGTTCCGTTTCTGGCGGCGGCCGAACGTGATACCGTGGGCCGCAGCCAAGTGCTCAACACAACGGTAGCCCACGTTGTGCCGGTTGTCCGCGTACTCGCGTCCCGGGTTACCCAGCCCGACAATCAGGTATCGGCTCATCAGTGGCTTCGTCAGCGACGGGGAGAGAGCGTCAGCGACCAACACCGCCCGACGTCTGAGAGCGCTGGCGGAGGAACCAGCGGAGGCCCAGTTTGGCTAACTGATAAAGACCCCAGAGCGAGAGCAGGAGGACGGTGAAAAGACCACCCACGCAGAAACCGTCTCGTATCTCGCTGACGTTCAACGACATCGCAGGCTCGTCGGGAACGGCTACGGTGGGCGTTGCCATCAGGCTCGCTGAGGTGGTCGGGGTCGGCCGGGGGGTGGACGTCGCCGGCTGTTCCACGGCGACGGGCGTCGGCGTCGGACCCGTCGTCGGCGTGGGCGGAATCTCCGTGGGCTCCTCGGGCTCATCCGGCGTGGGCGTCGCGGCCGGATCCGCGTTGTTCACCCTGATGTTGGTGGCGAAGAAGACGTAGGGGTTGTTCGCATCGTCCCGCCCCCACACAGCCAGGGCCAGGGTGTACTGACCGTCGGGCACCTGGCCCGTATCCCAGGTCCCCAGGACGTCGTTATCGACCTGTTGCCCCTCAACGATGGCAAAGTCTTGCCACTGGGAGTCGGCAGCGGGCTGCCCTCCGGGCGCGTACCGCACCTGGTAGAAGTCCATGTTGGGATGGAGAGCAACACCTGTGACCTCGACCTGCCCACTGACGGTGGTGCCATCCGTCGGGTAGGTGATGGTCGACTGCGCCTGGTGCAGCGGCGCAGCTCGGCCAGCCGGAGCGGCGACCAGAAGCGCGACCAACAGCGCGAGCCCGGCCAGGACGACACGTTTACGCATCGATACACCTCATATCAAGAGCCCCTACGCATCACCACGTGAACGACGGAGTGCCCGATCCCTCTCGGGCTGTCTGGATGCCAACTGGCAAGTGTAGCACGAATGGGGCCGGCTGACAAGCATGGACAAGCCCGCGGGTGCACGAACGAGTTGTCGCCCCGACCGGTGCGATGCACCTTCCAGGTGCGTTGCACCTCACGAGCGTATGCTTGCCTCGTATGCCAGTCAAAACAGGTCAGTACACGGGCGCCAACGGTCTCCACCCACCGACCAACACCTACCGCAGCAGCTGCTTCACCGCCCGCATGTTGCCGGCGAGGAGCTTGAAGCGGTACTTGCCTCCAGCCGTCCGCAGAATGATCTCCTGAGTTGTGTTCCCACTCTCCCGGTCGTACTGATCCTTGAACCGCACCTTCTGAATCTGATTACGTGGTATCACAAAGCTCCCCGGGTACTGGGAGAGGATTGCCTCCATGGACATCTTTCGGTACTGATCGTGCAGGACGGACATCCACGCCAGTTGGGCACCCCACTGACCGAAAAATCCCTTCCCCTGCTGCTTCGCTTGCTCGCGAGCCTGCTGCACCGCCGTCTTCTGAAGCTGGGGGCTGAGGTAAGCGAAGACCAGGTTCGACGGCGTCACGATCATATTGTAGCTGTCCTGACGCATGCCCAGCTTGCCCGCCCGCTTCCCTACCGGCACGATCCCGAGGATCTGTTCCCCCCTGGTGGTGGGAGCGGGGGGAGGTGTGGCCGGGCCGTGACTTCGCCTCTCTGGACCCCGGCTCACCGGCGGTGGGGGCGGCGTCGCTGGCCCGTGGCCTGGCCCCTGCGGCCTCCCGCTCACGGGCGGTGGAGGCTGCGTCTTCGGCGCTGACTGCAACGGATGCCCGCACTGCCCGCAGAATCGGCTCCCAGGTCCCACCTGGGCGCCGCAATTGGTACAAAAGCGCAGTTTGCTGCTCATAACATCTCCTCTCAATCACTGCCAGGGTACGGCTTGATCCGCGAGGGCCGACGATGCGACCCGACAGAAGCACCCGAGCGTGGGCAGGAAAGTCTTCATCCTGTCGCGACCTCCTTCAGCCTCGAGCTCCCGCCTTCGGTGGTCGTTCTTGACACGGATAGGACATCAACGGTCACCCCTTGGGTTCCAGGGGAGCTTATAGCACCATCCGGCGCGGAGGTCAAGTCAGCCAGCGCCGCCGGGTGCGCTAACGAGTTGTCATAGATCTCGCGGCGGAAGTCGGAAACGACTTGAAAATGGGCCTCTACAGGCTGTCTGCTGTCACGAATCATCTCTAGCCAATCCGCGGTCGGTCCGCGACAACTCGTTAGCGCACGCAGCGCCGCCGGGGGTCCGCCGCCAGACTTCCTAACAGGCACTTGACCAAAAACCAAAGATGGACGACAATAGCGCGAGATGGCGGCCCCAGATGGGATTGGCGTGCTCCGTCCGAACGTCGTCCCGCCTCGCGTTTGGATGCGTGCCGCTCGATGGCTGACAAGGCTTGTGAAGAGAAAGCGATCAAACATGTCCCCTCTCACGCTCTCCCTGGTCATACACAACCACCAGCCGGTGGGCAACTTCGATGACGTCTTCACGCAGGCAACAGTGAAGGCTTACGCCCCCATGCTGGCGGCTCTTGAGCGTCACCCCCGGATACGACTGTCCCTCCACTACAGCGGCCCTTTGTTGGACTGGCTGGCGGCGAACCAACCGGCACACCTGGACCGGCTCAAGGACCTCGTGGATCGCGAGCAGGTTGAGCTCTTGTCTGGCGGATACTACGAACCCATCCTTGTCTCCATCCCGCGCGACGACAAGCTCGGTCAGCTCCACAAGATGAATGACTGCCTTCAAGAGCTATTCGGCACAGTGACTCGAGGTGCATGGCTTGCTGAGAGGATCTGGGAGCCCCACCTCCCCGTGAGTCTGGCGGAGGCGGGCGCGGACTACACTGTGCTCGATGACACGCCGTTCAAGATGGCTGGCCTCAGCGACGATGACCTCTTCGGCGCTTACGTGACCGAGGAGGAGGGCGCCACCGTGCAGGTCTTCGGTAGCCCCATGTACCTGCGCTATGCCATTCCCTGGCGCCCCGTCGAGACGGTGATGGCCTGGCTGGAAGATCAGGCCGAGCGACACCCTGGAGGCGTCACCGTCTTCGCAGACGACGGCGAGAAGTTCGGATTCTGGCCCAATACCTGGGAGCACTGCTGGGGGGCCGCCGGATGGGTCGATCGCTTCTTCGAGGCTCTGGAGCACAGTTCGAAGTGGTTGGAGACCCGCCCCTTAGGTGAGATAGCCGAGAGCAAGGCCCCTCTGGGCAGAATCTATCTTCCCTGTGCTGCTTATGAGGAGATGATGCACTGGGCCCTTCCGCCCGATGCCTTCGCCAAGCTGGGCCGAGTTCGCGAGGAGCTGGAAGTGGAGAACCGCCAGGACATCCTCCGCTTCGTGGGCGGGGGCGCGTGGCGCTCGTTCCTGGGCCGTTACGACGAGATCAACCAGATGCATAAGAAGATGCTCTGGGTGAGCCGAAAAGTGCACGCCCTTCCCGAGGGCGAGTTGAAGGACCGGGCCCTGGACCACACATGGTCCGCCCAGTGCAACTGCGGCTACTGGCACGGGCTCTTCGGCGGCATCTATCTCTTCCACATCCGGGTGGCGAACTACGCCCATCTCATCGCCGCCGAAACCCTGGCTGACCGCGCCATGAGCCCAACGGAGACCTGGCTCCGCGTGGAGCGGGGTGACCTTGACGCCGACACGAGCGAAGAGGTCATCCTCAACTCGGATCAGCAGGTCATGGTCTTCAAACCTGCCTACGGCGGGGCGCTCGTCGAATGGGACTGGCGGGCTCGCCGGTACAACCTGCTGAATACAATGGCGCGCCGACGCGAGGGGTATCACGAGGCCCTGCGCGAAGCAGCCGAGCAGGGTCGTCTCTACCTCGCCGGCGAGGAGAAGATCCCCAAGGGCGTCCAGGTGAAGGAGCACGACGTCCACACGCGGCTCTTCTTCGACGGCCATCGCCGCGTCTCGCTGCTCGATCACTTCCTCCACGGTGATACCACGCCCGAAGATTTCTATCAGGGCCACCACAGTGAGCAAGGGGACTTTGTGGACCAACCCTACCTCTCCAATCTAGTCTACGAGGACGGGAAAACCGTCCTTTCCCTTCGAAGGGACGGTATGGTTCAGGCTGGGGCCGTGCGATTCCCGGTCCGCGTGGAGAAGAGCATATCGACGCGCCCTGCATCCAACCGAGCCAGGATCTGCTATCGGGTCACCAATCTGAATGCCATCTCCGCCGATTTCCGTTTCGGGGTCGAGTTCAATTGGGGCATCGTCGGAGGGGACAGCCCCTACGGATTCCTGCTGGCCGATTCAGAGCGTCGTGCCCTGGGGGATTTCGCCGGGGATGACGAGATTGGGAGCCTGACCGTCGGGTCTACGCTGCCGGACCTGGCTGGGGCCGTTCGGATCCGTACGAGCCGGGCAGCCAATCTGTGGCACTTCCCCCTGGAAGTTGTCTCCAACTCCGAGGCTGGCTACGAGCGCGTCTATCAAGGAACCTGCACGCTACTCTGGTGGTCAGTCTTTTTGGAGCCTCAGCGTCCATGGGAGGTAGAGATGACAATCGACCTCCGTGAACTGCAAGGAACCGTGTAACCCCCCCGAAAGACCAACGGACGGTGGAGCGCTTGCCAGCGTACGGGCATTGGCATCTAGTGTAACGCACATAGGCCCGACTGGTCGGCCCGAAGCACCGTATCGACCGTAAGCATTCGCTTGGGACGGATGGAAGGCCTGCAACGTGTCTGCACGGGAGAGCATTTTGGTGGTCTCTCGTGAGATCTGGGCATGGCGTTTTGCCGTCCATAGGACCCGAAGACAACCCGGTGTTGCAGTCCTGGAATTCCTGAAAGGGCAGCACGCCGGCGTGCGTGGGCTAGACTCCCCGCGCGATAAGGCTGGGGAATGGAGCGAACCATGATCATCCGACTGCCCGAGATTCGAGATGCACAGCGCGCTACGAAGGAGTTCCACATCTCTCGTGAGGCTCGTGAACTCTATGCCTTGGACGAGACCCTCTTCACCCTCACCGGCAACGTTATCTTTGTCAATTTCCACGCAGCTCGGCTTTTCGCTCAGAAGATGAACCAGCGCCGCGACCTGGTCCGCTATCCAGAACGTGCGGTGAAGGCCGGCCAGATCAACGCCATGGGCCTCATCGACGAAATCCTCCATTACGTGGTCGAGAGGTACCGCGAGCACAAGAACGCCCGAGTGATGGCGGACGCCCTCGACTGGCTCCACGACAAGGTCGGCGAGAAGGAGGTCGATGAGACGCTGGGCCGCTTCGTCGACCGCTTCCCACCCATGGCGGTCTACCGCGATGACACCAGCGTCGACGAGTATCTGGAGGGCGAGGCTGAGGGCGTGCCGCACCGGCAGATCGTCCTTGAGGAGCTGATCCTCCTCTGGCTCGCCAACGAGAACCCGGGCTTCTCTCCCTTTATCGAACTCTTCGACGATACGGAGTTGGAGAAGGAAACCGCCTATCGGGAGATGGTGTCGGAGCTCCACGAGTTTTTCGAGACTCAGCCGCGGTTCGGGCCCGACAACGAGAACTTGATCGATATGCTTCAAGCTCCAAGTCGGCGGTCACCTCACTCGCTCTCCGGTCAGCTCGAGTTCATGCAGGAGCGCTGGGGATCCTTGCTGGGCAAGTACCTTTACCGGCTCCTCAGCAGCCTCGACCTGATCGCCGAGGAGGAAAAGGCCGTCTTCCTGGGCCCAGGCCCCAGCCGCGTCTACGAGTTCCACGAGACGGAATACGAGCGCTTCAGCCCGGATCAAGCATGGATGCCCCAGGTGGTCCTCATCGCCAAGAACGCCTACGTCTGGCTCGATCAGCTCTCGAAGGCCTACGAGCGGCCCATCCGCCGGCTGGACCAGGTCCCAGACGAGGAGTTGGACACCCTGGCGGAGCGAGGGTTCACGGGGCTGTGGCTCATCGGACTCTGGCAGCGCAGCTCTGCCTCCCAGCGCATCAAGCAGATCATGGGCAACCCCGAAGCCGTCGCCTCCGCCTATTCCGTGGAGGATTACCGCGTGGCGGACGAGCTGGGTGGGGAGGACGGATACAAGAGCCTGCGTGACCGCGCGTGGCAGCGCGGGATTCGTTTGGCGAGTGATATGGTCCCCAACCATATGGGCATCGACTCTCATTGGGTGGTCGATCATCCCGATCGATTCGTCGCGCTCGAGCACAGTCCCTTCCCCTCCTATTCTTTCACCGGTCCCGATCTCTGCCGCGACGACCGCGTGGGTATCTACCTCGAGGACGGCTATTACGACCGGACTGACGCTGCCGTGGTCTTCAAACGCGTCGACCACTGGACCGGCGACGAGGTCTACATTTACCACGGGAACGACGGTACGAGCATGCCCTGGAACGACACGGCGCAGCTCAACTTCCTGAAGGAAGAAGTCCGCGAGGCGGTCATCCAGATGATCCTCCACGTGGCCCGCAAGTTCCCCATCATCCGCTTCGACGCGGCTATGACGCTGGCCAAGAAGCACTACCAGCGCCTCTGGTTCCCCGAGCCAGGGACAGGCGGGGCGATCCCCTCCCGCGCGGAACACGGCATGACCAAAGAGCAGTTCAACGAGTTCCTGCCCAAAGAGTTCTGGCGGCAAGTGGTCGATCGAGTGGCGGAGGAGGTCCCCGATACGCTCCTCCTGGCCGAGGCGTTCTGGCTCATGGAGGGCTACTTCGTCCGCACCCTGGGTATGCACCGGGTCTACAACAGCGCCTTCATGAACATGCTCCGGGACGAGGAGAACGCCAGCTACCGCAGCGTGATGAAAAACACGCTGGAGTTCGATCCGCGCATCATGAAGCGGTACGTCAACTTCATGAACAACCCGGACGAGCGCACAGCGGTGGACCAGTTCGGCAAGGGGGACAAGTACTTCGGCATCTGCACCATGCTCGCCACCATGCCGGGCCTTCCCATGTTCGGTCACGGACAGGTGGAGGGTTACACAGAAAAGTACGGCATGGAGTACCGCCGCGCCTACTGGGACGAGACGCCGGACCAAGATCTGGTGGCCCGTCACGAGCACGAGGTCTTTCCACTGCTCCATAAACGGTACCTTTTTGCTGGGGTGGAAGACTTCCTCCTCTACGACTTCTTCACGCCCGACGGTCACGTCAACGAGGACGTTTTCGCGTACTCCAACCGCGTGGGAGGTGAGCGCTCGCTGGTGCTCTATCATAATCGGTATGCGGAGACCCGCGGGTGGGTCCGCAACTCGGTCGCCTTCGCCGTCCGGAGCGACGACGAGCCGCAGCTGGTCCAGCGCTCCCTCGGCGACGGGCTGCAGCTCCGGAACGAAACGGGAACCTACACCATCTTCCGGGATCACATCAGCGGACAGGAGTATATCCGCGGCAACGAGGAGCTCCACGGGAAAGGACTCTACGCCGAGCTCAAGGCCTACCAATCCTACGTCTTCGTGGATTTCCGCCAGGTGCAGGACTCCGCGGAGAAGCCCTACGGGCAGCTCGCCGCGTACCTCGACGGACGCGGCGTTCCGAACATGGAAGAGGCCCTCAAGGAGGTCCTCCTACAGCCGATTCACGGTCCCTTCCGCGAGCTCGTCAACCCCGATCTGTTCCGTCGACTGATCAACGCCCGAAAGGACAAGTCCACCGTCGGGCCTCAGTCCCACGCCGCCGTGACGCGCGAGGCCCTCGCTGAGGAGGTGGAACGCAGGATGGCGCACCTTCTCCGCACCATCATGTCGGCTCAGGATGGGCAGGGCGACCCGGAGGCCATCGCGTCGGAGACGCGGCAGGAACTCGAGGCTGTCTGGGCCTTTTCGGGTGCGGCGCCGCAGCCGCAGATGCCCGACGCCGTGCTGGCGTACCTGCGCGACGGCCCGGAAGGGGTGCCAGACCTGGGGCTGAACGGGGACCCCCGCACGTGGTCCACCTTGCTGGGCTGGCTATTCACCCACCACCTTGGCAAAGTGATGCAAGACGGGTCGACG
>CAZIWL010000013.1:46361-59231 GCA_964542755.1 uncultured Anaerolineales bacterium
CGTTCGCGGCGGTGAGCCGCAGCTTGCAAGACGAATGGCTCCTGGGAAAGATCACGGCCGACGCGATGCAGGATCTCGGCCTCGACGAGAGCTCGGCATGGTGGTCCGTCAAGACGATCAAGATCCTCACGTCCCACCAACGCTGGTGTCAGGGAAGTCGCCCCGTCGAGGATCGTGCGCATCACGTGCTCCGATCGTTGCTCCAGGACGATGAAGTCCAGCAGTTGTTGCGCATCAATCGTTATCAGGACGTGCTCTGGTTCAACCAGGAGGCTTTCGAGCAGCTTCTGTGGTGGATGATGTGGATCACCGCCGTGACCATGACGGTGGAGCAGGATGGTACAGGAGACCGGACGATCGAAACGTGCTACCAAATCGTCCAGCATCTCCGGAGAGCCGCCGAAGCGTCGCGGTTCAGGGTTGAGAGCCTGCTTGATGCGGCGCGCGAGATGGCCTGACCGACCTGGTGCCCGACGACAACCGGAAGGTGCAGACCTCTCCGGAACCGACGGATAACAAACAGAACCATGGGCGCTTGCGGCGCCGGGGGTGGCTCCGTCGCCCCTGGGCGCCGGGCCATTTGGTGGCAGTTTGGGGCTGCACCGATGCGTTGTCGCGGTCACGTGCGCGACCCGTGGCACGGCTACTGTGTGATGCTTGCTGATCGCTGCACCCCACCCTCAGCGCATCGGTCCATCCCATCCTGTTGAACGACCCGCGCCATTCAGCTCCCCACGGGCCGCGAACCGGAACACGTCATTGGCGCACCCCTTGGTCGAAAACCCGTTGCTTTTCGGCACTGTCATGGTAGAATGTGACTGTGAACGAATCGACATCCACGCAACGGACCTCCAGCAGGAAACGAGCGCAAGCGCCGATCTGCCATCTCTGCATCCACGGGCACTTCTATCAGCCTCCCCGTGAGGATCCTTTCACGGGCCGCATCCCGCGGGAGCCCACCGCCGCACCGTATGCCAACTGGAACGAGCGCATCACGGTCGAATGCTACGAGCCCAACGTCCGGGCCGGCAACTTTGAGGGGATCAGCTTCAACCTCGGAGGAACACTGGCGCATTGGCTCGACGCCCACGCCCACGACACCTACGAGAGGATTGTCGCTGCCGAGCTGGCCTATCGAGACAGACACGGTGTGGGCAACGGCCTCGCCCAGTGTGTTCACCACACGATCCTCCCCCTGGCCCGGCGCCGGGACAAGATATGCCAGGTCCGGTGGGGAATCGCCAGCTTTGAGCACCGCTTCGGCCACCACCCTCAGGGCATCTGGCTGCCGGAGATGGCCGTGGACTACGAGACCCTGGGCGTCCTGGCCTCCGAGGGTATCCGCTTCACCATCCTGTCCGATGAACAGGTCTACGGCGAGTTGAGCGCTGGCGGAGGCCCCTATCGCGTCGCGCTGCCGGACGACCAGGAGATCGTTGTCTTTGTCCGCGATCGGCACCTCTCCAACCACCTCTCCTTCGGCATGCCGGACTCGGGCTACGTCGACGAGTGGCTGCAGAAACACGTGGCGTGGCGGTGCCAGCGGGACGGCCTCCATATCATAGCCACCGACGGAGAGACCTTTGGTCACCACCATCGCCAGGGTGTGCACGTCCTAAATCGCATATTGGCGGCGGAAGAGCGCCACGGCTACCGGCTCGCGACCCTCGGGCAGTACCTCCAGCAGCATCCACCGGACACGGAGATCAAGGTCATCGAGAACACCGCCTGGAGCTGCGCCCACGGCCTGTCCCGCTGGCTGGTCGGCTGCGACTGCACACCGGGAGACAGCCGCTGGAAAGGCGCCCTCCGGCGCGCCCTGGACAACCTGGCCAGCGACGTGGATCAGATCTACGTCTGTGAAGCGCGGCAGCTGGGATTCGAGCCCTGGCAACTCCGAGACCGGTACATCGACGTTATCCTGGGGCGGACCTCCCGGGAGACCTTCCTCACCGGCAATGGACTGGGACACCTCATGAGCGAGGAAGCTGAGCGCCTGCTCCATCTTCTGGAGGCCCAATTCCATCGCCAGCGGATGTACATAAGCTGCACATTCTTCTTTGGACAGCTGAACCGGTATGAGCCCCGCTACGCCATCGCCAACGCTGTGCGGGCCCTGGCGCTCACGCGATATGCGACCGGGGACGACCTCAGCCACGGGTTCCGCCGTGACCTGAGCAGTGCCGTGAGTGCGAGAACGGACCTGACCGGCGCGGACATCTTCGACGAGATCGTCAGCCGGGCGGAGTTGGAGGCGCGGGCCGGGCCGCCCGTGTGCGCTCGGCCGCAACCCTAGATCCAACGGACGCCGGTCGGTGCCGATGCGATAGGGTGAACTCCACCGGTGACGGGCCTCTTCCTCGCTCACGCGGGTCGTCCAGAGCGGTCTTCACAGGGTGCACCTGATCCGTGCGTCAGCGTGATGCAACCCGTAGACACCGAGGAGTAACCTTCACAATGACCGATGAGAAGAGCCAGCGGGAAGCAGAGCCCTCCGAAGCGAAAACCCCACCCTACTCCGACGTCGACTTGAACCGCTGGCGCGACTACGATCACGTCTGGACCGACAGCCTCTGGCTCATCGATTCTCGAGATACCACCGGCGGGCACCAACTCGATTACCACGGCAACTTCGTGCCGCAGATTGCCACACAGATGGTTCTGCGCTATACGAAAGAAGACGACATCGTGCTCGACCCTTTCCTGGGGTCCGGCACCAGCGCCATCGAGGCAGAGCGGCAGAACCGACGGCTTATCGGCGTCGAGCTCAAACCGGATCTCGTCGACACAGTGCGGGAGAAGGTCTCCCCCCGGCTGCTGGGCGATCGCATCCGAGTCCTTCAGGGCGACGCTACCCTCTCCGAGACGACCGTCCGCGTGCGCCAGGCGCTGGACGAGATGGGTGCCGAGCACGCCCACCTGCTGATCCTCCACCCGCCCTACCACGACATCATCCGATTCTCCGAGGACAAGGCCGACCTCTCGAATGCCGGAGATCTAGAGAGCTTCCTCGACGGGTTTGAAAGGGTTGCCCAGCGCGGCTTCTCGCTGCTGGAGCCCGGGCGTTTTGCCGCCCTCGTCATCGGGGACAAGTACTCCAAGGGAGAGCTGACACCCCTGGGCTTTTACTGCATGGAGCGCATGCAGCGTCTCGGGTTCCGCACGAAGGCCATCATCGTTAAGAATATCGAGGGCAACGAACGAGGGAAGGGCCGGTCCTCCAACCTCTGGCGCTATCGGGCGCTTCGCGGCGGCTTCTACGTCTTCAAGCACGAGTACGTGATGGTCTTCCGAAAGCCCAACACCTAGGCTCCACATCGTCCCCAGGGGGCGTGACAGAGCCTTGCGAAGCACTTGGGAGGACCATTCAAGGCCTCCACCCCAGCCCCGCCGAAGCGCCCGCCCTCCCACGACTTGCCGGACGATGACCTCCCGGATACAATCCTCGGGCACTTCGGGAGCGCGGTGTCACGACAGAAAACCTCGCCGCCGATCCTCTACCCACCCGCGCTTGTTGTGGAACCCGAACGCCGTGACACGCCGGAAAGGACAGCCTCATGGCATCTGACAAGAACAAGACCAGGCAGGAACTCATCGCCGAACTCAACGTGCTGCGGCGACACCTCTCGTCTGACCACAGATTGCATTCATCTAACTCGGACACCCCCTCCGCCGCTCCCTCCAGCCAATGGCTCTCCAGGACTGCCCTCGCCCTCCTTCGCCTCTCCACTCGACGGGAGATCATCGATTTCGCCGGTCCTACCCTTACGGAACACTTGGGCAACTGCGTAACTGTCGTGCTGAGCGCGGAACCCGGAGATGACAGCCTTCGCATCGAGGGCATCTTCGGGCTCAATCAAGACCTCCTGACACAAGCCCTTTCCCTCTTCGACGGCGGCCTGCTGGGCCAATCCTTCCCGGTCGAACCACGCTTCGAGGCCGCCTACGCCGAGCTCAGTCTCTGTCATCACGATGGTGGGCTTTCCAAACTCGCAGGGAACGCCGTTCCCCGCTCCATCATCGATGCCATTGAACGCCTCCTCAATCTCCACGATGTCTACACGATGGCCCTCGTGGGTCAAGATCGCGTGCTTGGGAACCTCCACATCCTCACCCGCGCCCCAGCCGTGGTGGAGGATGGCGATCTGATTGAGACTTTCGCCCACCAGGTCGCCCTGGCTATGGAGCGCGCCTCGGCCGCCGAGAGCCTTGCCCGCAAAGAGGAACGTCTCAGCGCCCTTTTCGACCACGCCGCCGACGCCATTCTCGTCGCCAAGCCGGATGGCACGATCATTCAAGTCAACGAACGTGCCTGCCATTCCACCGGGTATCCGGAGCACGAGCTACTGAGTCTTAACATCATCGACATCAATGCCGGGCTCGACGGGCGGCAGGATCTACGCCACCTCCTCGATGATCTCTCGGCAGATCAGCCTGTGACCATCGAATCGCAGCACCGAAGGCGCGACGGATCGACCTTGCCTGTCGAGGTCAAGATCACGCGTCTGGATACCGCTGAGGGCCCTCGCATTCTCGCCATCGCCCGCGACAGTACGGAGCGCATACACGCTCAGGAAGCCCTTCGCCAGTCGCAGGGGGACCTGAAGGCCATCCTCGACAGCACAGAGCAGTCGTTCGTCTTGCTCGATCGTACCTATAGGATCGAGGCGTTCAATCAGACCGCTGCTCGTAACACCGAGACGGTATTTGGCCTCTCCATGGGACGCGGGCAGTCGATCTTCCAGTACGTCCTGCCGCGCGACGAGGAAAGCTTTAAGGAACACTTCAAACAGGCCTTAAGAGGGCAGAGGGTGCAGGTGGAGAAGCCATTCCCTGGCGGACGCTGGTTCTCCTTCACCTTCAACCCGATTTGGGATGATGGCGGCAACATCACTGGCATCTGCTTCAACGCCACTGACATCACGCAGCGGAAAGAGGCAACGGCAGCCCTCCAAGCCAGCGAGGAGGCCTATCGTTCGCTGGTCGAGCGGGCGCCGATGGGCGTATTCACCAGCACGTCGCGTGGTGAATTGGTCGACGTCAATACGCACATGGCTCAGATTCTGGGCTACGAGGACAAAGAGGGTGCCCTGCAAGCCTACTATGACTTGGGTGAACAACTCTACCTCGATCCGAGGCGGCGTGAAGCCCTTCTGGAGGAGCTGCGGGAGCATGGCTCTGTCGAGCGATTCGAGTATCGGGCTTACCATCGAGAAGGGCATCAAATCTGGCTGCAAATGAGTGCCCGCGTCAGCCGGGAGAACCCGGATGGGACCTTCGTCATCGAAGGCTTCAGCAGCGACATCACTCAGCGCAAAGAAGCGGAAGCGGCCCGTCGGGAGAGCGAGGAACGGTACCGACGACTCGTCGAGGGCTCCCCGGACATCCACTACGTCTACTCCAGCAAGCGCGGCGCCCTGTTCTGGTCAGAGCGGGTACGAGACCTGCTCGGCTACGCACCCGATGCCCTCAAGGACGATCCTTACATGTGGCACGATGCCATCCACCCAGACGACTTGCCGGTCGTCGACCGTCTGATCGGCAGCTTCGACGAAGGCACCGCGGACTTCGACATCGAGTATCGCATCCAGGACCGTGAAGGTGACTGGCATTGGTTCCACGATCGCTGTATCAGCAAGCGCCGCCGGGGCGACGAACTCCTCATTGAGGGGCTCGTGACGGACATCACGGAGCGCAAACGGGCACAGCAGGCCCTGCGTCACAGCGAAGAGAGATACCGGCGCGTCCTTGATACGATGAACGAGGGACTGGCGACCATGGACAAGACTGGTCGCTTCACCTACGTCAATGATGCGTTCTGCACGATGCTGGGCTATACGCCGGAAGAACTGCTCAGATGCAGCCACCTGGAAGTCGTCGCTCCGTCTCGTAGAGAGGAACACCGTCAGTACTTCGCCGATCGCAAGCGTGGGGAGGCCAGAGTCTTCGAAACACTCCTTTGCCGTAAGGATGGAGAGACGATTCCCGTGATTCTCGCGGGCACGCCCGTGTTGGATGAGGGTGGCGAGTTTGTGGGCACCGTCGGTGCCGTCACCGATATCACGGAGCGGAAGCGCGCCGAGGAAGCCCTGCGCGAGAGCGAGACCTTCCTCCGTCAGGTGATCGATACGTCACCAAACTGCGTTTTCGTCAAGGATTGGGATGGGCGATACCTGCTGGTCAACGACACCATCGCCGCCCTGTATCAGACCCCCAAGGATGAGATGCTGGGGAAAACCGATCCAGAACTGGCCGGCGTCGACAAGCTTGGGCCGGAAGAAGCCGAGCAGTTCGTGGCCGATGACCGAGAGGTGATCACCTCAGGGGAACCCAAACTCATCCGGGAGGAGTCCTTCACGCTCGCAGATGGCAGTACGCGCTGGTTCCAGACCGTCAAGGTGCCATTGGCGGCCGGCTTCGGCCAGCACTGCATGCTGGGCGTGGCGGCAGACATCACCGAACGGAAGGAGATGGAAGAGCAACTCCGCCAACAAGAGCGGTTGGCGGCGGTCGGTCAGCTGGCCGGCGGCATCGCCCACGACTTCAACAACCTGCTGGCCTCCATCATCCTTTACGCTCAGATGCCCCTGAACGATCCGGATCTCGCCCCTAGTACGGGGGACGCTCTCAACACCATCCTCGAGGAATCTCACCGCGCCGCCGACTTGGTGCAGCAGATTCTCGATTTCGGACGCAGTGCAATGATGGAGGTCAAACCCGTCAACCTCGAGGGACTGGTTGACGACGCCGTAGCCCTCCTCCGCCGCACCATACCCGAGGATATCTCCCTCTCCACCGCCTTCGTCGCTGGCCCCACGACCATCGAAGCTGACGCCACCCGCATTCACCAGGTGCTCATGAACCTGGCCCTCAACGCCAAGGACGCCATGCCCGACGGAGGGGTCCTCCATATCGAGGTCGAGCCCCTGGCGCTCGCGAGTGATGCCGACCGCCCTTTCCCTGAGATGCATCCCGGTCCCTGGGTCCGTCTAACCGTCTCCGACTCGGGCACGGGAATGACCGAGGAAGTCCAGAGCCACCTCTTCGAGCCGTTCTTCACCACGAAGGAGGTCGACGAGGGGACTGGCCTCGGCCTGGCCCAGGTCTACGGCATCATCAAGCAGCATGAGGGCTTCATCGACGTCGAAACGGCCGTCGGCGAAGGCACCATCTTCCGGATCTTCCTCCCGTGCGTCACGTCCCCTCAGGTGCCGCACCAGAGCGAGGTCGAGCCCCCCGCACGAAAAGGCACGGAGACGATCCTCGTCGTCGAGGACGCCGACCCTCTCCGAAGAGCTATCAGGGCCGCCCTCGAATCGCTCGGGTACTGTATCCTATTGGCCGTCGACGGCAGGGACGCACTGCAGGCACTATCGGAACAGGACGTAGATCTCGTGCTCACCGATGTCGTGATGCCCCACATGGGCGGACAGGCACTGCTCCAAGCTTTGCGCAGAGAGCACCCATACCTCAAGGTCGTCGCTATGACGGGTCACGTGTTCGATCAGGACCCCGGGGCCCTGAAGGACAGCGGCTTCAATGATGCCTTGCCCAAGCCGTTTTCAATCGCCGACTTGACGCAGACGGTGCGCGCTGTCCTCGACGAATAGCCGACGAGGGCTCGATGCGCCCTACCCCCCACTAACCCCTTACCTCCGGCCGACGCGCTTTCTCCCGAGCACGCCCACCTGCTGATCCTCCACCCGCCCTACCGCGACATCATCCGATTCTCCGAGGACAAGGCCCACCTCTCGAATGCCGGAGATCTAGAGAGCTTCCTCGACGGTTCTGAAAGCGTTGCCCAGCACGGCTTCTCGCTGCTGGAGCCCGGGCGTGTTGCTGCCCTCGTCATCGGGCATAAGCATACCGAGGGGATGCTGACACCCCTGGGGTTCTACTGTATGGAACGCATGCAGCGTCTCGGGTTCCGCTCGAAGGCCATCATCGTCAAGAACATCGAGGGCAACGGGCGCGGGAAGGGCCGGTCCTCCAACCTCTGGTGCTGTCGGGCGCTTCGCGGCGGCTTCTACATCTTCAAGCGCGAGTACGTGATGGTCTTCCGAAAGCCCGAGAGCTGAGGCGAGCAACCCCCATCAGACTGACCGACCCTAAAGGTCTGTGCGTGATCCTCCAGCGTATCAGACGGCCCGTTCCAGGGCCGCACCCCTCGGCCCGCCGACGATCTGTCGAGACTTTCAGGGTCTTCCCGGGGTAATCTTCCCTTGACACCTTGCCGTACCCGTGTATGATATCCCCACGGCAGATGCTCATATCGTGAATAGTCAATTCGTTAGTACCAGGAGCCCACCATGAGCCCACAATCTGGATTCCCGTTGCACCAGGCTCTCCTCGGTTTCCTGATGCAGGGCCCGGCCCACGGCTACGCCCTCCACGACCGCGCCCAGGAGGACCTGGGACGCATCTGGTACATGGGCATGAGCAACGTCTACGGGACCCTTAGGGACCTGGAGAGCGAGGGTCACGTCGAATCCACGCTGGACGACGAGAGTTACCCACCTCGTAAGGTCTACTCCATCACGCTCGAAGGCCGCGAGACCTTCCTGGCCTGGCTCCATGGGCCCGTGCATGCGATGCGGGACTTGCGCGTCGAGTTCCTGGCCAAGCTCTACTTCTTCCACACCCTCCAGCTCGACGGACTGGAGGACCTT
Organism: uncultured Anaerolineales bacterium; assembly: GCA_964542755.1. Classification (GTDB taxonomy): domain Bacteria; phylum Chloroflexota; class Anaerolineae; order B4-G1; family B4-G1; genus SKLM01. The sequence goes on from CAZIWL010000013.1 coordinate 55,031, forward strand.
CTGGAGGTGCAGCGGGAGGCATGCCGGGAACGCCTACAGGAGCTTGGCGGCCGAGCTCACGAACCCATCGACGGGTTTGACCGCGTCGTCACCGACTTCCGCCGGCGGCGGATCGAGGCGTGCCTGGAGTGGCTGACCGCGGCGGCTGGTGAGCTGACGTGAGCGACAGCGCCCAACTTGCCATCCAGATCGAGGGACTGGACGTCCGTTACCCCGGCGTCCACGCCCTCCGCGGGGTAGACCTCGCCATCGAGGAGGGTTCCTTCGTGCTCATCGGGGGCCGGTCCGGTGGCGGGAAGAGCACGCTGGCCCACGCCCTCCTCGGCCTGCTGGCGACGGACTCCGAGCCGCCGGCTGTGGTGCAGGGTCGAGTGACCGTCGGCGGGTTGGTCCCCGGTCACGCCACGACCGCATCCCTCGCGACACGGGTCGGCCTCGTCTTCCAGAACCCCGCGACGCAGCTCTTCAACGGCACGGTGGAGGAGGAGGTCGCGTTCGGACCGCGGAATCTGGATCTTGAGCCGTCGGAGATTGCCCGGCGCGTTGATTATGCGCTCAAGGCTGTGGGCGGTAAACAGCTGCGTGCCCGCTCCATACGCCATCTATCCGGCGGCGAGCAGCAGCGCGTCGCCATCGCCGCCAGCCTGGCCATGCGGCCCTCCATCCTCGTTTTGGACGAGCCCACGGCCAATCTGGACATCCAGGGAACGGCCGCCGTGGTCCGGACCTTGGCTGGGCTGCAGGGAGACTACGGGATCACGGTAGTCGTCATCGAGCACCGCCTCAGGCCCTTCCTCGAGGCCGCCACGCGGCTCGTCTGGCTGGAGGACGGACGCGTGCTGCATGATGGCCCTCCCAAGCATCTGATGCCGCTTGTGGAGGCCCCATCGTTACCCGCCTTCCCCCGAACTACCGGGGCTCGGCCCTTGGTCACGTTGGACCGGGTAACGGCGGGCTACAACGGCCGAACCGTACTGCAGGACTGCTCACTGACCCTTCGAGATGGCGAGATATCCGCGGTTGTGGGCCCGAACGGTGCTGGGAAGTCCACCCTGGCGCGGGCGCTCGCTGGGCTCCTGCGGCCCCGCAATGGGCGTGTGGTATGGCATCAGGGACGTGGCGGCGCTGGGCGGGTCGGCTTTCTCCAGCAGAATCCCCTCCATCAGTTGGTCTGCCCCACCGTCGGGGAAGAGGTGAGCTTCGCGCCGCTCAACCTTCGCTGCGGCAGCGGCGGCCTGGATAGACTGCTGGAGAAAAGCGGGCTGTCTGGGCTTGCAGGGCGGCCCACCCAGGCCCTCAGCGTGGGCGAGCAGCAGCGCACCGCGCTCGCCGCCACGCTCAGTGGCGAACCCCGGCTTCTCATCCTCGACGAGCCAACGCTGGGGCAGGATCAGCACCATCTGCACGACCTCATGGCGTTGGTCCGCTCACTCAACGAACAGGGCCAGGCCGTGCTGCTCATTACCCACGACCGAGACCTCGTGGCCCGCTGCGCTGGACGCGTTTGGGAGATGCGAGACGGACACGTGAAGGAGATCGCCAGACCTGAAAGGTCTGAGCGAGCCAATGGCTGACAAGAGCGATCGTCGGAGACCTATCAGGTTTCAGATACAGGAGGAGATTGTGTCATCCTACAAAGTGCGAGACTGGGTCTTAGTGGGGCTCTTCGGCGCTCTCTGGGGCGTCGTGGAGACAACTTTGGGTACGTACCTGAACGTCATCTTCCCGTCCTTCACCAATACCTTCTTCAAGGGCGTCATCCTGGGCAGCATTGGCGTGGCCGTCGCCCTCACAGGCCGCTATTTCATCCAGAAGCGGTGGTCAGTCCTGCTCATCAGCATCATCACAGCGCTGCTTAAGACACTGAGCCCCGGGGGCTCCCGCATTGGCCCGATCCTGGCCATCCTTATGCAAGGGGCGATGATGGAACTCGTTCTCTCTGTAGCAAGCGCCCCGCACGCGTGGGCCTACGTGCTCGGCGGCGCACTGGCCGTCGGGTGGAACTTCCCCCACAAGTTCGTTATGATGCGGATCATGTACGGGCGCAGCATCGTTCAGGTCGCCCAGAAGCTCACCCAGGACGGAAGCTCCATGCTGGGGCTCGACCCGTCCATGGCCTTCTGGATCCTCGCGACTCTGCTCGGCGTGCGGATGCTCGCGGGCGGCGTCGCTGGCTGGGGCGCATGGGCGCTCGGTGGAGCTGTGGCGGAGCGTCGCGGGCAGCGCGGGGAACTGGCGACAGAGTGAAACGCTTCTCAGCCTGGGGTTACCTCTTCTTCACGGCCTGGGGCCTGGGCGCGGGCCTGGCACTGCGAGGGTGGCGTCTCGGCGTCCTGGTAGCCGTTGAGCTCGTCTTCGGCCTCCTCTGGAGTCGGGAGGGGCTCGGAATGGTAAGGCGCTGGCGGTTCTGGATCTTCATCGGTACCGCCGTCGCCCTGGGGCCCTGGCTGGGCCGCCACGCAGGGGGCGACGCGGCTGCTCTGGCTGGGACGGGCGTGCCTGCCTGGTGGCCCGGCTTGTCCATGGGCCTGGAGATGGCAGGCCGGGCCCTCACGCTGATGCTCGCCTTCAGCCTGGGGATGTCCGCCCTTTCGCTCTCCGATATGTTGGCCGTCTTCGATCGACTTCATCTCCGGGGGCTGGGCTTCGCCCTCGGCGTGGCTATGAACCTCCTCGCGACCCTTCAGGACATGGCCCGGGCCACCTTCGAGACCATCAAGCTGCGCGGGGGGCTGCGACGCCCGCTGGTGGCTCTGCGTCTCTTCCTGGTGACCCTGGTGAGCAACACCCTGCGGTACGGCGACCAGATCGTCAACGCCGCATCGGTGCGCGCCTTCGACCCGTCCGCCGGTCGGGCCCGGGCGCTATCACCTCGCCGGGCCGATGCCTGGTTAGCCGCCGCCCTCACGGCTTGCACCGCGGGCTGCTGGCTTCTCTAGCCAGCGACGTCAGACTGCACCCTGAATCGGCATAGGTGTTGGGACCCGGAAGCTTCTCCTGCGCCGTAGTCCGGTAACGCGCTCACGTCGTCACGCTGCCTAGGAATGACCGCCACCACGAACTCGGCCACCAACAGGAACGCAGAACCCTCGCGCAGTTGTCCAGCACACGGCAAGCGCGCCGCTTCGGCACAAACCGTGTGGCAGCAAGCGCAGTCGGTCACATGCGTGTGCGGTGTCAGGCCAGGCGCTCGATGAGCCATCCCAGCCGCTCGATGGCCCACTCCGCCTCTTCCGACCAGTTGGCGGCGTTGAGGCGAACGAAATTGGGGTATTGGTTCGTCGCAGAGAAGAGATGCCCGGGCGTGATGGCTATGCCGGCCTCTAGCGCTTGCTTGTGCAACACCAAGGAATCGACGGTCTTCGGCAGTTCGACCCAGAGGAGGAAACCGCCGGCGGGACGCGTCAGCTTCGTCTCGTCAGGGAAGAAGCGGCGCACAGCCTGCGACATAGCCGAGACCTGACGCTTGTAGATCGTACGGGTCCGACGGAGATAGGGATGGTACCCTCCACCACCTATGAACTCCGCGATGGCGTACTCGGACAGGGTGGGTGCAGCCAGGCTGGAGGTGTACTTGAGCCACTCACACGTCTCGTAGAAACGGCCCGGCACAAGCCATCCCACGCGATAACCCGGACAGAGGCTCTTAGAGAACGACGAGCAGAGCATGACCAGCCCCTCCCTGTCGTAGGCCTTGGCGACTGACGGCCGGGAGTCGTCGAAGTAGAGCTCGCCGAAGATGTCGTTCTCGATGAGGGGCACCTGATGCTTCGTGATCAGATCCACCAGATCCCTTTTCCTGTCATCGGGGATGCAGCTTCCCAGGGGATTGTTGAAGTTCGAGATCACAACACACGCACTCACGTCGTTGTGCTCCAGCGCAAATCGGAGAGCATCCAGGCTGATGCCATGCCGTGGATGCGTCGGGATCTCTAGCGCCTTGGCGCCGACCGCCTCCAGCGTCTGCAAGGCGTCAAAACAGATAGGCGACTCGATCGCCACGACATCCCCCGGGCCGCAGACCGCCCGAAGGCAGATATTGACTGACTCTGAGCAGCCGGAGGTGATGAGAATCTCATCGGGCGCCAGACTGCACCCGCTGACCAGCGAACGCCTGGCAATCTGCCGACGGAGCTCCTCGCAGCCCGGCGGATAGTCGTACATCCCGCCGGCATCGCCCAAGCGGCGGGCGACGGAAGTC
>CAZIWL010000014.1:0-55308 GCA_964542755.1 uncultured Anaerolineales bacterium
AGAGGACGTACGAGGGGAGGGGGAGAACGCCGCAGGGATTGACGCTGGCGACCATCCCCGCGGCGAAAGCGTACCCCACTGGAAGCACCTGGGCGAAAGCCGCCACCGTCGTCTCAATGGATCCACGGAAGCTCACCGGCACGAAGAGCAGGAGAGCTACCACGACCCCCGGGACCACAAACGTTTGAGTCAGTGCGCGGCGGCTCTCACCGCTCGTCTCCTCATCCTTCTCCAACGGCGACGCGTCCTTCGTGCCGAAAAGCTTGCCGCCCCTACTCCCTCCTCCTCACCAAGACACAAGAGGTGCGGACCAGGACGCCCCGCGAACATGCACTCGACCGCGCCCAGGTGCGCGGGGCGATCAGCGGTCGAGGCAGCCCTCCGCGGCGTGTGCTCCTCACGACCCTTTCGAACGCTCGATCAGTTTCTGGACGTTGTTGCGCAGCCGGCCTTCGCCCGCCGCCCCCGTCAGCCGCTCGATGCTCTCGCCGCTGGGGAGCATGAAGTGCGTTGTCGGCGTGCCCAGCACCTGATAGTCCCGGAGCACACCTTGATCCGGCGTGCTCCCAGCAGGATACGTGATCTCCAGTTCATCGAGCAACTCCCGCCCAGCCTCTCTCGAGCCGAGACTCACGAAGGGCCCGACGTCCACGCCCACGAAGAGGATGCGGTCGCCGTACTCCTCGTAAGCTGCCTGGAGCTCCGGCAGTTCGTTCCGGCAGATGGGGCACGAGCCGGCCCAGAAGTTAAGGACCACCGGTTTCCCTTCCGCCAGCATGTCGGAGAGCATGATGGGTGATCCCCCGAGCGTGTCCTCTCCCTGATAGAGATTGATCTCGAAGTCGGCCTCGAGCTCCGTTTCGGCCGCCTCGCTCGTTCCGTCGGACCCTGCCGAACCGGTCTCCGGAGCGTAGATCCGCGTCTCCGGATGGAAAGCCGCCCAGGAAAACCAGAAGTGGTTGACCGCCACCACGGATTCCAATCGTCGTCCCTCAAGCTCCCCCTCGACGCCCTCGCCCAGGATGTTCCAGCGGGTACCCGTCTGGTCGTCCACGATGCGGCCCCCCTCCGGCGCATCCTCCGCTTTGAACGTCAAGGTCTGACCATCCAACTTCCTCGAGAAACCATTGGCCGCGCCCACGTCAGTTCCCTGGGCGACGCTGCTGCTGTCCAGTGCCGACGCTGTTCCAGGCTGCCAGAAGACCACGATCGGTTCTCCTCCCACGACGTCGTTGACGACGCGGACGTCCTGGAGGACATCGTACGGGAAGGCCACGGACTCGCCGCCGAGCTCAATGCCCAGCACCCGCGCCACCTGAGGCAGCTCGCCGGGCGTCTCCGGGCCTTGATACAGGAAGGGCTCGCTCTCAGGATCGTCGTATCCGACGTAAGGGTTCTGACCGTAATCCCGGTTGTAGCCCGTCTCTTGAGATAGGACCTCCCCATCGGGATGTTCGGACTTGAAATCGCCCCACGCTATCATGGAGGACGGTACGAAAGTCAACTCCTCCCCCGTCAACGTCCCGGCGATCGCCTTGCCGCTGGCCTGCTGCCACCAGGTCTCCGTCTGACGGTCGTACATGATCAGGTTACTGAAGCGGAGCCGGCCCGTCGTCCCGAAGTCCAGCACGCGCGTCTCACTCTCCGTCTCCACTTCCAGCGTGCGCTCGAACACGATGCCGGTGTTGCAGAGCGGGCAGTACGTGACGGCGACGGGGACGCCCGCCACCTCGTCATTGACGATCTCGTGCCACATGAGGATTTGCACCGGGTAGGCCCTGGCCTCCCCGTCGATCTCGACCGCCAGCACCGGTTCCGCGTCATCAAGCCACGCATCCGCCTCGCTGCCGTCGATGAACGCCGGCTCGTCGATGGCCGGAATGCGGTCCTTCGGCAGCACTCGGGTCACCTCGTCGAAAGAGATCGTATGCTTGCTGAAATCAGTGTCGAAAGCCTGCACCGCCGCCTCCGGCACCTCCGAGTCGGTAGAAGCGGGACTCGGCGTCGGTTCCCTGGTCGGAGAAGCCGACAGCGTTGCCGTTGGCTCTTCCTCTGGGGCGGTCGCGGTTGGTTCCTCAGGGGTTTCGATCATACCCGCGGCGGAACAGCCGACCACCACCAGAGCAAGACTCAGGACAAAGGTATGCAACAGGGTCCTCGTCGAAAACATGATCTGCCTCCTTATCTCTCTCCATATGACAACCTTGGCTCTCCCGAAAAAAAGGTGCTCACGGTGCCTGACACCTGGCCTTCGAAAGCTCCTTTCAGTAAAGCCAACCTTCATGTCATAGACGAGGTTAAGGAAGGCGATCTTACCTTGTATGAGGCCTGCGGAGAGACCGGGGGGTGCGCTAACCATTTGTCGCGGAGATCGTCGCTGGTTGGAGGTTCTTGGCGCCTGTCTACTGATCCGTTGTGACTGGCATCCATACGTGGCAAGCATACGGTCCTGAGGTGCAACGCACCTGGAAGGTGCATCGCACCGCTAGGGGGCAGCCACTCGTTAGTGCACCCAAGACCGGCCTGTTTGAGACCATGCTGCAAACCGTCCCCAGGTGACTCGCCCATCTTCCGGCGACGTGAGGTGATCGCAAGCGCCAGACAGAATCCTCACGCGCACGACCTTCACCGGCCCCACCGTTCTCGCCCCTGGCTCACGCGTCATGGAGCCCTCGTAGGGCTGTGAGTAGAGCACGGAACTCCTCGTGACAATCGCGGCACCGGTTCAGATGGTCCTGGACAAGGGGCATTGCCTTAGCCGGGTCCTTCCCTTCCAGCTCCATCTCCACGAAGCGGTCCATCTGAGCGAGGCACTCCTCGCAACCAATCTCGTCGGGACGCGTGGTAAGAATGTTCCGCACTAGGCGCTTCATCCGATCCGACTCGATAGTCTTCATAAATCCTCCACTATTTAGACGCGGCGAACCGGGCAGGACTTACCTGCGCTCCTCCTCAAAGGCGGCCAGCGCCTCCTCCAGCGAGATGCCCTCGGCCTCCATACGCTGCTTGAGCCGTTGGCGCGCGTCGTGCATCAGCTTGTAGAGGGCGTTCCGGTTGGTGTCCATGCGGCGGGCAACCTCGGCCGTGGACATCCCGGCCAGGACCACCCCTCTCATCGCCCGACGCTGCCGCTCGGTCAGCTCCTCATTGATCAGGCGCCTGACGGTCTCCAGCATCGTTCGTTGGGTGACACGCTGTTCAGGCGACGGATCGGGATCATCCAGCACCGATGGGGTGAAGTCGCCCTCGTACTGCTCGATCAGCTCGTCCAGCGAGACGTTCTCCCAGCGCTTCCGGCGCAGCTCGTCGAACGCCTGGTGGACAGCGATCTTCTGAGCCCAGGTGGTGAAGCGGCTGTCGCCGCGAAAGGACTCCAGATTGTCGAGGATCTTCACCAGGGCCTCCTGCACGAAACCCTCAATGTGCGCCGCGGTCACGTCCGGTCGGTCGACCATCGCGTACCCCAGCCCGCGCACGAGCCGGGCCCGAAGATCGCGCAGCGCGTCGTCTCGCCCGGGGCCCGGTCTGGTGAGTACGGAGAGCCACTCCTCGTTGGTTCGTTGGGTCATGCCGCCTCCCTCCTTTCTCGACCATGATAGCATCGGCGTAGCAGAGGTGCAATCCAGGCTGCAAAGGGGAGCCGGCCCTCAAATCCGTGCTAACGGAAGGAGAACGACGGAGAACGGCAGGATGCCGCCAAGACGTAGGAGAGGGCCCGTCCTCCTGATGCCGGTGGAGAGACGCAAGATTGGCAGGGTACCGGGGGCCAGACCTCCATTGCTTCGGGGTCGTCCATCCGGAGCGCCCGAAGGGGACGAAGATCAGCAGCCTTGGGCCGGCTGGTTGGTTAGGAGATGTACGCCAGGGGAAGCGGAGGAACTAGGTCCTGGTGAAGGACTGGATAGCGCGCGTCAACTGTGCGGTGTCGATATCCTTGAGCAGATATCGCGCCGCGCCCCGGGAGCGAGCCCTCGCGTGTTCGTCGCCGTCCACGTAGGAAGTCAGGACCATCACGTTCGTGTCGGGGCACTTCTCGGTGAGGCACGCCAGGGCCTCAAGACCCTGCCCATCGGCCCGTTTCGTCTCGAGCAGGACCACATCGGGACGGAGCTCAAGGGCAACGGCCAGTCCGTCCCTCCAACACCCGGTGCACCCGACCACCTCAATGCCAGAAGCAGCATGAAGCCGTCCCTTGAGGGCGTCTCGCACGTCGTCGTGATCGTCGATGATGAGGAGTCGTGTAGGTTCCATACCCGCTGGTCCAAGGCAAAGCCGGGATTGCGACAAGTATACGGGATGGGCATCTCCCCATTAAGTGTCAAGTGTAACGCATGGGCCTATGACGTCTGTACCGAGCTCAAGCGGATTGAACGTGCTCCCTGACGCCCCTGGTCACCGGCTGCCCAGCCACCGCGACCGTCTCTGTCCGGAGGGGGCGCGTAGTATGTCTAGTTGACGTCCACCCACCCATGTGGTATCCTCCCCTTCCGCTATGAGGGGTGAGACACGACGACACGGGCGCCAGGTCAAGGCTGTGGGTATGCTCTCTGGAGGGTTGGACAGCATCCTGGCGGCGCGCGTAATGCTGGAGCAAGGCATCCACGTGACACCTATCCACGTGCGCACCGGGCTTACCTACGCCCGCCGCAACCGCCTGGCGGGCCGTGAGCCGAGCACGCCGTCCGCTCCGCAGCAAGCCGCTGAGACGCTGGGGCTGGACCTGGTGACCATCGACGCCCTCGAGGCCTACATCCCGGTCATCCTGGACCCGCAGCACGGCTACGGCTCGGCGATGAACCCCTGCGTCGACTGTCGCATCTTCCTGCTGCGTCAGGCCCGGCGGTGGATGGAGGAGCACGACCACGACTTCATTTTCACCGGGGAGGTACTGGGCCAACGCCCGAACAGCCAGATGCGACCGTCGCTCGCGGTCGTGGAGCGCGAGAGCGGCCTTGAGGGACGCCTTCTGCGCCCCCTTTCGGCGAAACTGCTGGAGCCCACCATCCCGGAGAAACGGGGCTGGGTCGACCGCGATCGACTCTACGCCTTCCAGGGTAGGAGCCGCAAGCCGCAGATGGAGCTCGCCCGCGAATTCGGCATCAGCGACTATCCGCAGCCTGCGGGCGGTTGTTGCTTCCTGGTGGATAGGAACTACTCGCGGCGTCTTGAGGATTTCCTCAGCCACGAGGGGCCGGAAGCCTTGACGAGCCAGCGGGCCTTCCTCCTGTCGCTGGGACGTCATCTGCGCCTTCCATCCGGTCGCAAGCTGATCGTAGGTCGCCACGAGAACGAAAACGCCTACCTGGGTGAGAGGCACGAGGAGGGCGTCTTGATGACGACACTCGACGTGCCGGGGCCGACAACGCTCGTGACCGGGCATCCAACGGAGGAGGAGATGACGTTAGCAGCACGGATCACCGCGCGATATGCCGGGGTTACGGAGCTGCAATCGGTGCGGGTCGTCGTGCTAAGCGACGCATCGGAGAGCATCGTCGCCGTCAGACCTCTTGATATGGAAGAGATCCACCCGCTCAAGGTCTGAATTCTGGCGGGTCGACATCAGTCACCGGTCAGCTCGGGCCGCCGGCTGGCTCCGGCCCGCCCCCCCCCGGTCTTCCTGTCGGGCCGAGACGTCCACCACCACGCTCGTACCCCCGGCCGCATTCCGCTCGATCCGGCATGCCGCCCCGATGGATTCGGCTCGCTCCCGCATCGTCAGCAGACCCCAGCCAGACTGTCCATGGCTGCTATGCTCGAATCCCACGCCATCGTCGCTGATTCGCAGTCGGATGACCCCATTCCGGCACGAGAGCCCTATTGTCACCAGACCAGCTTGCGCATGCTTGGCCGTGTTGTTGAGCGCCTCCTGGCAGATTCGGAACAGGGCATTCTCGACCTGGGCCGAGAGACAAGCAGAGACCTCCTCCCGCCCCTGCACGTCGACCTCAATGTTCGTTCGCGACGTGAAGCGGTCCCCGTACCAGTGGAGGGTTGAGAGAAGGCCGTAATCGTCCAGCACGGGCGGACGAAGGTCGCTCATCAGCTCCCGGATTCTCTTGTTCGTCTGCGCCACGAGGGCGAGAGAATCATCCAGCCGTTTCGTCAGATCCGCAATGCCCCGCCGCTCCACGTGCGTCCGCACCAGAGAGATGTTCAGATCCAGCGCTGTCAGATTCTGACCTACCTGATCGTGGAGCTCGCGGACGACCCGGCGCCGTTCCGTCTCCTCGGCCTCGGCCAGGCGCGCGATCGCTCTACGAAGCCGATCGCCCTGCTGCTTCACCGAATCGAACAGGCGCGCTTGCTGAATAGCAATGCTGACCGTGTCGGCCAACTCCGCCACAATCGGCTTGTCCTCGGCCTCGAAACCAGCGATGCAATCCGATCCGAGGGTAAGGATACCCATCAGCTCATCCCGAAACCCGATCGGAGCGGTCAAGAAGGACTTGATCCCCGCCCCCGTCAGTAGGCGGATCAGGGGCGATTCGTGTGGCAGCTCCCGCACATCTGGGACCAGCACGGCCTCACGCCGTTCCCAGAAGTCCGCGAACCAGGCATGCAGTGTGAGGGGAAAACGCGTCCCTTGCGCTGCCTGCCCCTCCCCCGTCGTCTGAGTGGCAGCCAGGACCAGGATCTCGTCATTCTCCCAGTCGAAAACGTCAATGCTGGCTCGCTGGCATGGCACCAACTCGTACAGGCGGTCAACCACACTTTCGGCAATCTCCTCCGCCGACCGCGCCCCCAGAATCGCCTGATCGATCTCGTGCACCGCCTCGATGCGCCTTAGGCTCTTCCGCAGGGCCTCCTCCACCTTCCGGCGCTCCTCAAGCTCGTCCTCCAGCGTCTGATACAGCTTCGCGTTATCGAGGGCGACGGCGATCTGATCAGCCAGGGTCTCCAGCACGACGCGGTCGCTGCTGCCAAAGGCCTCCCGCATCGGGCTCTGGACGTCGAGCACGCCTATGACGTGATCACCTCCGCTGATCGGCACCGCCAACTCCGAGCCCATCGCCTGGGGGTCTGCCGGGCATTCCCAATACCTCGGATCCGCGGTGACGTCGTCCACCACCAACGTCCGGTTATGTTCTGCCACCCATCCGGTGACGCCGTCCCTCGCCGACCGACCGCATCGCGCGCATTCGCGCAGGGTGCCGTGCTGCGTGGTGGCGGCCACCTCAAGTGCTTCCGCCTGGGGGTCGAGTAGGAGCACCGAGACCCGGTGGAAACCGAACGTTTCGCTGGCCAGCTGCACGGCGCGTTCGAGGACCTCATCAGCTGTCCGCTCTCCAGCGATCTCCTCGCCAATCTTGTTCAAAAAAGCCGCCTGGATCGCTCGGCGGCGCAGAGCCTCTTGGATCGTCTTACGGCGGGTCACATCGACGAAGAAAGTCATCAGCTGTGTGGGCTGGCCCAGATTGTCTGCGACCGCGCTCACCGAGGCCTGCACATCGAACCGGGAACCGTCGGCCCGCAGGGCCACAACTTCGCCCATCCACCCCCCTCGCTCAGCCAGCAGGCGTAGGGTCGTCTCGATGTCACCCTCCCATTCGCCAAACGCGGCGATGTGGTGACCCAACACCTGATGATCGCTCTCAAAGCCCCACATCTTGAGAAACGCGCCATTCACGTAGGTGATCATGCCTTCCAGGTCGATCAGTGCGACAGCGTTGAGCGAACTCTCAATGCCGGCATTCACGACCCGCAACCGCTCCTCCGCCTGGCGGAGGGAGCGGGCGTACGCCGCCCGGATCTCCTCCTGCTCATCGAGCAGTGTCTGCGTTCCTTCCCGGTACAGCCCGGACGTGATCCCCACCATCAGCGTTGACACCCGCTCCCGAATGACGTCCTTCAGGTGGCTGGGCACGTCGTAGTGGAGCGACGACACCAGTGCGATGGGAATCTGCCCCACGGCCCCAGCGCGGACGCGCAAGGCCATGAAGGACGCGCCGATGGCCTCAGCCTGTTGGGGTGTCCCCCCCTCGCGCAGCAGGAACGTGGTGGCCTCCGCCCAGATCTCGGAGAGCCTTGCGCGGAGTTCTTCGGGGGAGCGGAACGCCACAGCACTCCGCTGCACAGCATCATACCACGCATCGACCACAAGCGGGGCGCGCTCCTCGAAAAACGACCGCAAGTCTTGCGTGGGTGAGGTCACGTCGGGCATCGGGCGATTAGTGCGTCCTCCGTTGATCAGCAGTCAGCCTACGCTGACCGGTCACTTGCTCGTGACCTGCGCCACAAACCCGCGGCAGGCAGGCAAACCCAGATTCTTCCACCTGACCCATCTCCGTACCGGTTCGCTAGCCTATCCCTTGCGCCCTACCCCAACCAGGACGTTGCTGATCTCGACGTTCTCCAGCATCAGATCGTCCGGGCCCTCCGGACGCCACTGCGGGGCCCGCACCAGTCCGGGCTCCACGATCTCCAGGCCGTCGAAGAACCTGACGATATCTTCACGCCAGCGAGCCCTCGTGTTCGCTGTAGCCCTGTAGTCCTCGGCGGCCTCGGAGATCAACTCCTCGGTGTGCTTCTGAAGCATCCCGTGACTCATCGTCACGTAGCTCCCCGGGGCCAGTGCGTCAATCAGGGTCGTCGTGGCGCCATAGGCCAGGTCATCATCCTCCACGAAGTGGAGCAGGGACGTCATCGTCAGCGAGACTGCCCTCTCGAAGTCGATCAAGTCGCGGACTCCCGGGTGTTCGAGGATGGTGTTGGGATACCGTACGTCCCCCTCGATGATCGTCGCTCCGGGATCATCCTTCAGCATCTCAGAGCTGTGGGCGATGACCACCGGGTCTACGTCCACGTAGACCACTCGGGCATCGGGGATCGTCGACCGCGCCAGGTCGTGAACGTTGCCTGCCGTCGGCAGCCCTGAACCAATATCCAGGAACTGGTCGATCCCCTCCGAGGTGCACAGGTTGATCGCTCGCCGCAGAAAAGCGCGCTGAATGATGGCCTCCTCCTTTAGATGGGGTAGGCGCTCCAGCAATTTCTCCGCCGCCGCGCGGTCCGCGGCGAAGTTGTGGTGTCCCCCCAGGAGGTAGTCGTAGAGCCGCGCCGGATTGGGCCGCTCGATCTTCATCCCCTCGACGACCCAGCTAGGTCTTGATCCTGTCATGGAACGCTTCTCCTTCGCTGCATATGGGCTACTGGTTCGTCCGTATGCCCCACGCGCCGGCGCCTGGCGTTTCAGGTCCCGGATCCGAGGTCCGAGGCGCTGAAGCTATCGGGCAGCAGTTCGGCGACTGTGGTCTCGCGCCAGTTCCCTTCTTTGTCGCCGATGAGGACGAGGATCCCATCCCCGAACTCGCGCAGCACCTGGCGGCAAGAGCCACACGGCGCTCCGCCATTCTCCGTGACGACCGCCACCGCAACGAGATCCTCGTCGCCGGCACACACCGCGTTGAAAACGGCGGACCTTTCCGCGCACATCGAGAGGGGATACACGGCGTTTTCCACGTTGCATCCCTCATAGATGTGACCCGCGCTGGTCAGCAAGGCAGCCCCGACCCGGTAGCCCGAGTACGGTGCGTAGGCCCGCTCGCGAGCCGAGGCCGCAGCCGAGATCAGCGCTTGTCTATCTACGTCAGGCTTCGTCGTCACGTCGCTCCTCGTCCTTTCCATGCACCCGAGCCGGAACTCCGTAGGCCACGACACCGGGAGGGATGTCCCGCGTCACCACTGCGCCGGCTCCGGTCTTGGCCCCCTTGCCTACCCGCACCGGGGCCACAAGCATCGTGTCGGAGCCGATGAACGCCCCCTCCTCGATAACGGTGGGGTGCTTCCGTGTTCCGTCATAGTTGCACGTGATCGTCCCTGCGCCGACGTTGGCACCGGCCCCCACCTGGGCGTCACCAAGGTAACTGAAATGGCCCATCTTGGCGCCAGGGCCAAGGGTCGACTGCTTGAGTTCTCCAAAGTTACCCACGTGAGCCCCCTCGCAGAGCCGCGCTCCCCGCCGGAGATGGCCGAAGGGGCCGACATCGGAGCCGCTCTCCATAACCGCCTCCTCCACCACCGACAACGTGACCCTGCAACCGTCCCCGATCGTGGAATCCTCGATCACGGTGTTCGGGCCGATGACACAGCCCGCGCCGACCGTGGTTTCGCCGCGCAGATGCGTCTGGGGGTACAGGGTCGTGTCTCGTCCCAGCGTGACGTCCGGGCCGACGTACGTGTTGCCTGGATCGATCATCGTCACCCCCGAGAGCATCCAGTGTTCGTTGATGCGCCTCCGCAGGACCCGCTCGGCCTCCGACAGATGCACGCGGTTGTTGATGCCCAGCAGTTCGTCAGCATCTCGACTTGCCACTGCCTCTACCTTCAGCCCCTCTTGGACTGCCATCCCGACCAGATCGGTAAGGTAGTACTCCTCCTTGGGCAGACTGAGGGGAATCTGGTCGATGTGATCCCAGAGCCAAGGCCCGTCGAAGCAGTAGACGCCAGCATTGAGCTCGCGGATGACCAGCTCCTCCGGCGTAGCCACGGCCTCCTCGACGATGGCGGCAACGCCACCTTCCTCGTCGCGCACCACCCGGCCGAAACCTCGAGGATTGTCCTGGATCAGGGAGAGCATCGTGATCGGCCCACGATTCTCGCGCTGCCGCTGCACAAGCCGGCCCAGCGTCTCGGCCGTGAGAAGCGGCATGTCGGCGTAGGAGACCAACACCATGTCCGCGCGGCCCCGCAGCACCCCGCGTGCTTGAAGCACCGCGTGCCCCGTCCCGAGCTGTTCGGTCTGCTCAACCGTCGTGACACCCTCGCCCACGGTCTCTTCGACGGCCTCCCTGCCGTGGCCGACGACGAGCACTGGGGGTTGATCGGACAGCGTACGGGCCGTCTCCACGGCGTGAACCACCAGGGGACGTCCGCCCAGCGGATGGAGCACCTTCGGTAGATCGGACCTCATGCGGGTGCCCTCGCCGGCCGCTAGAATCACTACAGCAACGCGCACATAGACCTCCTAGGCTGTAACCCACGATGGGCGGGACGATTGCCCCCTCCACACCGAACGCGGGAACTCAGAGGGAAGCCCGACCTACGCCCCCCGTGCGGAGAGCCCGGAAGGCTTCTTCAGCATGCCGGGCCAAGGAAAGAAAAAGGGCCGCGGCATGCCACGGCCCGGCAGACGCGTCATTCGATACGATTCGATGATCGACCAACAGGGGAGAATGGGGCGGTAGGATTCGAACCTACGATCGCGGGATCCAAAATCCCGTGCCTTACCGCTTGGCCACGCCCCATTACTGTGCATCATTATAGCACAATCGGCACGCCTGACAATAGTCTGCCCCGAAAAACCGGTACTGGCGCCCGATGCAGATCCAGCACCGGCCGAGCAGGAGTGGAGCGATGCGTCCAGACCCAAGGCGTATCGCCCGTTCGACACGTCCCTCCCACTCCTCCTACAAGACCTCCATCTTCGCGGCCGAGAAGAGCCGCCCATACCCACACTTGTCGCACATCATGTGCACCACCGGTACCTGCAGCCCGGCCTCGGGCCCACGCACTCGTTCTCACACTCGACGCGCAACGATCTCACTCATCACCCAGATCGTGCTCCCGCAGGCCGGGCACGCCGTGTCGATGTCCTTCTCCTCCATCCAAGCCTGCACCCGGTCCATCTGGCCTGGTCTCAGTGGCATCCTCTCCCTCCCTGGCTCGCTTCGTGTCATAGGCCGACGGTCAACCGGCGCGTACCGCCGAATTGGGAGAGGTCCAGCGCGGGAAACTCCCGCCCGCCGAGATGTACCTTAATATTATACCGTCGCGCCCCAGCAGCGCAATCATCGCCTCGCACGGCTGGATGTGGGAGAAGGCCCTGTCGCATGGGGCTCGCTGCTGTCCTGGATGCAGGCAAGGGGAGTGTCGACCCGTGGGTCCGTCCCCGCGCTGCCCGCCTGGTGAAGCAGCAGCCACCCAACGTCTAGAACGGGAAGATGGCCGCTCCTCCGGTCAAAGACTGAATCAGAAGCGCGACGCCCAGGAGCAACGCCCAGGTGCCGTACCCCGCTACGAGCAACCACCCCAACCTCAATCCGGCCCTGGCCCCTGCCCAGACCACCACGAGCCAGCAGAACGTGGCGAAGACCCCAAAGGCCATCGATCTGACGAATCCGACTACGTCCTCCCGGGTAGTGCCGTCGGCACTAAAGACCAGCCAGAGGGCCAGGGTCACGTTCAGCGGCATCGTGGCCGTGATGGCAGCGGCCGCCCGTGAACGCTCACGAAGGATAGCAATGACGACGATAATCAGGATGGAGGCCCCCACCGGCCCGAACCGTTCCAGAATCTGTCTCATAGCGTTGCCTGTCGCTCTCCCGTACGTTGACCGCCTCACGTTGACCCGGCGACTCTCCGTCGTCAGGGACCGATCCGGCTTCAGGCCGGCACTGAGCCGTCATCCTACACCCGCCGGCCAGTACGTGCAAGGAGGAGCAACCCCGGCTTGATCGCCGCACCCAACGGATGGGCCATCGCCCCGTCCCCCAGTTTGGCCCGGCACGCCGCCGCGGCTTGATGCGTCCTATGCCTGGCGGGGTTCGGTCAGCGCGGGACGTTCTATCCGAGCCAATTGAGATGGATCAAGAGAGGGAGAATGGCATGCAGCGACGGAGGGCCGTCGTGCGGAATGCGTGGAACAGATCGTGCCCGTACCTACCCCACAGGCCATGCGCACGCACAGCGCGGCAGCGATTTGACAAGGTAAGCCGAGCATGGTACGATCGCCTCAACTGAATAGTGTCTCAAAGACGACGACCGAGAGGAGTAGGCCTCCAAATAGGAGTCCAGAGAGTCGGGGGAGGTGGAAGCCCGATCTCCGATGTGGATGCTGAATGGCCTCGTGAGTCGCAGGGCGAAATTGCACGCAGGTGCGTTAGTAGCCTGAGCCGGTTCACCCCCGTTAGCGGGTGAGGGTATCGGATCCTCTGGGGGTCCCGTACCTGCTTGAGTGTGAGGCTGGCTGATGACCGCCGGAGAGGAATGCTCTCACGGCGGTTTTCTGTTCTTGGCCTCCGGCTCTTCCCCGCTATTCGCGGGAGGGTCAGAAGGGTGGCACCACGGCTTGTAGCCCGTCCCTTTTTGGGACGGGCTTTTTCGTGTTTTGGGAGTGCTAGGTAGAGGAGGCGGCAATGTACCATCCGACGCTGTCCGATGTGAAGGCCTTGGCTGAAGAGGGGAATCTGGTCCCGATCTGGCGGGAGATGCCCGCTGATCTGGAGACCCCCGTCTCCGTCTATCTCAAACTGCGCGGAGAAGGCCCCAGTTTCCTCCTCGAGAGCGTGGACAAGGGAGAGCAGGTAGGGCGGTATTCGTTTGTCGGCGTCAGCACGCCCGGTATCGGTGCCTTTGAGATTCTCACGGCCCAAGATGAAACGCTCTCGATGAAGAAGAACGGCTCAGCGCGACCCTTGGACGGCTCCGCCAATCCACTGGACGCAGCAAGGCACATCATGAGCCAGTATCGACCAGTCGGTGTCGGTCCTCTGCCGCGTTTCTTTGGCGGTCTAGTCGGGTACCTGGGATACGAAACAGCGCAGTTCTACGACAGGATGCCGGTCGCACCGGAGCCAGGCCTCGGCCTGCCAGACGCAGTTCTTATGCTGGCGGACACCGTCGTGATCTTCGATCACGTCAAGCGCCAACTGCTGGTGGTGGCGAACGCACACATCCAGGGCCACGCCCAGGCCGCCTACGCGGAGGCTGTCGACAGGATCGAGGCCGTCATCTCTCGTCTGGGCGGTCCGATTGCTCAGCCGCCGGGCATCTTGGACCGGGCCAACGACGCGGGCGGCACTTGGCAGTCGAACGTCCAGCAACCCGACTTCGAGGCAGCAGTCCGGCGAATCAAGTCCCACATCACGGCCGGCGACATCTTTCAATGCGTGCTCTCCCAGCGTCTCTCTCGCCGCACTGACGCGCAGCCCTTCTCCATCTACCGGGCACTGCGCATGATGAATCCATCGCCCTACATGTTCTATCTGGAGCTCCCCGGCGACCTGCATCTGATTGGCGCGTCACCCGAGATGCTAGTACGCCTGGAGGGCCGACAAGCCGAAGTGCGTCCGATCGCCGGTACCCGACCCCGGGGAGCCAATCCGGGCCAGGATCAAACCCTCGCTGAAGAGCTTATGTCAGACCCCAAGGAGCGCGCCGAACACGTCATGCTGGTCGATCTGGGCCGGAACGACCTGGGGCGGGTGTGCCGCTACGGGAGCGTCCACGTGCCAGAGAAGATGGTAGTCGAGCGCTACTCTCACGTCATGCATATTGTCTCCGCGGTCCAGGGAGAGCTGCGGCCGGAGTTTGACGCTTATGATCTGATGGCGGCCGCCTTCCCTGCCGGAACCGTGTCAGGCGCGCCGAAGATCCGCGCCATGGAGATTATCGCCGAGCTAGAACAAGAGCGGCGGGGTCCCTATGCGGGGGCAGTCGGCTACTTCGGCTACTCCGGGACGATGGACACGTGCATCACCATCCGGACCATTGTGATGCAGGACGGTGTGGCGCACGTGCAAGCCGGGGCCGGCATCGTAGCCGATTCGGATCCGACCCGGGAGTACCACGAGACATTGAGCAAGGCACAAGCTTTGCTGGAGGCCGTGACCGCGGCCGAGCAAGCAGAGAAGGAGATGCGGGTATGATCGCCGTCATCGATAACTACGATAGCTTCACGTACAATCTCGTGCAGCACCTGGGAGAGCTGGGCGCCGAGGTGCGTGTTTTCCGCAACGACGCTGTGTCCGTCGCGGAACTGAGAGCCATGGCCCTCAGTCACGTCGTCATTTCTCCAGGGCCCGGTAGGCCGGCGGAAGCTGGGATCTCGAAGGACGTGATCCGACAAATGGGGGAGACTCATCCCATCCTGGGCGTCTGTCTTGGGCATCAATGCATCGGTGAGGTCTTCGGCGGTCGCGTCGTCCGCGCTACCCGCTTGATGCACGGCAAGACCTCGCTTATACACCACGATGGGGACCGGTTGTACGCGGGCTTGCCCGTGCCTTTTGAGGCGACTCGGTATCATTCCCTGGTCGTAGAGGAACCCCTCCCAGAGCTGTTGCAGCGGACTGCCTTCACGGAAGAGGAGGAACTGATGGGGTTGCGCCACCTGACGTTGCCCATCTTCGGCGTCCAGTTTCATCCCGAGTCGCTCCTAACCACCGAAGGAAAGCGTCTGTTGGCGAACTTCCTGGCAATGAGAGCGGATCCCCGCCCAGCCCGTGTCTCTCGGCCTGACCTGAAGGCAGCGGGCCGATCGAACACGACTACTCAAAGGGGGCAAAGGTGAAGATCAAGCAAGCGATCGCACACACCCTGGACAAGAGACACCTCACGGAGTCCGAGGCTGAGACGGTGATGGAGCAGATCATGCGGGGCGAGGCGACGCCGGCGCAAATTGGTGGGTTTCTCATCGCGCTGCGATCGAAGGGAGAGACGGTAGCGGAAGTGACAGGATTCGCCCGCTCGATGCGCCACAATGCCGTGTCAATCGTGCCGGATCGCACGTTCACGATTGACACCTGCGGCACCGGAGGTGACGGTGCGGGTACGTTCAATATATCGACGATTGCTGCCTTCGTCGTCGCAGGAGCTGGGCTGGCAGTGGCGAAGCACGGTAATCGATCCGTCTCCAGTAAGTGCGGCAGCGCAGACGTGCTGGAGGCCCTGGGGGTCAACCTGGACCTGTCCCCGGCGTCTGTCGCCGCGAGCATCGACCAAGTGGGGATCGGTTTCCTCTACGCGCCCAGTTTGCACCCGGCGATGAAGCACGCCATCGGCCCGCGCCGAGAAATGGGCGTCCGCACGGTCTTCAACCTCCTCGGGCCGCTCACCAACCCGGCTCGAGCCCAGGCGCAGGTCCTGGGCGTCTACGACGCCGGGCTCACGGAGCTGCTGGCCCGCGTCCTCGGATCCCTGGGCAGTCGGGCGGCCTTTGTCGTGCACGGGGCCGGCGGGCTCGATGAGCTCTCAACCCTTGGCACCAACCACGTGACGCAACTGCGGGACGACGGTGTGGAGAGCTTCAGCCTCAACCCACAGGATCTGGGTCTTCCTCGAGCCAGGCTCTCGGATCTCAGAGGAGGCAATCCTGAGCGAAACGCCGCAATCGCCCGGGACGTGCTCTCGGGTCAACCGGGCCCACGCCGGGACGTGGTGCTGCTCAACGCATCAGCTGCACTCGTGGTCGGCGGCTGCGCCTGCGATCTACACGACGGCTTGAGCGCCGCCGCCGAGAGCATCGATTCCGGTGCCGCCAGAGCCAAGCTCGACAGGCTGATCGCTTTCACCAACAATGGAGACGGCGCGCTATGATCCTGGACGAAATTATAACACATAAGCGCCGTGACCTGGCCGAGCGGCGTGAAGCGGTACCGCTGGACGATGTGATCGCGATGGGCCGCGATCGCCCCGCCCCGCTGGATTTCGCCGGGGCTCTACGCCGTGAGGGGGTCGGTCTTATCGCCGAGGTTAAACGTGCCTCTCCATCCAAGGGTATACTCTGCGATGACTTCAACCCCCTTGGTCTGGCTCGCACCTACGCCAGCAACGGTGCCGTGGCTATCTCAGTGCTCACCGACATCCCCTTCTTCCTGGGCAGCCTGGATGATCTGATCCTCATCTGGCACGGGCTAGACGCCGATATCCCGCTCTTGCGCAAGGACTTCATCTTTGATGCCTACCAGGTGCACGAGGCCTACGCCTTTGGTGCCGACGCTCTTCTGCTCATTGCGGCCGTGCTCTCGAACGAGTCTTTGAAGGAACTACTGTCTTTGACTCGCGAGCTGGCGATGACAGCCCTGGTGGAGGTGCACAACCGGGAAGAACTGGAGCGCGTGTTGCCGCTGGAGCCCAGCGTGGTGGGCATCAATAATCGAGACCTCCACGACTTCACCGTCGACTTGGACGGCTTTGGTCGCTTGCGATCCCTGGTGCCGGACGGCGTGGTGACCGTGGCGGAGAGCGGCGTGCGCACCGCTGAGGACGTGCGCCGCCTCGCGGCGGTGCGCGCCGACGCCGTGCTGGTTGGCCAAGCACTGGTCACAG
This sequence comes from uncultured Anaerolineales bacterium, assembly GCA_964542755.1. GTDB lineage: Bacteria > Chloroflexota > Anaerolineae > B4-G1 > B4-G1 > SKLM01. The sequence continues at coordinate 17,047 of CAZIWL010000014.1, forward strand.
CCGAGGACCGGGCGGCCAAGGTACGCGAGCTGGCAGGGGCAGGGTCAGCGTGACCCGGGTCAAGATATGCGGTATCACCGACTGCGATGATGCAATGGTCACCGTAGAGGCCGGCGCGGACATGCTGGGCTTCATCTTCTATCCCCCCAGTCCTCGTTCCGTAACCCCCGCCCGGGCTCGCCGGGTTATCGAACAGGTGCACCGGGCATCACGCACTATCTGGACCGTGGGCGTCTTTGTCGATGAGGAGCCCGACGTCGTCCGGCGGACGGTAGACGCTTGCGGGCTGGATGGAGTCCAGCTCCATGGGAAAGAGCCACCTGAGATGGTGGAGACGTTTATGGATGAGGGATTACGGGTACTGAAAGCGTTCCGGGTGCGCAATAGTGGCTCTCTGACGGCTATGGACCAGTACCATCCGACAGCTTTTCTTCTCGACGCATACGTGCCAGACCGACACGGCGGCACCGGGAGAACCTTCAACTGGTCGCTGGCTGTGAAGGCAAAGATCCACCGCCCGGTCCTACTCGCCGGAGGACTGAATCCGGACAACGTGGCCGAGGCGGTTCGGGCAGTGCACCCCTGGGGCGTGGACACGGCCAGCGGCGTCGAGGCGTCTCCGGGCCTCAAGGACCACGATAAAGTGCGGCAGTTCATCGCCGCGGCCAAAGAAGAGCGGACCGGGGAGGACTGATGAGCCCTGCCCTGCCCAGCCACGAGGGCATTTGATTCGACTGAGAGCACTATCGATACGCCAGTTCCAAGGAGGACGAGGGTGCACGCGATGCTAGAAGCTGAGTTTTTTGAACGACAAAGCATGCGAAGCCTTCCCGATGATAGAGGCTACTTCGGGCCTTACGGAGGAAGATTCGTGCCCGAGACGCTGGTACCGGCACTACGGCAGCTAGAGAGGGCTTATGACGAGGCCGGGGCCGATGCGCGATTCCAGCGCCAGCTACACGATCTGCTTCAGCAGTACGTAGGGCGCCCCACCCCGCTCACGCTGGCCGGCCGGCTTACGGAGCACTGTGGCGGTGCGGAGATCTGGCTGAAGCGGGAGGATCTGGCCCACACCGGCGCCCACAAGATCAACAACACCCTGGGCCAGGCCCTGCTGGCACGGCAAATGGGGAAGCGGCGCCTGGTGGCCGAGACGGGCGCCGGTCAGCACGGCGTCGCGACAGCAACCGCCGCGGCCCTATTGGGCATGGACTGCGTCGTCTACATGGGCACCGCGGATATGGCGCGCCAAGCGCCCAACGTGGGCCGCATGCGCCTTCTGGGCGCTGAGGTTCGGCCCGTAGACGCCGGCAGCCGAACACTCAAGGATGCTATCAACGAGGCCATCCGCGACTGGGTCACGAACGTCGGCGACACCCACTACCTGCTGGGATCCGCCCTGGGCCCGCACCCGTATCCAGTGATGGTGCGTGACTTCCAGTCCGTCATCGGGCGGGAGGCCCGGGCCCAGATCCTGGAGCAAACAGGCAGCCTGCCGGATACGCTAGTCGCCTGTGTGGGAGGGGGATCCAACGCCATCGGACTCTTCCATGCTTTCCGTGACGATGAGGTCGCAATGATTGGCGTCGAAGCTGGGGGCTCCGGCATCCCGGGGGGGTGCCACGCTGCGCGCTTCTGCGACCCGGCGAGGGGCCGAATCGGCGTGCTCCACGGGACGCGTACGTTTGTGCTGCAAGATGACGACGGGCAGATCTTGAGCACTCATTCAATCTCTGCGGGCCTCGACTATCCCGCCGTTGGACCGGAGCACAGCTACTTGCGCGAGCTGGGACGCGCAACTTACACCTACGCGACGGACAAGGAAGCCCTGCACGCCTTCGATCTCCTCTGCCGGCTGGAGGGGATCATCCCTGCCCTGGAGTCGGCGCACGCCGTGGCCGAAGCGGTGAAGAGAGCGCGGGCGGGCGTCGCTGGCCACATGATCCTGGTGAATCTCTCCGGGCGGGGCGACAAGGATCTAGATAACGTGGCACAAGCCAGGAGGGAACTCGGCCTATGAACGAGCTTAACGGCTGCCATCGCGTCAGCGCCATCTTTGAGCGCACCCGCGCCGAGCATCGGGCGGCGGTGATGCCCTACCTCACGCTGGGCTATCCCACGCCAGAGCGCTCGCTCGCCCTTGTGGAGGCGGCCGTGGAGGGTGGGGCCGACCTCCTGGAGCTCGGGCTTCCCTTCTCCGATCCACTCGCCGACGGCCCGACCATCCAGCGGACCACGCAGCTGGCTCTGAGTCAGGGCGTGACGGTGAAGCGATGTCTAAAGATGGCCGAGATGCTCAGGAAACGCGGCGTCACAACGCCCTTCCTCTTCATGGGGTATTACAACCCCATCCTGTCCTACGGAGAGGAAGCCTTCTCCCAGGCGTGTCGCCGGGTTGGCGTGGATGGGCTGATTGTCCCGGATCTACCGCCTGGTGAGGGCGAGTGTCTTGTGGCGGCCTGCCAGGAGCAAGGTCTGGCGCAGATCTATCTGCTGTCCCCGGCTAGCCCGGGCCATCGCATTCGCCTGGTCACCAGGGAATCACAGGGCTTCGTCTACCTGGTGTCCGTCAACGGTGTCACGGGCACCCGCGACAGGCTGCCGGAAGACCTGGCCAGTTTCGTCCAGCGAGTGAGGATGATGACCAACAAGCCGCTGGCGGTAGGTTTCGGCATCTCTCGGCCCGATCAGGTCGCCCAGGTCGCGGCGCTGGCAGATGGGGTTATCGTGGGCAGCGCCCTGATGCGCCGGGCTGCACGAGACGGCGGTGTTCAAGAGGTCCGCAGGTTTGTGGCGAGGATGCGCAAAGCGGCATTGCGTGAAGGGCAAGGCACGGTATCAATCTGAGCCACTCACCCGGCCTGCAGTGACCAGATGGACGCCGTTAGCCAGTGGTCCGCTGCTGCTCAGCATCCGGCTGGTGGACTCACCGCCCCACCGAACGCGCTCGACTCCAGCCGCCGCGTTACGAACACGCACCGTCTGGCCGAACCAAGGTGTTGGTATCCGATCCGGACCATGGCGGCCGGCGCGCCGGGCCAGGTCGGCCTTGGTAGCGCATACGCCATGGCACTTCACGATGAGACTCGGTCCTCCCAAGCCCTGCGGTGATCGGAAGCGTGCGAAAACTCGGCTAGGGGGTTCCTGACCAGGACAAGCATCGTCCATCCCAAGAACCCTGATGCTCGCTGTTGATGGTTCTAGATTCATGGTTCGTATGTAGAGCAGGTTCGCGGCGTGCACAACGATGGCATACCCTTGTCCATCCCACAGTGGATGCGGCTTCTGAAGCCGTGAGGAGCAGCACAGCCAACTCGCCGCCGCACAGCGGACACTTGTGCCCTCAACAAGGTCGTTTACAATAGCCGCCGATGCTAGTATCAGACCGCGACCACTTGGACGATGGTCGCTTTCAAGGGAAGTCATTGAGTATGAAACCCACGCACCACTGCATTGAGGTTTTCTGGCGGACACGTCAGCCCAACGGGCGAGAGGCGGACCTGAGCGCTGAGATCGTTCAGCTCGGCATCGACAGCGTTGACTCGGTTCGAGTCAGTGACCTGACCTTCATTCGCGGCCGGCTCTCAGCGGCTGAAACCGACCACCTTGCACGGGCATTGCTTGTCGATCCTGTCGTAGAGGGCCACAAGTGCTGGTCCGGGCCGACGATGCACACCGTCAACGAGGCGCGGGCAACAGCCCTAGGGGATGAGCTTGCCGTCGAAGTTGGGTATCACCCGGGCGTCACGGATCCGGTGGCGGATCACTTCCTCTGCCGCGCTCAGATGCTGAAGATTGGATCCGTTGACGCTGTCGCCACCGGCACGCGCTACACCTTCGCGGGACATCTCTCCACCTCTGATCTCCGCAGGATCGCGCAGGAGATCCTGTGCAACGACGTGATTCAGACCTATGCGCTGGGTCCTCTGCCCCCGAGCTTCCTGCCCCAGGCTGACCCCTCCGATGAGGTGGACGTCATCCCTATCTGCGAGGCCAGCGATGATATGCTGGCACGCATCAGTGAGGAACGCGTCTTATCTCTCTCACTCGCGGAGATGCAGGTCATTCGGGAAAGATTCCAGGAGCTGGGCCGTGATCCCACGGACGTCGAGCTGGAGACGCTGGCCCAGACGTGGTCTGAGCACTGCCAGCACAAGACGTTCAAAGCACACATAGAATATGCGCATCGTGGCGGCATCGAACGTGTTCTTCTTGATGGTGTGCCCGCTCGAAAAGGGAGGAGTGAGACGATCGACGGTCTGTTGCGTACGTACATCCAGGGGGCTACGAAGCAACTCGATCGGCCCTGGGTCCGTTCAGCCTTCGTGGACAATGCCGGGATCATCGATTTCGACGACGAGTACGTGCTCTCCTTCAAGGTCGAGACGCACAATCATCCCTCCGCCCTCGAGCCATTCGGCGGCGCCAACACGGGTATCGGCGGCGTCATCCGGGACATCATGGGTGTCTCAGGCCGACCCATCGCCAACACTGATGTGCTCTGTTTCGCCCCGCCGGATATGGACAGGGCATCACTCCCCGACGGCGTTCTGCATCCACATCGGATAGCACAAGGGGTGATAGCCGGCATTGAGGACTACGGCAACAAGATGGGAATCCCGACGGTTTCCGGCGCCATCCTCTACGACGCCGGCTACGTCGCCAACCCTCTCATCTACTGTGGGTGCGTCGGGCTGGCGCGCAGGGGCCAGCATCCTCGTGATACCCGGGCCGGCGATCTGTGCGTGGCCCTGGGCGGGCGGACCGGCCGCGATGGTCTGCACGGTGCGACCTTCTCCTCCGCCGAGTTGAGCCATCAGACCGGACAGACGGTCGGGAGCGTGGTACAGATCGGCGACCCCATCACGGAGAAGGCGATGATGGAGGCCGTACTACGGGCCCGCGATGAAAAGCTGTACAACGCTATCACGGACTGTGGTGCAGGGGGTTTCTCTTCTGCCGCTGGCGAGATGGGAGAAGGTGTGGGCGTTGAGGTAGAGTTGAGCAACATTCCCCTCAAGTACGCAGGCCTGCGCCCGTGGGAGATTTGGCTTTCTGAAGCGCAAGAGCGCATGGTGCTGGCCGTCCCATCGAACCACCTTCCGCGTCTACGCGAAATCTGTCAGGAGTTCGATGTCGAAGTGACCGTCATCGGTCGCTTCACGGGAGACCGCCAGTTGCGGGTGCGCTACGACGGAAAGACGGTGGCGGAGCTGGATATGGAGTTTCTGCACGATGGATGGCCCAGGACGACGATGGTCGCGGAGTGGACGCCCCCACCGGTCCGAGAGACCTCAAGGCCACCCGGCGTTGATTTGAGCAGTGTCCTACTGCGCTTGCTGGAGGATCCCGATGTGGCAAGTAAGGAGGACGTCATCCGACGCTACGATCACGAGGTCCAGGGCGCTACAGTCGTCAAACCGCTCGTCGGGGCGCGGAACGACGGCCCGTCGGATGCGGCGGTGCTTAGTCCATGGGAGACGGAAGGATGGCGAGGCTTCGCCCTGGGGTGTGGAATCAACCCGTACTATGGACAACTCGATCCCTACGCGATGGCGTGGGCTGTCGTGGATGAGGCACTACGAAACGTGGTTGCCGTCGGGGGAGACCCCGATCACACCGCCCTTCTCGACAACTTCTGTTGGGGGAATCCAAGCCTGCCCGATCGCTTGGGGTCCCTGGTGCGGGCCGCCCAGGGCTGCCACGACGCGGCCCTGGCCTATGGGACACCCTTTGTCTCCGGCAAGGATAGCCTCAATAACGAGTACACTGATCCCCACGGCGACAAACAGACGATCCCGCCCACGCTGCTCGTGTCGTCGTTGAGCATCGTGTCGGACGTACGCAAGGCAGTCACGATGGACCTGAAGCAGCCCGGGGACTGGCTATACATCATTGGAGAGACGCGGGACGAGCTGGGTGGCTCGCTCTATTCCCGACTGTACGGTGCTAAGAACGCCAGCGTCCCAGCACCCGTGCCCGACGGGGTCGACACACTGCGAGCCGTCCATCGCGCCATCAGCGCCGGATTGGTGCGCGCTTGCCACGATCTCTCCGAGGGCGGGCTTGGCGTGGCGGCAGCGGAAATGTCGGTTGCGGGACGCCTGGGCGTCGAGTTGGATCTGACCAGCCTCCCCCGGAGTGCCAGTGTTGCATCGGATGTCTCTGCATTGTTCTCAGAAAGCAGCGCTCGATTCCTCGTCGAGGTTCATCCCGAGAACAGTTCCGCCTTCGAGCAGATGCTGGCAGCACGGCCGGTGGCTCGACTGGGATCAGTGACGGCAGACGGTATGCTGCGTGTACACGGCTCCGGAGGTGGCACCGTGGTAGTCTGTCCAGTGCAGAGGCTTGTCCGTAGCTTCTGTCGAGGAGAGCGAACGTGAGGTTCAAGATGCATACTGATGCCTGTGACTGCCCCTTTCCTGTCGAAGCTGTCTGGCCACGACCCGATTCTCGCGCGGGGGTCGATTGGCGACTCATTATGCTCGGGAGCTGGCTCATTGCTGTGCTTGCCCAGGTACGTATTCCTATCGGCCCGGTTCCAATCACGGGCCAGACGTTGGGTGTCCTGCTAGTGGGGGCGCTGCTGGGCAGCCGACAGGGGCCCTTGAGTGTGGCGATCTATCTAGGTCACGGCCTCATCGGCTTGCCGGTCTTTGCCGGGGGAACAACAGGCCTAGCCAGAATGATGGGCCCTACGGGTGGATACCTGGTCGGCTTTGTCGTCGCCGCTCTCGTGGTCGGCTGGTTGAGTGAACGGGGTTGGAGTCGCCGATTCACGACAGCTGCCGCGGCCATGGTAGTAGGGAACCTGTGCGTGTATGCCGTCGGGTTGCCGTGGCTTGCAAGCTTCACTGGCACCAGAGCGGCGCTGAGACTTGGTCTCATCGGCTTCATCCCGGGCGATCTGCTGAAGCTGCTCCTGGCCGCTGCCACGGTCTCGAGCGGATGGCTGGCTCTCTCACGCCAGAGAGACAACCGCCTATGATCCAGGTCTTGATCGCTCACGCAACTGGCACAAACCGTGACCGCGACGCCGCGCTCGCCGTGGAGAAGGCCGGAGCAGAACCGATCATCCTCCACGTCAATGCCCTGCGAGAACGCCCGGCACGGCTGCGCGATTTCCAGATGCTCATCTTGCCCGGGGGCTTCTCGTATGGTGACGCCCTCGGGGCCGGGCGGCTTCTCGCCTCAGACCTCCGCTGGCTCTTCGAGGATGAACTCGCCCGATTCATCGAATCGGACAAGCCGGTGCTGGGGATCTGCAACGGCTTCCAGGCCCTGGTCAAGAGCGGCTGGCTCCCCGGTCCTTCAACCGGTGACTTGCGGGAATCACAAAGGACAGACGTGGAAGCTACATTGGCACGGAACGCGTCCAATCGGTTTGAATGCCGCTGGGTCTGGCTCAAGGCACACCCGGACAGTGTCTGCGTCTTCACTCGCGGCGTGAGCCGTCCAGGCACAGGTGACATCACGTGCCCCGTCGCCCACGGCGAAGGGCGCTTCGTCCCCGACGAGGGGGTCCTGCGCCGCTTGCGGTCCCGCGGGCAGATCGCCCTCACCTACGCCTGCGAGGGAAGAGGTTCCGACGACGCGCCACGCGCGGGCTCGGGGGGCTATCCCGCGAACCCCAACGGGTCCGTGGCCGACATAGCCGGCATCTGTAATGAGAAGGGGAATGTCCTCGGACTGATGCCCCACCCGGAGAATCACATCGTACCGTGGCAGCGTCCCGGATGGACGCGCGGGCGGACAGGCGGCTCAGGCCTGGCGCTCTTTGAAGCCGGCATAGAGTACGCCGGGAGACTCTGACAAGCGTGGCTCCCAGGCACTACCACATAGCGGCATCCCACACAAGGAGGATCACCTGATGGACCAAGACTCACTCCGGCAGTACGTACCACAGGCACTCGAAACAGTTACCCTTGACTGGCCCTACACTTCGACGCGGGGCAAGGTACGTGATCTGTTCTCACTACCTGACGACCGCTGGCTCATCGTGACAACCGATCGCCTCTCCGCCTTCGACCGCGTGTTGACCCTGGTCCCCTTCAAGGGCCAGGTGCTCAATCAGCTCAGTGCCTTCTGGTTCGAGAACACGCTGGACATTATCCCCAACCACCTTCTCGGCGTTCCGGATCCCAACGTCAGCGCCGTGAGGAAGTGCGAGGCTCTGCCGGTAGAGGTCGTCGTCCGCGGCTTCATCACCGGTGTGACCAAGACAGCTCTCTGGTACCGGTATGCGCAGGGGGAGCGAGAGATCTATGGGTACGACTTTCCCGACGGTATGGAGAAGAACGAACAGCTGCCGGCGCCCATCATCACCCCGACGACCAAGGGACGTGCAGGCGAGCACGACGAGCGCCTCACGTGTGCGGAGGTGGTGGAGCGAGGACTGCTCGACGCGAAAACCTGGGACCGCGTCCAGGCGGCCGCGCTAGCCATATTCGAGCGCGGTCAGCGGATCGCTCGCGAGGGAGATCTGATCCTCGTTGACACCAAGTACGAGTTTGGTCGCGCGCCCGACGGTACCATCATGCTGATTGACGAGGTGCATACCCCCGATAGCAGCCGTTTCTGGAGTGCTAGTAGCTACGAGGAGCGGGTGAAGGAGGGATCGGAACCCGAGAGCTTCGATAAGGAGCTCCTGAGGATATGGTATGCCGAGCGCGGGTACCGTGGAACTGGAGAGCCACCTGACGCGACGGAGGACCTGATCGTGCAAATGAGCGAACGGTACATTGCCCTGTACGAGAGACTGACGGGAGAGACCTTTGCACCAGGAACGTATCCTGCCGAATCTCGCGTCGTCGAGGTCCTGAAGGAGTTCGTACCATGAAGACGTATGGCGCGGATGGATCCAACGTCCTGACGCACTCGACCGCTCGATCAGCGAGGGAGAATGCTGCATGCTAGTTGTCATTATCATGGGATCGCCCAGCGACGCCGAATTCTGCGACCGGATCTCCACAGCATTGGATCGCTTTCGGATCCCCTGGGAGAAGCGCGTTGCATCGGCGCATAAGGTACCGCACCGCGTACTCTCGATATTGGAGGAGTACGAGGCTGACGCTGCACCCAAAGTCTACATCACGGTGGCCGGGCGAAGCAATGCTCTGAGCGGCCTGGTCGACGGACAGGTCAGCGCACCAGTGATTGCCTGCCCGCCGTACTCGGGCACATTTTCCGGCTCCGATCTCCTGTCGTCCTTGCGTATGCCGTCAGGCATAGGACCAGCAGTCGTGCTCGAGCCAGAGAACGCAGCGCTTCTCGCGGCGAAGATCCTCGGCCTGAGCAACCCTCAGGTGCGCCGCCGGGTCGCAACGGTGAAGGAAGAGCACGTCCAGCGTCTTATCGACGCCGACGAAGCTGCCCGTGCCTGAGGAGCCCCTTTTTCGATCCGGCGACAAGTTGGGAGAGTCCTGCGGGGTGTTCGGCGTCTTCGCGCCGGGTGCCAACGTGGCGCGCCTGACCTTCTTCGGGCTGTACGCCCTCCAGCATCGGGGACAGGAGAGCGCGGGTATCGCGTCTTGCGACGGCAAGACCGCGCATATTCACAAGGCCAACGGTCTCGTCTCGCACGTCTTCGACGAGGACAATCTGCGGGATCTGGGTGGGCACATGGCTATAGGGCACAATCGCTACTCCACCACCGGCGCGCCCAAAGTGCGAAACGCACAACCCTATCTCATAGAGACGGCTCTCGGGCCGCTAGGGATAGCCCACAATGGCAACCTGACGAATGCCGCCGTCCTGAGGCGAGAACTGCTCTACAGGGGTGTCGGGTTGATATCTTCCTCGGATACAGAAGTGGTGACGCAGCTCCTTGCCGGTGCACCCGGGGACTCCTGGGGGGAGCGGATAGAGGGCTTCTTGGAACTGGCCGAGGGGGCGTACTGCCTCACCATCCTCACACAACGGGCGATCTATGGAGTGCGAGATCCCTGGGGGTTTCGCCCCCTGAGCGTAGGCCGGCTGGACGGCGACGGATGGGTCATTGCCTCCGAGTCGTGCGCCCTGACGACCGTTGGTGCCAAGGATATCCGCGAGGTGGAGCCGGGGGAGATTGTGCGCCTTGATGAGGACGGCCTCACCTCCTGGCGGGGCGTGAAGCCCAAGCAGCGCTCCCTCTGCATCTTCGAATACATCTACTTCGCCCGGCCGGATTCGTTGCTAGAAGGCCGCTCCATCCATCAGGTACGCCGTCGCCTGGGAGAGCAGCTCGCCCGCGAGCATCCCGTGGACGCCGATATGGTCATCGGCGTGCCCGATTCGGCCACGGCGCACGCCATTGGCTACGCTCATCAGGCCAGCATCCCTTTTGGCGAGGCATTGATCAAGAACCGCTACATCGGGCGCACCTTCATCCAGCCTGACGAGCGCCTGCGTCGGAGAGGCGTTGCACTCAAATTCAATCCGCTGCCGGATCTCCAGGGGCGCGGCAAGCGGATTATCATGGTGGATGACTCGATCGTCCGCGGCACGACGAGCCCTGCTATTGTGAAGCTGCTGCGGGACGCCGGGGCGGCCGAGGTCCACATGCGCGTGGCATCCCCGCCCATACGTCACCCATGCTTCATGGGTGTTGATATGAGCACCCACGACGAGTTGATCGCTGCCAACAAAAGCGTGTCTCAGATCGCTGAGCACCTCCAGGTCGACAGCCTGGGCTATCTGTCGGTAAATGGCTTGCTGGAGGCGGTCGACGCATGCGGAAGGGGATACTGTGACGCCTGCTTCACGGGTCGGTACCCCCTCCCAGCCGTGGCTGGGATCGGCAAGGACATGTTCGAATCCTAGGGAGAGATCAGTCGCGAAGAGACAGAGGAGTAAAGAACGAATGCGCTTGATGATCGTCGGGTCAGGCGGGCGAGAGCACGCCCTGGCCTGGAAGATACTACAGTCTCCCCGCCAGGGTCAGGCTGTCGCGCCGGTAGAGCAACTCTATGTCGCCCCTGGCAATGGCGGCACCGCCAAGATCGCAGAGAATGTGCCCATTGAGGCTGGAGACATCCCAGCCCTGGTGGCGTTTGGCCGTGAAAGGGAGATCGATCTGACCATCGTAGGACCCGAAGCCCCGTTGGTCGGTGGTCTGGTTGACGCCCTTAACGACGCTGGGCTGCGTGCCTTCGGGCCGAAAGCTGCGGCGGCGCAATTGGAAGGCTCAAAAGCCTTTGCCAAGCGCTTCATGGTCGAGGAGGGCATCCCGACGGCAGAGGGTGCGATCTTTGACGATTATGAGGCCGCGCTTGCCTACCTGCGACGCCAGAAGGCACCAATCGTCATCAAGGCCAGCGGCCTGGCTGCAGGCAAGGGCGTCGCTGTCTGTCCCTCGATCGAAGAAGCCGAGGCCGCACTTCACAGGACCATGGTAGAACGGCAGTTCGGCAGTGCCGGTGAAGAAGTCCTCATTGAGGAACATCTGAACGGGGAGGAAGCCTCGCTGCTCGCCTTCTCCGACGGGGAGCACGTGGTGCCTATGGTGCCGGCCCGGGACTACAAGCGCGCCCACGATGGCGATCAGGGGCCGAACACAGGCGGCATGGGCTGCTATGCCCCTTCTCCGTACCTGCCGCCCGCGAGGGTGGAGGAGGTCGTGGAACGTGTCCTCCAGCCAGCCGTCGACGGTATGCGGAGACGGGGCACGCCCTACGTCGGCGTTCTCTACGCCGGCCTTATGCTCACAGAGGACGGGACGCGCGTCCTTGAGTTCAACTGCCGCTTCGGCGATCCAGAGGCTCAGGTCATTCTACCCTTGCTTGAGACGGACCTCGTGGAAGTGGTTCTCGCCTGCCTGGATCGTCGCCTGGATGAAGCCGATGTCCGGTGGCGATCCGACCACGCCGTGTGCGTGGTGAAGGCCTCCGGCGGCTACCCCCTCGACTACGACGTAGGCAAGCCGATCACCGGCATCGCCGATGCAGACGCAGCTCAGGATACGGTGGTCTTCCAGGCCGGAACCGAACTCGACGACGGAAGGCTGCTCACAGCAGGCGGTCGGGTTCTGGCCGTCACTAGCCTGGCCCGAACCCTGGCCGACGCCCGAAGAAGGGCCTACGAAGGCCTTGACCACATCCACTTCGAGGGGGCTCAACACCGCAGCGATATCGCCGCCGGAGCTTCCACCGGGACACTTGGCGACGCAGGGCAGCGCGTAGGAGGATCTGCCTACGCCGCAGCAGGCGTGGACATCTCAGCCGGGAACCGCGCCGTCGCGTTGATGAAGGAAGCGGTGTCCAGCACCTACACGCCGGCAGTGCTGACAGAGATCGGATCCTTCGGTGGCTTGTTCTCTCTGCAGGACATCGTCAAGGCCAGCGAACCCGTTCTGGTCTCCTCCACCGACGGCGTCGGCACGAAGACGATGATTGCTGCCGCCATGGGCCGCTACGACACCGTAGGCCATGACATCGTCAATCACTGCATCAACGACGTGCTGGTTCAGGGGGCCCGCCCTCTCTTCTTCCTCGACTACATTGCCGCTGGCGAACTGGATCCCGAACAGATTGCCACGATCGTCGCGGGATGCGCAGACGCATGCCGGGCCAGCGGGTGCGCATTGATCGCAGGCGAGACCGCCGAGATGCCGGGCGTCTACCGGCCGGACACATTTGATCTAGTCGGTACGCTGGTGGGCTGGGTGGAGCGCGACGCCATCATTGATGGTCGTAGCGTGGATCCGGGCGATGTCTGCATAGGATTACCCTCGACCGGTCTCCACACCAACGGCTACTCCCTGGCCCGACATGTCTTCTCGGATCTGGGAGAGGCCGGGTGGGAAACTGTCATACGCGAGCTGGGTGGCGCGGTCGGTGACGTCCTTCTGACTCCGCACAAAGCTTACCTTGAGGAGTTTGAGGCCCTGGTGGAGGCTGATGTGAACGTCAAGGCCATGGCCCACATCACGGGCGGGGGCTTCGTGGACAACTTGCCCCGGGTGCTCCCCGATCACGTTGGGGTCTCAATCGATCGAACGGCGTGGGAGGTACCGGAAATCTTCCGCCACATCCAAGAGCGCGGCCGCGTGGATCCTATGGAGATGTACCACGTCTTCAATATGGGCATGGGCATGGTGCTTGTCGTGCCGGCCGACGAGGCTGACAGGGCCCTCGAGTCTCTGAATGGAGAGGCTGCGGTGATTGGCGAGGCGGTATCGTGGAATGGCACGGGCGTCCGGGTCCGCCTCTAGACACACGTGGAGGAAGGAAGCATGACACGTATTGCAGTCCTGATCTCGGGATTCGGCTCGAACCTGCAGGCCCTGATCGATGCCACTGAGCGTGGCGATCTGCCCGGGGTGACGATCGAGCTCGTTGTCTCCAATGAGGCAGATGCATACGGTCTTCAACGGGCGGTGCGTCACGGGATTCCCGCGGTCACGTTCCCACTGGCACCGTACACACACGCTCGACGACCACGCGAGTCCTACGATGCTAGCCTGGCCGCCATACTGCAGGCCTTCGACATCTCCTGGGTCGTGATGGCGGGCTGGATGCACGTGTTGAGCGAGGCGTTCCTGGGCCATTTCCCGTCCCGTGTCGTCAATCTCCATCCGGCGCTGCCCGGCGCGTTCCCCGGCACCGACGGCATCCGGAGGGCTTACGAGGCCTACCGTGAAGGAGAGATTGACCATACGGGCGTGATGGTACACTTAGTGCCAGACGAGGCGGTGGATGCAGGACCCGTCGTGGTGAAGGAAACAGTGCCGATCCACGTAGACGACAAGCTGGACGACCTCGAGGAACGCATCCACGCTGTGGAGCATCGCCTCCTGGTTCAGGCCGTCCGCGAGCTGCTCTGCTGAGAGATCTGATATTCCCTGCCCTCTTGCGTATCCAGAGTGACCGAGGGCAGGGACTGGCGGTCGGCCCTCAGAGACACAAAGGCTGTGAGAAGAATGAACATTGTTGAGAAGATCGATGACTGCGTGAAGATTCGGCGGGCCCTCGTGAGCGTGTCCGATAAGTCCAACTTGGACATCCTGATCCCGGGGCTGGTCGACATCAATCAGAATGCAAAGTTCTACGCCACTGGCGGTACGTTCCACGCCATCGGCGAGATCCTGGGCCCCGAGGCGGCATCCAGGCACCTCGTCCCCGTGGCCAACTACACGGGTCAGCCGGAGACGCAGGGCGGCCTCGTCAAGACGCTGGATTTCAAGATCTACCTCGGCCTGCTCACGGAGACGTACAACGAAGCCCACAGGGCGGATCTGGATCGCACGGGAGCGGCGCCCCTCGATCTCGTCGTCTGTAATCTCTATCCATTTGAGGCCGTCGTCGCGCGGGAGGGCGCCACCATCGAGGCAGCCCGAGCCAACATTGACATTGGCGGGCCCTGCATGCTCCGGGCGGCAGCGAAGAATTACCTCCGCGTGGCCGCTGTTGTGGATCCCCAGGACTACGAATCCCTCCTCGCCTCCTTGCGAGCCCACGACGGCAGCCTCGACCTGGCCAGCCGGTTCGAGCTGGCCCAGAAGGCCTTTGCCCACACCGCCGCCTACGACAGGGCCATCTCTGACCATCTGGCTGCACAGGATGCCCACACAGTGGGCCTGGCATACGAACTCCAGTAGGAAGATTATCACAATGAGCAACAATCTCAAGAGGGCCTACCGTACGATCATGGATGACCATTTCCCTGAGCGGATGGAGATCAGTTTCGTCTTTGAAGACACCCGCTCTACCATGATCTACGAAAAGGTGACGTGGGTGGTGGACGGCGTGCGCAAGGGTCTGCGGTACGGCGAGAACCCAGGTCAGGAGGCGGCGCTGTACAAGCTGATCAACGGGAATCTCGTGCTGGGTGACGTGAGGACCATTGCCCCCGGCCGCCATCTGGTCTCCGAGGCAGAACTGCTGCAGTCGGGCAAGCATCCCGGCAAGATCAACCTGACGGATGCGGACAACGCGCTCAACATCCTGGGCGGCATAGGCCGCTGCATGCCTGACCGCCCGGCCGTGGCCATCATGAAGCACAACTGCCCATCGGGCGTCGCCATCTCGGGCACCATCGCTGACGCCTACGTCAAGGCAGACATGGCGGATCACCTGGCCGCCTTCGGCGGCTGTGTGGCGCTGAACCGGCCGGTGGATCTGCCGACAGCGGAGGCCATCGCGGAACGGTACGCCGAGGTGGTCGTCGCGCCCGCATACGAGGAAGGGAGCATCGCCATTCTCGCCCGGCGCCAGAACCTCCGCATCATGCGCATCCAAAGCATCAGTCGCCTCGAGACGCTCTCAGCGGATCGCTTTGTGGATTTCACCAGCCTCATCGACGGTTCCGTCGTCGCCCAGCTCTCCTACGCACCCGAGATCCAGGGCACGGGCGACATCGCGCCCGCTGAGTCTGTCCACGATGGACAGATCTCTCGCATCGACCGGGCGCCCACGGAGCAAGAGGCTGACGACATGCTGTTCGGGTGGCTGGTGGCAGCAGGCGTCGTCTCCAACTCGATCCTGTTCGTCAAGGACCTGGTCACTGTTGGCATCGGCGCCGGGGAGCAGGATCGGGTGGGCGCCGCGCGCATCGCTCGCGACAAGGCCTACCGGAAGATGGCAGACCGCCTGGCCTTCCAGCGCCACGGCGTCGTCTTCGACGCCCTCGAGGAGGAGAGTGTGCGCCGGGAGATCCAGGAGGAAGTGACCGTTGAGCACGGGGGGCTGATCGGCGCCGCGATGGTGTCCGACGGCTTCTTCCCCTTCCGAGACGGCGTGGAGGTCGGCCTCCGCGAAGGAATCACGGCCGTGATCCAGCCGGGCGGCTCCCTCAACGATCACGACGTGATCGAAGCCTGCAACGAGTCTGGTGCGACGATGGTCTTCACAGGTCAGCGGAGTTTCAGGCACTGACCGAAGGGGCCGCCAACGGTCTTCCTGTGGTCCTGGTCCTGCGGACGCTGGGACCGTTGCGCTTCACCCACGCCGATTTGGACATCTTGCGTACAGACAGAAGTGACGCCTCTCCAACTGCGGGCGGCGCCAGTCCTCGGAACACGTAGACGCCGAACGATCAGGAGGTCTATTCATGGATACTGAAACGAGCTTCGACCACGAGACGTTCCTTTCTCCGTTCACGTGGCGTTACGGATCACCGGAGATGCGGACGGTGTGGAGCAGGGCACATCAGCGGCGCCTCTGGCGCAGGGTGTGGGTGGCACTGGCTACAGCCCAGAACAAGGCCGGTCTGGTCGACGACGATCAGCTTGCCGATCTGGAGAACCATCAGGCCGACATAGACCTGGCCCGCGCGGAGGAAATCGAGGCTCAGATCCACCATGACGTGATGGCCGAGGTGCGTACCTTTTCCGAGCAGTGCCGGGTCGGCGGACCCATCATCCACCTGGGGGCCACCAGCGCAGACATCCAGGACAACGCCGATGCCATTCGCATCCGTCAGGCTCTGGACTTGCTGCTGGAGAAGCTGCGAGCCGTGATGATAACGCTGGCCGACCTGATCGAGGATCACGCCGAGCAAGCCTGCATGGGCTTCACCCATCTCCAGCCAGCAGAGCCGACAACGGTCGGCTATCGTCTCGCTATCTATGGGCAGGATTTGCTGGAGGATGCTCTTCAGCTCGCCCACCTGCGAGAGGGTATCCGCGGGAAGGGCATCAAAGGGGCTGTGGGGAGTGCGGCCTCCTATGCCCACCTATTGGCGGGCACCGGCATGACGCCCAGGGAATTGGAGGCACTTGCTATGGAAGCCCTGGACCTGCAGTGTTTCTCCGTCGCTACACAGGTCTATCCACGCGCACAGGACTACCGCGTGGTCTCCGCTCTAGCCGGCCTGGCCGCCTCCTTGTATCGTTTCGCCTTTGACCTGCGGCTCCTTCAGTCACCTCCGATCGGCGAATGGAGTGAGCCGTTTGGCAGCAAGCAGGTTGGTTCCTCAGCCATGCCCTTCAAGCGGAATCCCATCAACGCGGAAAACATGGATAGTCTGGCGCGCTACGTCGCCGCGCTGGTGCGGGTGGCATGGGACAACGCTGCCCACAGTTTGCTCGAAAGGACGTTGGACGACTCTGCCAACCGCCGCCTGCTCCTGCCGGGCGTCTTCCTCGCGACGGATGAGCTGCTGCACCGCGCCCAGCGAATCCTTGAGGGCCTGGTGATCCACGACTCGGCCATAGCTGGGACGATGAATCGTTATGGTACGTTCGCTGCGACTGAGCGCTTGCTCATGGAGCTGGCGCGGGAGGGGGCCGACCGCCAGGCGATGCACGAGGTGATTCGGAGGCACGCAATCGCTGCGTGGCAGGCTGTTCAGGCGGGCGAGCCAAACCCGCTTGCTGACGGCCTGGCGGCTGATGCCACAATCTTGAGCTACCTTCCCGAGACGCGCGTGCGGACGCTGCTCAGGGCCGGCGATTACGTCGGCAATGCCCCGGAACGGGCCCGTGAGCTGGCTGCTAGCCTCCGCGAGATGGCTTGACCCAGCCTCAGCCCACTCTGGCGTCGCTCCTTCCGGTTGGAGCGCTATCTCACGGACAGCCTGCAGCGGCCGTGTCGTGCCGCGGCTTTCGCGACACGAACTTGCGTTTCGCGCTCCCTTGGGAGGCAGTATCCACTCCGCGAGCCGGATGGCCAAACAGCCCCTAGCCCACACCACCCTGTCTCGGTCCTGGCGGGGCGTTTGACAAGGCCATCGACCTGTGCTAGAATCCTTCCTGATGGAAAAGGAGACTGACCAGAAACCCATGATGCGCAGACAAGAGCTTTTCTACATCAAGCGACGAGCCCGAGGAGAGCCGGTCCACCCGCCTGGGTAGGCCCTTTTTGGGCTGTTTGGCCTGAGTCAAGTTGACGAGAGCCAGCCTCCAGACGGAGGCTGGCTCTTTTTTTTGGCGCGATGGATACCCATCGCGCCTTTTGTTTACCGCAGTCTGCGGTCAACATCCGATACCAACATCAGTACCGAATAGAGGAGGCTGGCGTGGCAAAGTGTCCGGAATGTGCAGCAGAGTTGGATCTGGCCCCTGACACCGTCGTGGCGGAGATCTTGGTCTGTCCCGATTGTGGCGTGGAGTTGGAAGTGCTGAGCGTCGATCCTGTCGAACTCGATCTGGCCCCTGAGGTCGAAGAGGACTGGGGCGAGTGAGTTGACTGCCCGGGTCCGCGGTCTGGGTCTTGCCCAACCCACGGACCCGCTGCAGACGACTCTCCACTAAAGACATGCAGGAGGAAAGAACCGATGGGGAAGTAATGGTAGGCATACTGGGCTCGCGCGTGCGAGTTGAGGAGAAGCTGCTCTATGATGCACTGGATGAGCGGGGCGCGACGTTCAAGCGGTTCGACTCGCGCAAGGTAGCCTTCGAGCTCGACAACAGCTCGACGGCCGGTGCCCCGACGGGGGACGGTCTGGAGTGCTTGCAGACCTGCGACGCGGTGCTTGTCCGCTGCTTGAGCCACTCGCGGGCCTACTACCTAACACGCTGGTTGGAGGGTGCGGGCATATCGGCCGTCAGTCCACACCAGTCGATCGCCACGTGCGGTGACAAGGCGCTCACCAGCGCTGCCCTGCGGGAGGCTGGGGTGCCAATTCCGAACACGCGCATAGCCTTCACGCAAGACGCAGCGCTGAAAGCCATTGAGGAGATGGGCTATCCCGTCGTGCTCAAACCTCTGTTCGGTTCGTGGGGCCGGCTGCTGGCGCGCATCAACGACCGTCACGCCGCCGAGGCTATCCTGGAGCACAAGAAGACGCTTGGGGACTACACTCACGGCGTCTTCTACATCCAGCAATACGTCGAGAAGCCAGGGCGTGACATCCGAAGCTTCGTCGTCGGGGATGAGACCATCGCAGCCATCTACCGCAGTTCACCGCACTGGATCACCAACACGGCTCGGGGGGGCGGCGCCAGCAACTGCCCTGTCACACCAGAGATCGACCGCCTATCCCGCGCGGCGGCTGAAGCCGTCGGCGGAGGCGTCGTCGCCGTCGACCTGCTGGAGGATAGCGATGGGAGTCTGCTGGTGAGCGAGGTGAATCACACACCGGAGTTTCGTAATAGCATCGACACGACCGGTGTCGATATCCCAAGGAGAATCATTGACTATGTTCTGGAGGTCGCCATGAATGGCAAGTCGGGGCGATAGATAAGGCCAAAGTGGGGGTTCTCTGTTCCCGTGTTCGGATGGAGGAGAAGCGTATCTTCCAGGCGTTGCAGGAACGGGGCGTGCCTTTCCAGCGGATCGACGTGCGCAACCTGACGTTCGAGCTGGGGAGTAACGGCCTCAGTGGCTCAAGCACCTGCGCAAGCCATGCGCTATGCGACGTTGTGTTGATCCGCTGTCTCAGCCACACCCGGGCACTCTACGCCGCCAGGATGCTGGATGAGCGCGGTGTGAGGACGGTGAACGTCCACCGGGCCATCGCTAGTTGCGGGGACAAGGTGCTGACCTCCATGGCATTGATAGAACACGGGGTACCCACGCCCTACACCGCGGTGGCCTTTTCGCAAGCTACCGCACTGGCGACGATGGAGACGATGGGCTATCCAGTGGTGGTCAAGCCACCCGTGGGGTCCTGGGGCAGGCTGATGGCCAAGTTGAACGACCGCGAGGCCGCCGAGGCTGTGTTGGAGCACAAACGGGCCTTGCACCAGGATGATCCCTACTACGTGCAGCAATACGTGGAGAAGCCGGGACGCGACATCCGCACGTTGGTCGTCGGCGACGAGACGGTCTACGCCGTCTACCGGCATTCGTCGCATTGGATCACCAACACGGCCCGCGGCGGCGAGACCTCGATCTGCCCCATCACGCCGCAAATCAACAACATCTCCCAGGCTGCGGCACGAGCCGTGGATGGGGAGATTGTGGCGGTCGATCTGCTCGAGACGAGGGAGGGGAGACTGCTGGTCAACGAGATCAATCACACTCCAGAGTTCCACGGGGCGGTCAAGGCCACCGAGCTCGACGTGCCCGGGAGAATCGTGGACTACGTGGTGCAAGCGGCAAGTGAGCAAGTCCGCAAACGGGAGGGAAGATGATGGAGGTAGCAATCGTGGGAGCGTCGGGGTACGCCGGTGGGGAACTGCTCCGGCTCTTGCTCGCTCACCCCAAGACAAAGGTGACACAGATCACGTCGGAGACATACGCCGGGCAATATGCGCATTTCGTCCATCCTAACCTCCGCGACCGTACCGCCTTGAAGTTCCAAAGCCTGGACGACCTGGGTCAGACGGATCTGCTGTTTCTGGCGCTACCCCACGGCCACGCAATGAACCACATCGACAAGTTCGCCGGGATGGCTGAGCGCATCGTGGATCTATCAGCAGATTTCCGCCTGCGCGATCCTGCGGACTACGTCCGCTGGTACGGCTGCGAGCATCCGGCACCGGAGCGCCTAGGGGGAGACCGCAACGAGAGCTTCGTCTATGGGATGCCGGAGATATACCGGGAAAGACTGACGGGTGCGAAGTACGCCAGCGGTACCGGCTGCAACGCCATTGTCACGAACCTGGCCCTACTGCCGCTCTATCGGCGCGACCTGGTGCGCGAAACGGTGGTGGACGTCAAAGTGGGCTCTTCGGAGGGTGGCAACAAGGCCACCCCAGCCTCCCATCACGCGGAGCGAGCAGGCGTCGTGCGTTCCTACGCACCAGTCACTCATCGGCACGTCGCCGAGTTGATCCAGGAGCTGGAGCTCGATCCGGAGAATCCCAGGTTGTACTTCTCCGTCACATCGGTGGGCATCGTGCGGGGTGCGCTGGCAACTTGCCACTGTCTGTTGGATGAGCCGCTGACGGAAAGGGATGCCTGGCGCATCTATCGCGAGGACTACGACGACGAGCCCTTCGTGCGCATCGCCAAGTCACGGCGCGGTATCCACCGGCATCCAGAGCCCAAGATCCTGACCGGCTCCAATTACTGTGACGTAGGTTTCGCCGCCGACCCTGAGAACAAACGATTGGTCGTCATCGCCGCCATCGATAACTTGATGAAAGGCGCGGCCGGTAATGCAGTGCAGACGATGAACGTGATGCTCGAGTGGCCGGAGACGACAGGACTGGAATTCCCAGGACTACACCCAGTCTAGCAAGCAAAGGAGCGAACACGGCGCTCATGCTCACCTAGAATCGCCCCACCGCCATCGCTTCATCGCCTTGTCGCTCTATCGCCTATTCGCTCTATCGCTTCTCTCACACAATACGCAAGGAGGCAAAGAACGTGATCGTAGTAAAAGCTGGAGGCAACGGAGATCTGGACATAGAAGCCGTCTGTCATGACGTAGCCGAACTGGCACAGCACGGCGAGCAAGTCGTACTGGTCCACGGCGGGTCGAGCGAGACCACGCTCATTTCCGAGAAGCTGGGACACCCGCCGCGCTTCGTCACCTCTCCATCGGGCCACAGCAGCCGCCACACGGATCGTAAGACGTTGGAGATCTTCACCATGGTCGTGGCGGGCCGCATTAACAAGCTGATCGTCGAGCAGCTGCAACAGATGGGCGTCAACGCCATCGGCCTCTGCGGGCTCGATGGTCGCCTGCTGGAAGGGAGGCGCAAATCCTCCCTGCGCATCAAGGAAAACGGCCGAGTGAAGGTGCTGCGCGGCGAATACAGCGGCATCATCGAGAAGGTGAACGTCGATCTGCTCCGCACCTTGCTCGACGCTGGCTACGTGCCCGTCGTGGCACCGGTCGCCATCAGCCACGAGAGCGAGGGGCTGAACGTGGATGGGGACCGGGCGACCGCCGCCATCGGCACGGCTCTGCAAGCCGATCGCATGGTCATCCTCTCCAACGTGCCCGGGTTGCTTCGGGACGTGAGTGACGAGGGGTCGTTGATCCCGCATATCCCGGTGGAGCACGTCCAGGAATACCTCGATCGTTACGCGAGGGGCCGCATGAAGCGGAAAGTCTTGGGAGCCGTGGAGGCACTGCGGGACGGCGTAACCCAGGTCGTCATCGCCGATGGACGGGTAACGGGACCCATCCAGCGGGCATTGGCCGGACAGGGCACGGTGATAGCGCAATGATACCGCATGCGGGTGCGAAGGGAGCCAGATTTCGCAATGGGTTGTCGAGGGCAAGCTTGATACCAGATCGTGGGAGCGGCCGGCCTGAAGGAAGCCAGTCGAGGCGAGAGAAAGGGTGCTCGAGGAACGGGTAGCCAGAGATAGCGAGGAGTAGAAGGGAGAGGAGAGGGAATGCCACAGCGAGATATGCCAGGTCTAGATGATGTGGTCGCCACTGAGGACCGCTACGATTCCGGTGTCTATCCCAAGCAACCGCTGGTGCTCACCCACGGCAAGGGCGCGCGGCTGTGGGACACCCAGGGAAATCAATACATCGACTGCGTGGGCGGTCACGGGGTAGCCAACGTCGGGCACGCGCATCCTGCGGTGGTCAAAGCGGTGACCGATCAGGTTGGCCGCCTGCTGACCGCGCCTAACGGGTTCTACAACGACCGACGCGCGCAGTTACTGGCCGAATTGGTACGACTCGCCCCCGGCGACCTGGAGCGTGCGTATTTCTGCAATTCCGGTGCCGAGGCCGTAGAGGCGGCCCTCAAGTTCGCGCGTCTGAGCACCGGTCGGAGGAACATCATCTCTACGATGCGCGGTTTCCACGGGCGGACCATGGGCGCGCTGTCGGCTACCTGGCAGAAGCGTTACCGGAAACCGTTTGAGCCGCTGGTGCCCGGGTTCGAGTTCGTGCCCTACGACCGGCTTGAGCGGATGGCAGAGGTGGTGAACGAAGAGACGGCCGCCGTCATCGTGGAGGTAGTGCAGGGCGAGGGAGGCGTCAACCCCGCCAGCCCCAACTACCTGCAGGGAGTCCGGGAGCTCTGCCGAGACCAAGGCGCGCTGCTTATCGTGGATGAGGTGCAGACTGGCTTCGGGCGCACTGGGCGCATGTTCGCTTGCCAGCACTATGATTTGGAACCAGATCTGATGTGCGTGGCCAAGGCCATGGCCGGGGGTGTGCCTATGGGCGCCGTCTTGTTGGGCCCACGGGTAGGGGAGCTCCCCAAGAAAGTCCACGGCTCCACTTTCGGCGGCAATCCCCTCTCGTGCGCCGCGGCCCTGGCGACCATCGAGGTGATCGAGTCCGAGGATCTTCCCCAGCGCGCCGGGCGTCTCGGCCAGAAGCTGATGGACGGCCTGCGAGCTATCGACTCACCGATGATTCGCGAGGTGCGCGGGCTGGGTCTGATGGTCGGCTTGCAGCTGAAGGAACACGCCGGCCCCTACCTGGCTGAGCTCGCGGAGCCCGTTGAAGGTATGGGGGTGCTGGCCTTGACTGCCGGCTCGACGGTGATGCGTTTCCTGCCCCCGCTGGTGATCAGTGATACAGATGTGGATTTCGTCGTGCGCCGGGTGGCAGGAGTCTTGCACGATTGAAAGACGTAGTGGCATGGTGGAGGGGCCAAGCTGAGGCTGACCAGTCCCCCGGCAGGTTCACTTCAGTTCAACCCGAAGCCGCGCTTGCACCACACGCTGCCGGCCCCCCTATGTGACGACGCAGGTCGCTATCCGTGCAAGCGCTGCCGGGATTTGTCCCACTCGGATCAGCAGACTTCGGGACTGCAGGTTGACGACGCATCTCGACTAACCGACGTAGGTGGATGACGATGGAAGAGATCACATTCTTGAAGAATCTGCTGGCAATCCCCAGCCTCTCCGGCGAGGAAGACGCTTTCGCCGAACACTTGATCGAACAGATGACGGCGATGGGCTTTCGCGCACGCCGGGACCTGGCTGGAAACGTCATCGGTGCGCTGGGCGACTCGCAGGCCGGGCACACTTTCGTGCTGCTGGGCCACATGGATACCGTGGCCGGGGACATTCCCGTCCGTCAGGAAGACGGCAAGCTGCACGGCCGGGGCGCAGTGGACGCCAAGGGACCGCTGGCCGCCTTCGTGCTCGCGGCGGCCCGTGCAGCGCCCCACATAGGCGATGCTTGCGTGTTGGTCATCGGTGCCGTCGAGGAGGAGGCACACTCGCACGGCGCCCACTACCTCGCCCGCACGATGGCGCCGCCGAGCGGGGTCATCATTGGCGAGCCCAGCGGCTGGGAAGGCATCACGCTGGGCTACAAGGGGACGCTCTCCGTTGACTACCATCTGGTCCGGGCAGCGGGCCACGGAGCGAGCGATCGCGTCTCGCCCGCCGAGGAGGCTGTGTCCTTCTGGAATCGATTGGTTGACCACGCCGCCGAGTACAATCAGGAACGTCACCCCCCCAGCTTCGACACCCTCGATGCCTCCCTGCGCGCCATCTGCACCGCTGATGGCGGCCCCGGGAACGTCGGGCTCGAGGACAGCGTCGAGATGAGCATCGGGCTTCGATTGCCGCTCGGAATCAACCAGGAGGTCCTGCAACAGACAATGTGCGGCTGGCGTGGCGAGGCCGAGGTCGCTTTTCCCTACAGCGAGCCCCCTTTTCGAGCAGACAAGAATACGGACGTGGTCAGAGCGCTGCTGCGCGGGATTCGAGCTGCAGACGGACGACCGCGCTTCAAGCTGAAGACGGGCACCTCGGATATGAACGTCGTCGGCCCGGCCTGGGGCTGCCCCATCGCCGCCTACGGACCGGGCAATTCAGCCCTGGATCACACCCCGGAAGAGCGAATTGACGTCGAGGAGTATCGCAAGGGCGTGGAGGTGCTGACACATGCCCTGCAGACCCTCTGTTCACGTTAGGTGCCAAGCCGAAACGGGTCGTGGCCCGGGCCAGAAGCCCCAAGACATGGCGACATCCATTGTCGATGGCGACACCATCTGGTTCGACGGAGAGCTGATCCGGGGGTACCGCGCCGAGGCTCGTACGACATAGCGTGCGTGGCCAGGATTCCCGTATCGTCGAGTGCCTTCGCGCGCATGCCGCGGGCGGAGCGAGGCAGTTGCGCCGGAGACTACGGACCTGACGAAGCTGGTTCGCCGTCCTGCTCCTGCCCCTCCGTTCCCGCAAGCGCACACCTTGGAAAGGTTGTAGACTGGTCTACGTGTGAGCTCATTTCGCGGCGCAGACTCCGGTCCGGTGAGCTCCACGACTGGGCCTTCGCAAGGTTGTCGTCCGAGCATGAGTGCACTCGCCCGTCGCTGATGCCCCAGAGCTTCTCCCCGGCGCCCTCAGCGCAGAGCTCGGTTCTGAGGGTGGGGCTTCGCCTTGTCATGGAGTCTCCCCGACCGGCACCCGTCATCCTCCCGCCGACCGCCCGCGGCGAGAGTCCCACTCTTGGGCAGCCCGCCAGACGAGATCGTAGACCGGGTCCTTAATGGCGTAGTACGCATCAACGTCGTCCGCGAACCGCCTCGCGAGCTCTCGCTTGATCCGCTCGATCGTCCCGGCGGCCCTCGGGTGAGCGCGCAGATAGTCCCGGAACAGAAGAGGGTACCGCTGATTCGGCTGCCCGGCGGAGCGGACGTGCAGATTCACACGCCGCGCCCCCTCCGGTTCGACGAAAAAGAGCTTCTGCCAGAGCGCGGGACCCGGGTCTTCGCCTGCCGGAACGTGGTCGTGAGTTACGTGGGGCTTATGCCGGTACCCGGCCTCGACCAGCCGCTCCTTGATCTCCGACGTCAGTGTCTCGACGGTCACCTGGACGTCGATCACATCCTTCGCCGCCATCCCGGGGACTGACGTCGAGCCGATGTGATCGATGCGCAAGGCCAAATCGCCCAGGATCCCGACCAACGACTCTCGAATCCGCTCGAAATCCCCCGGCCAGCTCCGCTTGTATTCACGGATGTGGATCATCGCGTCCCTCGACCACCACCGACCTGAGCATCACGCACGTCGGCCCGGACGTAGGCGGGCCCGCCACCAGAACCGCGGCCCGTGCCAGCGCGACTTCGGCGTGCGAAGCCACGATCCGCCGTGTGCCGGCGCCTTCCGGGCGAGCTGAGCCTTCCAACCGAGGGATCTTGCACCAAGAATTCGGCCGTGATCCTCTCCAGGATCACCCTCCAATCCCCAGCCCTTTTAGCTTTCGGGCAGCGGCGGCAACTCGCCCATTCCGAACCCCTGCGCCGCCGCTAGCGTGATGCCACGCAGCTCACTGCGCAGGTCATCCGACATGGGAGGCAGCTCGTACCCCTTCAGGAGGGCGTTTACGCGGGCCCGCGCTCGCTCCCAGGCCGTCTTCCTCCCCCCCTTCTTCCAGGCCTCCAACGAACCGCGGTCTATGACCGCCGAGGGGATGTACTGCTCCTCTCCGAACCAGTCAAGGGTGTGGCGTTGGCCCAGGTAGTCCCCACGATGTCCCATCTTGCGCATCAAGTCCAGCGCAATGGGCTCGTCCCGGACCTCCACCCCGGCGATGAGGCGTTTCGCCATCCCGATGATCTCGGCATCGATGACGAGCTTCTCGCAGCTCTGACAACTCTCGAAGTCCATCATGCCGGCGCCCGCCACCATATTCACCCCCGCTAGCGCCGCCAGCATAGTGCTTCCGGCCGACTCCAGCCCGCACTGGGCATCAACAACCTTGGCGTCACTCATGGTCAGATAGACGTGGGTCGGAAGATCGAGAGCCTTGCCCACCTCCGCGCACGCGACGTCAATCATCCAGGTACCAATCGCCCCCATGGGGGTCGTTCCCTGGCGCATATCAAAGACGGCAGGTGAGCCGCCCCAGACCATAGGTGCCTCCTCGGAGGCAAGCTGGCCGATTATCACCCCGCTCAAGGACTCCGCCGTGTGCTGCACGACCGCACCAGCTATGGTAACCGGGGCAGTCGCGCCCGCCATAGGCATGGAGATCAGCTGCGAAGGAATACCGTGTCGCGCACAGTCGATCAGGTTCTGAGACGTCAGGTCGCTCCACATCAATGGCGGCGAGGGGCACACATCGAAGATGGCCGTCGGCCGCTCGGCCAGATCAACCTCGCTGCCGGCCACCGCCACCAGCATCTCCTTCATCGTCCACCAGGTGTCCTTCCGGAAGGCCCCGGTGACGATGGGCTTCCGCATATAGTTGAGCGCAAGGTAGAGACGATAGAGGTCGCCGATCTCCTTTGGCACGTCGCTGCAGACAAAGGCCGTGCTCTGGGCATCCAGCTGCGGGAGCGTCTCGACGAGCTTGACGAACCGGACGAGGTCGTCGGTTTTTGGCGCTCGCTGTTCTTGAGTCTCGCCGTCAAGCAGCATGAGGGCACCCGATCCAGGCGTAAACTGAACGCTGTCGGCACCGTAGTGGACGGCGGGCTTGCCATCCAGGTCGTAGAGGTCGAATTCGGAAGGGGCCGCCGCCAACGCCCGGCGCGCGACATCCTCAGGGATATGGGCCACCTCTGCTTCGCGATCCACACTGGCACCCGCGTCCGCGAGAAGATCCAGTGCTTCAGCGTTCTCCACACGTACCCCCGGATCCACCAACAAAGCAAGCGCTTCGTCTATGATCTGGTTGATGAGGTCATCGCTGAGAAGCCTAAAACGGGGTCGCATGCGCCATCTCCTTTCCGTATTCAGGGGTCTGCCTCACTGGCACACCCGACGATCGATAGGTAAGTAAACGCTGGGGTCAAGCATCGTGAGCGTAGGACAGTCTCCCTCCTGCCCTGCTGCAAAGGAACGCATCACGTCGACCCAGTCCAATGGATGGTAGGTATCTGGTCGTCCGATCATTCGACTCAGCCAATGATGGTGAGCAGACGCTTCCTGGCTAGAAGCGGTCCAACAACCGAGACTTCGTCTCCTCCACGTGCCCTCTCATCGCCCCTTCCGCAGCTGGTCTGTCTCCACACTGCAGCGCCTCAATGATCTCCATGTGGTGCTGCGGTTCGACGAAGCGAGGATCAAAGGCCAGCATGCGCCGCATGTCCTCCATCAGCCTCTTGATCAGATCAGCCAGGCGCCGGTTGCCAGAGGCCCGAGCGATCAGATGGTGGAACGCCACGTTCAGTTCATACGCCCTCTCGTAGACACCTGCACCATCAGCCCCCTCTAGCAGCGCCGACTCCTTCTCGCGATTCTCAAGAAGGGCGGCAATCTCCTCCTCGGTGATCCGCTCGGCGGCCAGACCCGCCGCCTCAGCCTCCAATATGGAGCGCAGGTGAAACACCTCCAGCACGTCCTGAATGGTAAACGTCGCAACGACATGTCCGATCCGAGGCATGGAATCGACGAACCCCTCGTGTCGCAGCAGAACGAGGGCTTCCCTCACAGGCGTCTTGCTGACGCCGTACGCATCAGCGAGTTCGGCCTCTGTCAGCACCGATCCTGGCTCGAGCTCGCCAGAGACGATTCTCCCTCGAACGGCTTCGTACAACTTAGTCGTCTTGTCGGTTCCCGCCACTCCATCCTCCTACCCCTTGTTGCGCCACCGCCTTCCCGCCTAGACGGACCCACCTTGAGCCCTTTTCGTCGGCCTCACTGGTCAATCTGCCTAGGGTTGGCTGGCCAGGCCCCCGGCGATCTCCCCTCCGTCAATCACGAAGGACTGACCGGTGATGAAGCCGGCGTCCTCCGACGCTAGAAAGGCAAACAGGGCAGCCACATCCTCCGGCTTGCCCAGTCGCCCCAACGGGAGTTTCGCTGAGAAGGCATGCCTCATCTCCGGTGAATACTCCGCTTCCTGCATCGGCGTCAGGATAAAACCCGGACAGACGGCGTTGACACGAACCCGAGGGCCCAGCTCGAGAGCCATAGAGCGGGTCAGCTCGATGACGCCCGCCTTGGAGGCATTGTAGTCAGCGTAATAGTGATAGCCCATAAGGCCATTCGTGGAGCCCATGTTCAAGATGACGCCACCGTCTGCTGCCAGCATCCGCTGCGCAGCCTGCTGCGCCACGAAAAAGACACCGTCCAGGTTGACCTTCATGACATCTCGCCACTCCTGCGGGGAGACGTCCAAAAAGCGGTGCCGGATGCTGATCCCGGCGTTGTTGATCAAGACGTCAATGCCCCCCATGAGCAGGTCCAATTCTCCAAAGGCTCTGCTCACCGCCCCGGGATCTGACACGTCGGCTCTGATCGTCCCGCTCAAGGACGTCAGCTTCCCCTCAATCCTCTCCACTGCGCCCTCGTCCTGGTCCAGCACGACGACGCGAGAGCCCTCCTCCAGAAAGCGTTTGGCTGTCGCAGCGCCGATCGCTCCAGCGCCGCCCGTGATCAGCACGCGTCTACCTTTCAGACCGCGCATAAGGCCTCCCTATACGAAAGCTCCGTGGATCGAACCGTTGCAGCAACAACGAACGGCAAGCCAGTGTGCCCACCGCTGGAATCGAGACGAGGATGCATCAGCCCGCCAACCCCCCGCCGTCCACCACCAGCGCCGTCCCCGTGACGAACGCTGACGCGTCGCTGGCCAGGTAGAGCGCGGCTTCGGCAACGTCCTCTGGCCTACCGACGCGCCGCAGAGGGCGGTCCGCGGCCTCCGCCATGAAGTCCTCATCGGACGCCCCGAGCTGCCGCGCCTCATCCCGCAGCATGGCCGTATCGGTGTCACCCGGACAGATACAGTTGACGCGGATGTTCTGTTCGCCGTGGTCGAGGGCCATAGCCCGGGTTAGATTCACCACTGCCGCCTTCGAAGCGCAGTAGGAAACAGCTCTGCGGCCGCCAGTCAGCCCCCACCCCGAACCCGTGTTGATGATCACGCCGCCGCATGCCCGGACCATGACCGGGATGGCATACTTGGAGAGCAGGAAGACAGACTTGACGTTGACCGCCATGACGCGATCCCACGCCTCCTCGCTCGTTTCCATGACCGTCGCCCGTCGGATAATGCCCGCGTTATTGACGAGGATGTCGAGCCCGCCCAGCTCGCCCACCGTCTCCTCGACGGCCCGCCGGCAGTCGGCCGCCCGGCCCACGTCGCAGCGCACGAAGATGGCCCGACCGCCCTGGTCCGCAATCGTGCTGGCCACGTCCATGCCGGCAGCCTCGTCCAGATCCACCACCGCGATCTTCGCGCCCTCGCGCGCGAAGCACTGGGCCGTCGCCCGCCCGATGCCCGACGCCCCACCCGTAATAAGGGCCACCCTGCCCGCAAGACGCACGCCTATCCCCCTTCCACTACCTTGAGACCCGATATACAATCTGCTCGCCGCGGCCGGTGACCACTCTGATATGCCCGGCGAGCATCTCATCCACCTGCCGATCGCCGGTGTCCACCAGTAGAGGCCGCCCGCGCAGCGAATGGATCTTGTCCGTCGTTGCCACGACGATGATGTTCTCTCTCCCCACTTTCTGAATCACCGCCGGGCTGATCTGCTGATTCCCACGGCCGAAGAGATACCCCTGACCGCCGATGGGGGTCACGACGATCTTCGCCCTGCGTCCTTTGAGGAGATGCAGCAGCTGCGTCTCATTCACGTCCTTGGCCACCAAGCAACCGTCGGCGACCACGTCCACGCCGATCAGCGTCTTGTCCAGTGCCAGCCTAGACGCAATAGCCCGGGTAGTGGTCCCGGGCCCGACGATATAGAGCCAGCCGTTCTCCATATTCGCAACCAGGTCGGCAGCGATGGCAGCCTTGGCCGCTTCCTCTCCCGGGCGGCTGGGTGTCTTGAGCCCCTGGAGCAGCCTCCTTCGGAACGGAACCCTGAGGTAGCCGTACAGCTTAGCCGAGACGACCCCTCGTCGGACGGCTTCTTCATCGATGTCCATCACCTCGGCCTCGCGCGTGCGCGAGACGCTTCCCACCAGGTAGCTCGCTGCCAGGTCCCCCGCCCTTCTAGGGCTCGCTCCAAAGACGGCCGAATGGATCTTCACCCCCGAGGGGATACCCAGCACCGGGGGTCTATGCCCAACGGCCTTGCAGATGTCCCTTGCCGTCCCATCGCCGCCGGCGAAGAGCAGGAGGTCGACGTTAAGCTCCTCCATCTCCCTGGCTGCACGGACAGTGTCATCCGCCGTGGTCTCGCCCAGCTCGATGGAGCCGATGACCTTGGGCCCCAAGCCGCACGCGCGAGCCGCGTCCTCACCCATCTCGCCCGGATACGTGATGATCTCCAGATCATCGCTGGGCTCGATTCTACTCAGTGCCTGGGTCGCCCTGTCCAACGACCTCGGCACCGCGCCCAGCTCCAACGCCTTTCTCTGGACCTCGGCTCCGTCGCTGCCCTTGAGCCCCACCCTGCCGCCGATACCAGCGATCGGGTTGACGATCAAGCCCAGCTTCTTTCCCGCCATCTTCACCGCCTCAAGTACAGCCAGCCAGTAACCGGGCGCAAGGATCCAGAGCGCCGAACCGTCTCGAAAGAGGCGCCCCAGGGCGAAGTGGGTGGTCTTCGCACGCCCTCGCCGCTCGCTCCGCTGCCCCCTTGCTCGGACCGCAGCGTCTGCTTGCTACGTCTGCCTCCTAAGCCTGCCTGTGGAACAGGCTCGCTCAGCCCCCAAGATTGGTCCCTCTCCCGTGGTGGCCCGAATCAATCCCCTGCCTCTTCCACCTTCCTCCGATAGGCCCGCCAGGTCATGGCCCATTTCTCGGGATCGTCCAGGGGAGCGTGGTCGATGGAGTGCACGGTGCTGTTGTGCGGAGCTGACTTCACCACCTCCGGGTCCGTGCGCGCCTCCTCGGCCACGTGTGACAGGACGGACACATACTCGTCCAGGTTGTCCTTGGACGGCGTCTCCGTCGGCTCGAGCGTGCACGGCTCCGGAACGATGAACGGGTGATGGCTCGTCCAGTAGTGGAGCCCGAAGTCCGCGGCCCGGAGGCCCAGCTCCTCCGAGTGGACGCCGGTCTCCTCCGCCAACGCCTCCCAGCTGTAACGAACCTGCTCGATCCGGCGCTTCCCCTCGGCATAGGGCGCGCTCGCGCCGTCGATCTCCAACACCTTGTTGAGCAGATAGTTGTTGTTGAGTGCGGCGATCTCGGCGACCTCCCGCAGGCCCTCGGCGCCCAGGCTCATAGCCCAGGCATAAGCCCTCACCACGACAGGCGCGTAGCCGTAGAAGGGCACCATCCTGCCGATGGAGTGAGGACGGTCATAGTCCAACCGATACCTCTCGCCGTCGAAGGCGACCACGGGCGTGGGCAAGAACTTGGCCAGCTCCTCCCTCACGCCGCAGGCGCCCACCCCAGGCCCGCCGCACCCGTGCGGCGACGAGAAGGTCTTGTGAAGGTTGAAATGGCACAGGTCGAAGCCCGCCTCTTTGGCCCGCGTAATCCCCAGGATACCGTTGGCGTTCGCCTGGTCGTAGGCGCACAGGCCGCCGGCATCGTGGACCACCTTCACGAACTCGTCGATCTGCGGGTTGAAGATCCCGGTGTCCTCCGGGTTGGTGATCATCAGGCCGGCCGTTCGTTCCGAAACAGCCGCCTTGAGCGCATCCAGATCGGGGTAGCCGTCCTCGTCGGGATAGAGAGTGATAACTTTGAAGCCGGCGGTCTGGGCGCAGGCCGCATTCGAGGGATGGGAGAAAATCGTGGTGATGATCTCATCCCTCTGATCCGCTTCCCCGCGCCAGGCGTGGTAGGCGCGGATCATGGATGCATTGGCGTAGATGGCAGCCGAACCGGCAGGTGGTTGGAGCGAAAACCGATCCAGCCCCGAGATCTCCTTCAAGATCTGCTCGAAGCGGTAGAGGATCTCCAGGATGCCCTGGACCGTCTCCTCCGCCTGCAGGGGGTGCAGATCCGCCACCTTGGGATGCGCGGCGAGACGCTCGTTGATCTTGGGGCTGTACTTCATCGTACAGGTTCCCTGCCCGATCTCGACGTTCAGATCCGCCCCCAGGTTCTCCTGTGAGAGCCGCATGTAGTGTTGGACCACCTCAGGTTGAGAAAGCTCCGGCAGCTTGGGTGGTTCCTCCCGGCGCATGTGCTCGGGCAGCGCCGTGGCATCCTCAGCACCTGCCTCTGCCCCGCCCTCAAACTCGGGGACGAGAATCCCCCGCTGACCTTCCCGGCTCAACTCGAAGATGATGGGCTCATCCCACTTCGCCTGGTGAAAGCGCCTCAGATTCGGCTCTCCGTCCGTGTACCTGTGCCTGGTGATGTCTTCGATAGCCATGTTAGTCCACGATCTCCTTCAACGCAGCCGTCAACTGGTCGATATCCTCGCGGGTGTGTGCCTCGCTCACACACAAGAGGGCAGTCGCGCCCAGCTCCGGGTACTCGTCCGTGAGGTCCTTGCCGCCGAAGATCTTCCGATCCAGCAGCCCCTCGTTGATCTCCTCCACCGTCTTCCCGGTGTCAGTGAAATCGGCCACGAACTCCCGGAAATGGGGCGCCTTCCAGACAGGCGCCCTAACGCCCGGGATTCTGTCTATGTGCCGCATCGCGTAACGTGATCTGGACATCAGCCCCTCACCGATCTCCACCATGCCCTGAGGCCCCATCAAAGCCAGGTAGACGCCGGCCGTGATGCCCCACAGCGCAGCCGCCGTGCCCACCCACTCCTTCCCCTCCTCCCGGATCGCAAACGACGTCCTTTCGTACGCCACGTCGCCGAACCCGTATTCACCTGGGACGGACGTGGGGGCGATGCCGAACATCCGGGACGGATACTCCATCACGTACGCCTCATCGTCGTGGGTGGCGATGTACCCGGCGTGACCGCCGCCAAACTGCATGTGCATGCCCAGAGGCTGGATGTCCCCGCAGACGATGTCCGCGCCGTAGTCAGCGGGCGGCGTCAGGACGCCCAGCGACATCGGATCGGCCTCTACGATGCAGATCGCACCGAGATCGTGGGCGATTCGGGAGATCTCGTGCCCCTGCACCTCAACGAAGCCCAGGTAGGATGGATTCTGGAAGCAGACAGCAGCCGTCTCCTCGGAGATCGCAGCCTTGAGCGCGGCCAGATCGAGCTGCCCCGTCTGTGGGTCGTAGCCGACCGACCTCACCGTGATGTTGGGCTTGCAGTAGTCCCGGATCTTGGACAGCAAGTCGGAACCGATCGTCTTGGCGATCAGCACCTCCCGCCGACCCGTCAGCCGGCAGGCCATGCGCAAGGAGGTGGCCGTGGCCTGGAAGCCGTCGTAGGTGGGCACGTTGACCACGTCCATGTTCAGAAGCTCGCCCATCATACTGGCGTACTCGAAGAGCGCCTGGAAGCGCCCGTGGTCGTCATACGGCTCGCCGGCGTAGGCCGTCAAGAACTCGCCCCGCTGGTTAATCTCATCACAGACCGCCGGCACGTGGTGGTGGTAGCATCCGGCTCCCAGGAAGGTGAGATACGCCGGCCCGCCTTGGTTCTTGGCCAGGATCCCCTCGACGTGCCGCTTCAAGGCGCACTCCGAGAGAAGGGGTGGGGGCAGATCCAGGCTCCCCTGAACCCTCAGCCTCTCAGGCACGTCCTCGAAGAGCTCTTCCACGCTCTCCGCCCCAATCTCCTCCAGCATCTCCTTCTTCACGCTTGGCACCGAGTTGGGGATGTATGGGTACGTCACTGCCCTTTCACGCATGGTCCTCTCCTCCGGTCCTTCATTGCCAACCACGGATCATCCACCACGATTCGATTCGCAGTCGAGTGGGACTGCCCAACGGACTCCCAGCTCCGATTCCAGCCAGCCGCCGAGAGAGCTGGGCGCTGGCCATTAGACATGCTATACATCATACTAAAGCACATGTCAAGCGTATTGTCAAGTCTGAGCTGCACGAGGGGCTCAGAATACCAGTCACGTGCAGGCTTGGCCGAGTTTGGATGCACTCAGATGATAGAGGGAAGAATCGGAAACGGGGCGCCTGGGGTAGTCGCGTCCTGGATTGCTCGTCGACTGGTCGACGACAAGCTATCTCTGAGCCAGCATCGAGAGTTGCCCGACAGACACCGCTTCCCAGACAACCGGATGCCGCCCAGGTGAAGGCGGGGATGAGCCGGTATGTGATCGTCGTGGAGACGGCAAAGAACCGAGTATCCTACTCTTTCCAAAACAACTCTTCAAGGACGACAAGGAGCCCCCTGCCGCCAGGACTCAGACCCTCAGCGAGCCACGGAAACCCCTTGCGGCATAGTAGGATTCTGCACTGTTGTGAAACACGAACACAGTGTCGTAGCGTCGGTCACAGAAGAGGGCCCCACCGAGTTCTCTTATCTTGGCAGGTGTCTTCACCCAGCTCGATGTTCCGGTATCGAACTCCCCGAGTCCTTGAAGCTCGCGGTACTCCTCTTCCGTTAGCAGTTGGATGCCCATTTCAGCAGCCATACCTACAGCGCTGTTGTCCGGTTTGTTCGCTTTCCTCGATTCCAGCGCCTGGCGATCGTAGCAGAGACTCCTGCGGCCCTTCGGGCTCTCCCTTGAGCAGTCATAGAAGACATACTGACCCGTCACTTCATCGTGACCCACCACGTCCGGTTCACCGCCGGTCCTTTCCATCTCATTCAGGGACCACAGCTTCTCGGGATGAGCCTCCAGTCTCTCCTGTACATGCGCCCAGTCAAGCCCCTCGTGGCGATGCATGGCCTTCCCGAAACGGGCCTTCAATGCACTGAGTAGCTCTTCGCGTTCTTCTAGTGACAAGGTCCCGCTACTGCCATCAATCGTATCCATAGCCCAACTCCCTCGCTCCTCTGCCCCCTCTGACCAGACCGGTGCACGGACTGCACACCCCCGCAAGGCTCAGCACGTGAGATCTCCCTGAGTTTCCTCAGTACCCAACATGATCGAGCCGTGAGGCACGTCGCCGTGACGGGATCCCAGGGCACAGAACCGTGCATTGACGATTCAGCCATTCCATCCGTGAATGGCACTATCAGCCGGCCAGCTCCTCCACCCCTTCCAGCAGCCGCTCGATCTCGGCGCGGGTGTTGTACATCGATATCCCCACCCGGATCACGCCCCCCTGCTCCGCCAGGTCCAGGACCTCGATGGGCCGCAGCGCGTAGAAATGGCCGTCCCACACCGCGATGCCCTGCTCGGCCAGCCGGCGGGCCGCTTCCTGGGGATGGACGCCGTCGATGGTGATCGACACGGTCGGGGCCCGGTGCCGGGACTCGAAACTCGGCCCCCACACCTTCACACCGGGGATCGCGGCAGCGCCTTCATAGTACGTGCGCGCCAGCTCATGCTCGTAGGCGTTGATGTCCGCCATGGCCTGCAACAACCGCTCGCGGGGGTCCGCCCCCTCGCCCCAGGATGCCAGGTACTCCACCGTGGCCTTCACACCGGCGATGGCCGCGAAGTTGAGAGTGCCGGTCTCGATGCGGTAGGGCGCCTCGTCCTCCTGCGTGCGCAGCTTGTCCGTGTCGAACTGCTCCAGCAGGCCCGGCCGGGCATACAGGACGCCCACGTGAGGGCCGTAGAACTTGTAGGCCGAACACAACAGGAAATCGACGTCCAAGGCCGCCACATCCAGCGGAAAGTGCGGGGCGAAGTGCACTGCGTCGACCAGCACATAGGCCCCCACCTCGTGCGCCAGGTCCCGGGCCCGTTCCACGTCGTTCACGGTGCCGAAGACATTCGACGAATAGCCGATGGCCACCAACTTCGTCCGTGGTCCAATCTGTCGCTCCAGGCTCTCCGGGTCCAGGGTAGCGTCCGGCCGAAGGCCTACCTCTTTGATCACCATGCCCCTCTCGCGAAGTCCCAGCCACGGGCCGCGATTCGCTTCATGGTCGAGCGCGGTGATGACGACTTCGTCTTCGGGCTCCATCGCCCGGCCCAGGGCATGACTCAGGGCAAACGTCAGCGTCGTCATGCTCGCGCCGTATGAGATCCCCCGCCAGCTCGGCGCGCCCAGGAATGCAGCCACCGTCTCACGGGACTGACGCACCATCCGATCCGACTCGCGCGAGGTTACGAAGGCGCCACCGTGGTTGGCATTGCACCGCCGATAGTACTCACCAATCCCATCGATGACCTGCTGCGGAACCTGCGTCCCTCCCGGTCCGTCCAGGTAGGCCAGCGGTCGGCCGTTGACCGTACGTTTCAGTGAGGGGAAATCCTCGCGACACTGCTGGCACTCCGTTTCCGAAAAAGGCATGGGATCGATCCTCCGTTCAGTACTCAAGGTGTAGGCTCAGCCAGCCGCACATCGTGACAGGCAAGAGAGCAAGTTTGGCTCTACTGAAAGAAGCTCTCGAAGGCCAGGTGCCAGGCACCGTGAGCACCCTTTTTCAGGAGAGCCAAGTTTTCAGGGGCAAGGGCGCGAACAGAGGGCCGCAGACGGGCACACATAGGCTCGAACCACGGAACCGCGCGAGGTCCACCCATGTTTGCCCCGGCCGAACCCGTCCCATTGTGTCGGCGAACAACAAGGTGGTCTGCCCTACTCGCGCGCCTCAGCCAGGGCCTGCGTCAATAGCCCTGTGACGTCGAGGGACACTGCCATGCCCCGCAGATAGTCCAGATCCAGGCGATCACCCTGGACTTTCAGCACGCCGAGGACGTCACGCCACTGTCGGTCGGAGACGCAGCCGCCCATCTGGTACCACTCCAGCTTGGAGAGGACGATGTCCTCAGCCGTCGCGACGTAGGCTCGGGCCTTCAACGCATCGCTCAACAAATGCGACTCTCGGCGCGTCAACTGCGCCTGGTCAAAGGAACGCGATTTCGCCACGAATACGTCGACCTTGAACGTCGTCTCCAGGTGAATCAGGTTGAACGACGCACGGCAGCGGACAGCGTCGCGCATCATCTTCTGGTCCGCATAGAATGCCGCGTTCAGCCTCTTTGCCAACGGCTCCACGTCGTCCAGGTCAAGATCGGCTACCAGATCGGCATCTATCGTGGCGCGAACGACGCCGTGCACGGCGCTGGCTAGCGAGCCCACGACTACGTAGCGCACGCCCAGGTCCTCCAGGGCGTTGATCACGGTCATCGTCACCCCAATGGGCTCGGCCTGCATCACGTTGACTCCGGGCCGGGACCGTAGGCTCGAGCGGCCAGCTCTGCTCCAAGAAGCAGGGTAGCCAGGCGACGGCGGCGCTGCTCCGGCGTATCGTCGGGATGACGCTGGCGCAGCCCGGCGAGAGCCATCGCTCTTACCGTGCGGTTCATCTCCACGACGAGGGCCAGCTTTCGGCACGCGGGCATGTCTCGAAGATGTTCGATCTGCACCCGTTCGATCTCTGGTGCTGTATCGCGGGAGAGCGTGGCCACGCGCTTCTTTCTCCTTTTGCTGGTCGTTGACTGTCGCCGGCAACTCAAACGCCTCGCCAGGGTCGCCAGGTTCAAGGATTATACTCCTAGGAATGAGCGCTGCAAACTTGCTCGGTCTGAGCAGAGTTGTCTCCTTATGAAGGTGCTCGCCGGCCATTCAGGAATTCGCCCCCACCTGATCGGCGAGACACTCCCGCTCAATCGGGGCCGGCTCCCCGCGCTGTGAGACGCGCCCGTGGATTCACGAGTGCGGATCGTAGAGACCGGCGGTGAGGAAGCGCCCTTGGCGATCGGAGAGAACAGCCAGGTTACCGGC
>CAZIWL010000015.1:0-52180 GCA_964542755.1 uncultured Anaerolineales bacterium
CGAGATTCGGGAACGGCTGGATGAAGAGGGCATCGAAGGGGTCTTCGCCACCTGTGTACGTTGTCACAACTGCATGACTGTCTGCCCTATCTGCTACTGCAAGACATGTTTGTTCAAGAGCCAGGTTTTCGACCACGAGCCAATCCAGTATGCGAATTGGGCCAAGCGCAAGGGTGCGTACCGTATGCCTGGCGACACCACGCTGTTTCACCTCACCCGCCTCAATCATATGGTGCTGTCGTGTGTAGGCTGTGGGATGTGCACCAGTGATTGTCCAGCTGATTTACCCGTTGGCACCGTTTTCCGCGCCATCGGGCAGGAGACGCAGGCGGTCTTTGAGTACGAGCCGGGTCGCGATGTCGAGGAGCCGCTACCGCTGATCACCTTCGAGGAGGATGAGTGGTTGGACGTGGGAGAGGACTAGCACGGTCGGCGGAGATGAAGGCCGCCTCTAGTTGGTACCGGATAAAGGGCGGTGCGCCAGGTATCCGTGCGCGGCACTCAGCTGGTTGCGCGTCGATGGGATGCTGTGAGGGAGCTGCTGATGCTCGTACTGGCCGAAGACACGATACAGTGTACGGCGCCCCAAGCATCTGATGATCGGATGACGACCCGCTTTGAAGGATCTGGCTCCCGCGTCCACGGTGAGCGCTCTATTCTGCGCCAATCTGATACTGACTCGCGCGATGAGATGATCGGCCCAATCGTCGCTCGGGGACTAGTCCGTGTCAATGCCACACGCTCGCAGGAGGTACAGCACGTGCCAGGAGGTTCAGCGGAAGCGGGACGGCCAGGAAAACGGTGGACATAAGCTGGCTACGGACCGCGGTTCTAAAGCTACGTTCCACCCTTTAGAGAGCTCTGCTGTTCTCTAACGTGAGGCATGTCCTTTCCGGGCATCTTGGCCCATCAGCGTAACCGTTCATTTGTTCGCTCGCCAACGTGTTAAGGAGTCAGCATTATGGAAGAACAACAGGAAAACCTCATCCCCGTCTATGTCATGGGCAAGCGCTATATGGTGCCGCCCACGCTGACGATCATGAAGGCCATGGAGTACGCCGGGTATACCTTGGTCCGCGGCGTAGGATGTCGGGGTGGGTTCTGCGGGGCCTGTGCCACGACGTACCGCATCAAGGGTGATCCTAAGCTGTACTTTGGGCTGGCGTGTCAGACGGTGGTCCAGCCCGACATGTATCTGGCTCAGATTCCCTTCTTTCCGGCGCAGCGTGCTTACTACGATCTCGGCGATATGTCGCCCACGCCCGCGACACTCTTCACTACCTATCCGGAGCTGCTCCGGTGTCTCGGCTGCGGAGCGTGCACCAAGGCGTGTCCGCAGGACCTGGACGTGAGAGCCTACATGGCGGCAGGTATGAAGGGGGATATCGCCGAGATGGCCGATCTCTCCTTCGACTGCATCATGTGCGGGCTTTGTGCAGCGCGGTGCCCGGCAGAGGAGGCCCAATACAACATCGCCATTCTGGCCCGGCGGTTGTGCGGACGGTATCTTGCGCCGCGATCCGACCATCTTGAAGCGCGTCTTGAGGAACTCGAGGTCGGTGCGTTCGACGACCAATTGACGGAGTTGAAGGAACTCTCGCGCGACGAGCTGGTTAAACGGTACGAGTCGCGTGAAATTGAGCCAGAGTAGGACAGGTGTGCGTGGTCCCCTGGTGGATTTGATTTGATTGAGAGAGCGAGTGCAGGAGGATTGGGAAACGATGAGCGGTTATCCGGCTGAGATGCGGGAGTCCATCAAGAAGGTGGAGGCCACCCGCACGCGGCGCCTCGACGAGACCTATCCGCGCATGTCAATGGAGGAACGGGAGCGCGTACTCGATGCGTTCCATCCCGACTACATTGACGAGAAGATGCGAGCGATCCGCGTCGGGGTTAGCCAGGGTCAGCGCATGCCCCTCGAGTTGGTTGAGGTGCTTGAGGGACGCCCGCACGTAGGCGCTGATTTTGACCTCAGCGATCCAAGTGCGGAGACGGATGTGTTGATCATCGGCGGGGGCGGGGCCGGTGCGTCGGCTGCCTTGCTCGCGCAGGAGCACGGGGCTGAGGTCATCATTACGACCAAACTCCGCTTCGGTGACGCCAACACGATGATGGCCCAGGGCGGGATCCAAGCAGCTGATCGCCCCAACGACAGTCCGGCCATCCACTACCTGGACGTCATGGGCGGTGGTCACTTCACCAACGATCCTGATCTGGTGGAGGCCCTGGTCAGGGATGCTCCCCTTGCCATCAAGTGGCTCGAAGATCTGGGCATGATGTTTGACAAGAAGCCCGACGGCACCATGGTAGAACGGCACGGGGGGGGCACCAGCCGCATGCGCATGCACTCCGCCCGTGACTACTCGGGTGCGGAGATCATGCGCACCGTGCGCGACGAGGTCCACAACCACGAGGACGACATCCGAGTGATCGAGTTCTCGCCCGCCATCGAATTGGTCTTGGACGATGAGGGGCAGGTCGCCGGCGCCATCGTGATGAACCTTGAGACCCGTGCCCTGGCCTACATCAAGGCCAGGGCAGTGGTGATGGCCACCGGCGGCGGGGGACGCCTCCACTTCCAGGGTTTCCCCACCACCAACCACTACGGAGCGACGGCCGACGGCGTGGTGATGGCCTACCGGGCGGGGGTCGAGCTTGGCTATCTGGAGTCCATGCAGTATCATCCTACGGGGGCGGCCTTCCCGGAGCAGATTGTGGGCCAGTTGGTGACGGAGAAGACGCGGGGATTGGGCGCTCAGCCGGTAAACGAGCATGGTGATCAGTTTGTCTTCCCACTGGAGCCGCGCGACGTCGAAGCCGCAGCCTTCATTCGGGAATGCGAAGAGAACGGAAATGGAGTAGTGACGCCCACCGGTCAGCCGGGCGTGTGGCTCGATTCGCCGATGATTGAGATCATCCACGGTTCGGGAACGGTCGCGGAGAACCTCCCGGCTATGGTGAGGCAGTTCAAGCGGTTCGGAATTGATATCACGAAGGAGCCCATGCTGGTCTATCCGACCCTCCACTATCAGAACGGTGGCGTGCGGCTGAATCCAGACGGCTCCACGAAGGTTCCGGGCCTCTTCATCGCCGGAGAGGTGAGCGGGGGTGTACACGGTCACAATCGCCTCATGGGCAACTCGCTGCTTGAAGTCACTGTCTTTGGACGACGTGCAGGGCGATCGGCCGCTGCCTACGTCCAGGATGTCGAGTTGAGCCGGCCGAATCTGTCTCACGTGGCTGCATGGAATCAGGAGCTTGACGAGACCGGTGTTGACACGGGTGTTGTTTCGCCCATCCTTCTGCCGGACTACACGCGCCACGTGTAGCTCGTGGTGCCGGGTCAGACATCCTGGCACAATTAACGCTGAGCACGGGTCGGGCTGATGTCGGGTCGGGATGATCCTGGCTCGGAAAGACCGGTGCCTACCAACGAAGCCTACGTCGAAGTAGAAAGGAGCAATCGTATGAGGAAGGGGAGTTGGGTCCAGAACTATCCTGGTTTCCTGGAGAAACTGTACAAATTCGCAGAGGGTGTCTTTCTCAGCCTTGATGGGCTCTGGTCTGCCATCGGGTATGATACTTCCGAGAAGCTGCTGAAGCCGGGTGAGGACCTTTTCAAGACCATCATCTTCGAGTGCAATGAGTGTGGGCAGTGCGTGCTGCACTATACGGGCATGACCTGTCCCATGAACTGCCCCAAGCAGCTCCGCAACGGGCCGTGCGGCGGTACCCGCACCAACGGCCATTGTGAGGTGCACGAGGATATGAAGTGCGTCTGGGTGGATGCTTTCGAGCGCTCGCAAAAGATGCCACTCTACGGGGGCGAGATTCTCGACATTGAGCCGATTCATAACTGGCGACGCGAGGATGAGTCCGCTTGGATCAACATGCTGCGAGAGAAGGACGGCACGTATGACGAGTCGACGCCCGAGGTCCTTGAAATAGACGACAAGAGGATGTGGGAGTAACATCATGGCAGGCAACAACGGAAATGAAATGATCTCAGGCAGCAACTTGGAGCGAATGCTTCGCGCCGGTCACTTTGCCGTCACCGGCGAGCTTGGCCCGCCTACCGGGGCGGACAAGTCTGTCATCGCCAAGAAGGCAGAGCACCTCAAGGGCGCGGTGGACGCGGTCAACGTCACCGACAATCAGACGTCCGTAGCGCGTATGTCGTCCATATCGGTAGCGTCGATGCTGGTGGATTTGGGGTTAGAACCGGTGGTGCAGATGACGGTCCGCGACCGGAATCGGATCGCGATCCAGGCCGACCTGTTCGGCGCTTGGGCGCTGGGCTGCCGGAATCTCT
The DNA here is from genome assembly GCA_964542755.1 of uncultured Anaerolineales bacterium. Lineage (GTDB taxonomy): Bacteria > Chloroflexota > Anaerolineae > B4-G1 > B4-G1 > SKLM01. Next base: position 4,313 of record CAZIWL010000015.1, read on the forward strand.
TGTGCCTCACGGGCGATCATATGACGTTTGGCAATCATCCCGAGGCTAAGGGCGTGTACGACATGGACTCTATCCAGTTCTTGAGGATGATGCGCGAGATGGGCGAGAAGGGGGTCGCCGAGTGCGGCGACGAGCTGGAGGGAGCTCCCAAGTTCTTCCTCGGCGCGGCTGCTAACCCCTACGCGCCTCCCTACGAGTATCGGCCGTACCGCCTGGCGAAGAAGGTGCAGGCGGGTGCGAGGTTCATTCAGACTCAGTGTACGTACAATATGCCCCGCTTCCAGGAGTACATGCAACGGGCGGGGGATCTGGGATTGTTGGATGACGTCTATGTAATGATCGGTGTTACTCCGCTGAAGAGCACGGGCATGGCCTGGTACATGGCGAACAACGTCCCTGGCCTTGACGTTCCAGAGGATGTGGTGGATCGGATGCGGGCGGCCGTCAGCGACATCCCGAAAGAAGACAAGAAGGCCCGGGGAAAGGCCCAGCGTGAGATGGGCATCGAGATCGCTGCGGAGACCATCCAGCAGGCACAGGAGATTCCGGGTGTGGCCGGCGTGCACATCATGGCGATCGAGTGGGAGTCCGCCGTTCCAGTCATCGCGGAGAAAGCCGGGCTCTTGCCGCGTCCCACCTTGTAGTGGACTGCCGGCTTTCTGGCTGAAACGGGCAACGTCCTTGGGTGCGGCGTCGGAGAGGAGGAGCTGGGCGGCGGGTAGGCCTCATTGCCGTTGACGGAGAACGGTCTTACCCGTCGCCTGGCCAATTTGATGGGGGAGGCCCATGACTGAACTGAGCAAGATTGCCATCAGTGGGAAGGGAGGGGTCGGCAAGACGACGTTGTCCGCGCTGTTCGCTCACATTTACGCTGAACGCGGACGGGACGTGATCGTCATCGATGCCGACCCGGTCGGCGGACTAGCTCAGGCACTGGGATTCCCGGACGAGCTGGTGGCGCAGGTCGAGCCAATCTCGGAAATGGAGGATCTCATCTATGAGCGCACCGGAGCGAAGCCCGGCACGTCTGGGGGGTTCTTCACCATGAATCCTCGCGTGGATGATATTCCGGAGCGCTTCAGTATCTCCCATCAGGGCATCCGGTTCCTCCGATTGGGTACCATCGAGATCGGGGGAAGCGGCTGTATCTGCCCTGAGAGCGCGCTGCTCAAGGCCCTGGTCACGCATCTTCTGCTCTACCGAGACGAGATGCTGATTCTCGATATGGAGGCCGGTGTGGAGCACCTGGGACGGGCAACGGCCCAGGCTGTGGATGCGTTCCTTGTGGTGCTCGAACCGGGCCGACGGAGCTTGACCACGGCGCTGCGCGTCCGTGAGCTGGCGCAGGATATCGGAATCTCCCACGTGCACGCTGTGGGGAACAAGATTAGAGACGAACGGGATTGGGAGTTCTTGAAGGAGCAGAGCCCGGTCTCGGCTCTTGGATATCTATCCACGAATCGCGAGCTGAGGGACGCCGATATGCGCGGTGAAGGCATCTACCAGGCGGCCCCCAAGTCTGTCGAGGAAGCACGAAAGATCGTCTCGGCTTTGGAGGCTAGGTGAGGCTCAGGATCTCTTGGATCCTGCTTGGGCTGGGAGGGTTTCTTGCTCTCCTGGTGGCGCCTCCATCTGCCCGAGCGGAAGAGCTTCCACCAGAGGCCGTCGTGGATGGCGTCGTCGGCCATCCTCAGGAGCGGCGTCTCAGCTGTGAGTCACGGTCGGCGACCGATCTGGCTTCATTTTGGGGGGCGCGGTTCACAGAGGACGCCTTCTTCAGGCGGCTGCCTAAGTCGGACAATCCACAGCGGGGGTTCGTGGGTGACGTCGACATGCCCGCTGGTAGCATGCCTCCCGAAGGCTATGGCGTCTACGGCGAGCCTATCGCTGCTACACTGCGTAGCTTCGGGCTCGACGCAAAGGCCCACCGGGCTACGGAACTGAATAGGCTGAAGCAGGAACTGGCCGCTCAGCGGCCAGTTGTCGTCTGGGCCACCTATGACATGCAGTTGCCGGGAGCTGAGACCTGGGTCTCCTCCGATGGTGTGGCTTCGAGCGTGGTTCGATGGCAGCACACGTTCGTGGCTATCGGCTACGATCAGGCCGGATTGTACCTGATCGATGCATACGACGGCGTCACAAAGTACTTCCTGTATGAGGTCTTTGTTCCCGCCTGGGAGCAGCTCGATCGCCTGGCCGTCACAGTACGCGGCCCTCACGGAAGGTCCGCGGGACGGACCTGGCTAGCACAGCAGTCTGATGACCGCTGTCGGTTCCTCGTAGATGGTCGCTGGACTGTGGGCCCTGAGTAGGGCCCGTCGGCGCTAGTACCAGCCAAGATGGGTCGCACCGTCCTGGAGAACGTGTGGCCTGGACGGATGGCGGAGTCACAAACCACCTATCATACGACAAGAGGAGGAACGATGCGTGATCTACACGACGTTCAAGCTATGTTGGAGAAGGTCGGTATCCCTGGAACGGATGTGTACGATCTTCCTGATAGCACGAAGGCTTTCCCCGACGGCGCTCATTATCGTATGGAGATCTCCGGTGTGGAGCGACCGCAGGTGCTGGAGGCCCTCATCGATGAGATGGAGAAGCGGGACATCGCTATTCACAGGCTTATCTCCACTGTGATGGGTTCGACGCTCCTCGACGATGCTGAATTGAAGGACTTCGCGCAAATGGCCGCTGATCACGATCTGGAGGTCATCATCACCCCGGGTCCCCGCTCTGGGTGGGACGTGGGTCGCCAGCTGGTCACGCCTGAGGGCGGTCTTTCCGGTCTCCGGTATCGAGGTTCGGATCAGCTAACCTACGTCATTGCCGAGTACCTGCGCTGCATCGATCTGGGCTTTCGGGGCTTTCTCTGCATAGACGAGGGTCTTCTCTGGCTGGTCAACGAGCTACAGAAGACAGGTGACATCCCTGAGGATGTGGTCTTCAAGGTGAGCATCTACGCAGGGCACGCGAATGCTGCCGGGGGCAAGGTTCTGGAGCGTCTTGGCGCGTCCACGTTCAATCCAGTGGGAGATCTGACGCTACCGCAACTCGCCTCTATCCGTCAGGCCATCGACATTCCGTTGGATCTCCACATCATGCTGTCCGAATCTTTCGGTGGCTTCAATCGTTTCTATGAGGGGGCGGAGATGGCCCGCGTCTGCTCTCCATGCTACTTCAAGATTGAGCCCGGCCCGGCGCTGGCGGCCGGTGCGGGTGCCTGGTATAAGCCGTGGACCAGCCCGGATCTTCTGGCCTGGCAGGCGCGGGAGAAAGTGAAGTACGCCCAGATCATCCACGAGTTGATCCAGGCGACGAACCCCCAGCTGAAGCTCTCCGAGCTGGGCGCGGAGGACCTGGCCATTCCGCGCGTGTAGAGGTGGAATCGACATAGACCTGACAGGCCCAATCTGGTCCTGTCGGGTCCTGAGTACGGGAGGACAAGCTTGAGCGATCTAACCCAATCCTTCGTCGAGCTGGTACGCAGGGCAGCCACCGACCTACCCGTTGACGTGGAGGCCGCGCTGCGCGACGCCCGCGCAAGAGAGGATTCCGGCTCCGCGGCGGAGGGCGCACTCGGCACCATTCTGGAGAACGTGGCCATCGCCCGGGAGAATGCTACCCCCATCTGCCAGGACACGGGCGTCCCCATCTTCTATGTCCGCCATCCTGTGGGCAGGAGCACGCAACAGCTCCGTCGACAGATGGAGGAGGCGGTCGCCCAGGCCACGGAGCGCTCCTACCTGCGGCCCAACGCCGTCGATGCAGTGACCGGGCGCAACAGCGGCAACAACCTCGGGGAGGGTTTTCCCACCTTCCACTTCGATGAGTGGGATTCGGATGCCCTCCAGGTGGACCTGCTGTTGAAGGGTGGCGGGAGCGAGAACGTTGGCGCTCAGTACAAGCTGCCCCACACAGGCACCGGGACTGTGTCTTTCAGTGCGGGTCGCGATCTGGACGGGGTGCGGAAGGTGGTATTGGACGCCGTGTACCGGGCGCAGGGGAAGGGGTGTGCGCCTGGGGTGCTGGGTGTCGCCATTGGCGCAGACCGGGGCGGTGGATACGTCCACGCCAAGGAGCAGCTCTTCCGGCCTCTAGGCGACGTCAACCCAGAACCGGAGCTGGCGGAGCTCGAGAGAACGCTACTCCAGGAAGCCAACGAGCTGGACATCGGTCCCATGGGCTTCGGTGGACAGACGACCCTCTTTGGCGTGAAGGTGGGGGCCTACCATCGTCTTCCCGCCTGTTACTTCGTCAGTATCGCCTACAACTGCTGGGCCTTGCGACGATCGACGCTCCGCGTGGAGGGAGAGGAGGTCAGTTTCCGATGAGCACCCATCACTTGAACATCCCCATCTCCGAGAAGAGTATCCGCTCTCTCAAGGTGGGCGACACGGTCTATCTCTCGGGCGTCGTGGTCACTGGACGGGACGCCGCGCACAAGTACATGGTGGAGACGTTCATCCGGTCCTCCGAGGTGCCTGAGGACGAGCGAGAGCTGTACGCAGATCTGAAGCGGCTGCTCGGAGGGGGCGTCATCTACCACTGCGGGCCCGTGGTGCGACGACTGCCGTCCGCTGAGGGAGAAGGCCGGTGGGCTTTCGTCGCTGCGGGCCCCACGACCTCCATCCGCGAGGAGGTCTACGAGCCGGAAGTGATCGAGCATTTCGGCCTGCGGGGTGTCGTCGGCAAAGGCGGGATGGGGGCCAACACCCTCCGTGCCTGCCAGGAGCAAGGCGCGGTTTACTTTCACGCAGTGGGAGGGGCGGCGTCCCTCATTGCCGATGCGGTGCGGGAGGTAGCGGCGGTGCACAAGAAGGAGGCGTTCGGGGTGCCGGAGGCTTTCTGGGTGGTCCGGGTGGAGGACTTCCCGGTGGTGGTGACCATGGATAGCCACGGGCGCAGCATCCACGACGAGGTGGAGGCGGCGTCATCTGCCGCCCTGGAGCGTCTGGTGAGCAGCTGAGTCTTTGCGTACCGTACTGTGAGTTCCCGCCACCCGCCACCTGTCGTCGCCTGCGCCCTCACGAGGGTAGTGAGGTTGGGTGAAGGGACGCTCCACTACGTGCCGCGCCGCTAGGTACAGATGCCGTCTTCGTGACCCAGACACACTTCCTTGCCGAATCGGGAGCCCGAGGATACCATGACCCAGCCACGTCGAGAAGCACCCAGCAGCGGAGCGCCGGGCCCCCGGTTGACCGCTGTGCCGATCTACAAGCTGAGCCCAGCCGACCAAAGGTCGGCCGCTCAGCCACCCGCCCCCAAGCCAGAGGCCACATGAAATACTGGAGAGAACCACTCGATTTGAAAGATATCCGCATCCCTCACGGCGAGATCCACGTGCTGGTGGAGCGCTGCAAGGGGTGCGGCTGGTGCGTTGAGTTCTGTCCGCGCGACGTGTTGGAGGTCTCGGATGAGATCAACAGCAAGGGCTACCATCCCCCGAGGACGGCTAGGCCGGAAGCCTGCGTCAGTTGCGGCCTGTGCGAGTTGCTCTGCCCCGAGTTTGCTATCTACGTCGTGGAGGAGGAAGGCGAGGCGGTGATACTGTGAGCAAGCAGAACCAGAACGGCGTGCTCTCGGGCGAGTTCTTCATGCAGGGGGACATTGCCTGTGCCGAAGGAGCCATCTGCGCGGGGTGCCGATTCTTCGGCGGCTATCCAATCACTCCAGCCACCGAGGTGGCGCAGCGTATGAGCGAGCGCTTGCCGCTGGTGGACGGGTCACTGCGTGGACCCGGGTCACCGCGTGGACCCGGGGCACCGCGTGGACCCGGGATGTACGTTCAGATGGAGGATGAGTTGGCCTCCATCGGGGCGGTACTCGGGGCCTCATGGGCTGGATGCAAGGCGATGACGGCGACCAGTGGGCCAGGGTTCTCCCTGATGATGGAGAACCTCGGCCTGGGGATCATGCTTGAGACGCCTTGTGTACTGGTCAACGTTCAGCGCGGTGGTCCCTCAACCGGGCTACCGACGCTCGTGGGCCAGGGGGACATGATGCAGGCGCGCTGGGGATCGCACGGCGACTACTCCATCATTGCGCTGGCCCCGGTCTCCCCGCAGGAGCTGTTTGACCTGACTATGCATGCCTTTAATCTATCGGAGATCTACCGCACGCCGGTACTGGTGATGACCGATGCGGAGGTGGGGCATATGACGGAGAAAGTCGTCATCCCCCCGGCGGAGGAGATCGAGATTGTGGAGCGACGGAAGCCCACCGTGGGACCGGACGAGTACCTGCCCTACCACGTGGAGCCCGGCGAATGGGTGCCGCCTATGGCGGTGGCCGGCGATGGGTATCACATCCACGTGACCGGCCTCACGCACGACGAGCGGGGCTATCCCGCCACCAGCGACGACAGCGCCCAGTGGCCTCTGGTAACGCGCCTCATTGGGAAGATCGAAGAGAACAAGGACGACATCATCATGCTGGAGAAAGATAGGATCGACGATGCCGAGGTGGTCGTAGTGTCCTATGGCATGGCCGCCCGCACGTCTCTCTGGCCGATCCAGATGGCTCGCGACGAAGGGATTCGGGTGGGACTGCTGCGCCTGGTGACGGTCTGGCCTTTCCCGGACGAGGAGATCCGCGCGCTGGCCGCGCAGGTGGACAGGATTGTGGTCCCGGAAATCAACATGGGGCAGATCGCCCGCGAGGTCGAGCGCTGCGCCGCGGGCCAGGCAGAGGTGATCCGCGTCTCGCATCCGGGTGGGGGGATCCACGACCCCCAGCAGGTGTTGCGCACCATTCGTGGGGCTGCGCGATCTGGTGTGTAAGCCTGACGCATAGCACAGGAGATAGACCCATAGTGATGGCCTTGGAGACGAAGCACAATCAGCTGGGTGGCACGCTGGAGGCAGAGGGAGAGCCCGAGGGGCTGGATGAGAAGATTCACGGACGTCATCCCCTGGATGATCTCCTGCGCACCGAGCGTCTGCCCCACATCTGGTGTCCCGGCTGCGGGTTGGGCACGTCCTTGACCTGCTTCCTCAGCGCGCTGCGCAAGTCGGAGCTGGATCTGGAGAAGACGGCGGTGGTCTCGGGGATTGGATGCACGGGGCGCGTGGCGGGCTACGTGAAGCTCGATTCCTTCCACACCACCCACGGGCGGGCGATACCCTTCGCCACCGGCCTGAAGCTGGGCAACCCGGAGTTGAATGTGATCGTGTTCTCCGGCGACGGCGATCTGGTGACCATCGGCGGCAATCATTTCATCCACGCTGCGCGTCGCAACGTCGACTTGACCGTCATTTGTATCAACAACTTCAACTACGGGATGACGGGCGGTCAGGCGGGGGCGACGACACCTGTCGGCGGGATCACCACCACCTCGCCCTACGGGAACTATGAGTACCCGTTCAACGTGTCGGGCCTGGCGGTCTCGAGCGGCGCGGTGTACGTGGCGCGCTGGACGGTGCTTCACGCCCGGCGGCTGGAGCGCGCGATGGTCGAGGCGCTGCTCAAACCGGGTTTCAGCCTGGTGGAGGTCATCTCGCCATGCCCCACCGGGTTTGGCCGCCGTCACAAGCAGCGGGAGGGCCTGGACACGCTCCGGTACTACCGCGAGCACGGCGTGATCGACCACGACGCCGATCTACGCGAGGCGGAGATCGGACTGGGAAGCTCCTTCGTCGAGGGCAATTTCGTGAACATCGACAAGCCGACTTTCCTGGAACAGCGGGCGGAGTGGCTGGCGCAGTCGCTTGAATAGGGATGCGCCGGGCCCGGTCTGGCAAGGCGCACCCACGCCCGTCGACCGGGGATGGACGAAGGTGCCCGGGTCCACACAGTGACCCGGGTCCACACAGTGGCCCGGGTCCACGCAGTGACCTGCGTTGGCGCAGTGGGCGCTAGCAGGCAGGAGGAAGATGTGAATCGTCTGGAGATACGGCTATCGGGTTTCGGCGGGCAGGGGATCATCCGCAGCGGAGAAATCGTGGGCAGGGCGGCGGCTCTCTATGACGGCCGATATGCCACGTTTACACAGAGCTACGGGCCGGAGTCTCGGGGCGGTGCCTGCGCCGCCCAGGTGATCATCGCCGATGATCCGGTGGAGCTGAGCTATCCGCATCTTATCGACCCTTCGATCCTGATCATCATGTCTCAAGGGGCGTACAACAAATACGTCCCCTGCTTCCGCAAGGACGGCCTGCTCGCCGTGGACGAGGACCTGGTGGAGCTAGATGAGGCGGCCGAGTCCCTGCGTGTGATGGGTATCCCGGCGAGCCGTATGGCGGAGGATCTGGGACGCCGGATCGTGGCCAATGTGGTTATGCTGGGTTTCGTAGCGGCGATTACCGACATCGTCTCGCCCGAGGCCATGAAGAAGGCTGTGCTCGAATCGGTACCGAAGGGGACAGAGGAGCTGAACACCCGCGCGTTCGAAGCCGGATTCGAGTATGGCCAGGAGCAGAGGCAAGTGGGCGAGGTCGAGCGGACCAGCGGAACCCGAACGTAGTGGTCGGGGCGCGAGATGCGGTCTTTCGTCTCTGGAGTCTGTGTCTGTGATCTATTCTATGGCGGGCAAAGAGAGGGAAGTGGTGGATACGTCCCCTGCGGCGAATGAGCAGCCGCCGAAGGCCGTTCTGGTTATCGGGGGGGGTATCGCCGGCATTCAGGCGTCCCTTGATCTGGCCGAGATGGGGGTGCATGTCCATCTGGTGGAGAAGAGTCCCGCCATCGGCGGACGTATGGCGCAGCTGGACAAGACCTTCCCCACGAACGACTGCTCCACCTGCATCCTCTCGCCGAAGATGGTTGAGTGTGACCGCCATCCCAACGTTACCATACACGCCCTCTCGGAGGTGCAGGCGATGGTGGGGGAGGCGGGCGATTTCACGGTCCGCGTGCTGAAGCGGGCGCGTTACGTCGATGAGCACGCGTGCACCGCCTGCGGCGACTGCGCCAATGCTTGTCCTGTCGTCAAGCGGGATGAGTTTCAGTTGGGCCTCTCGACGCGGCGGGCGATCTACATGCCCTTCGCTCAGGCCATTCCCCAGGCGTACGTCAGAGATCCTGGCGACTGCCTGGGGGACGAACCGATGGCCTGTGGCCGGTGCATCGAGGCGTGCAGCAGGGGTTGCATCGACTTTGACATGCGGGACAAGGTCGTGGAGCTCTCGGTAGCCGCGATCGTGGTGGCCGTTGGTATGGAGACCTTCGATCCGGCACCGCTGACGGAGTACGGGTACACGAGGTACGAGAACGTCATCACGGGTCTAGAGTTCGAACGGCTTGTCTGTGCCAGCGGACCCTCCGGCGGACAACTCATCCGCCTGACTGATCGCAGGGAGCCGGAGGTGATCGGCTTCATTCAATGCGTTGGCTCCCGCAATCTTAAGTATCAGAGGTTCTGCTCGTCGGTCTGCTGCATGCACGCCACCAAGGAGGCCGTCCTCGCCCGGGAGCACCTACCCAACGTCCGGTCCTACATCTTCTACACGGACCTGCGCGCCTCTGGGAGGGGCTTTCGCGAGTACATTGAACGCGCCAGGCGGGAGTACGGCGTGGACTACATTCGCAGTCGCGTGGCCCAGATCAAGGAGGACGAGGACGGGAAGCTGGTCTTCCACTACGAGGACCCGGCGACGTCCCGCCCCCGAGAGATGAAGGTGGATCTGGCTGTGCTAGCCACCAGTCTCCTTCCCGGCTCAGGTGTGGCCGAGCTGGCTGAAGTTCTTGGGCTGGAACTGGATGCGTACGGTTTTTTTGAGACAGATCCCTTCTCGCCAACGGACACGACGCGGGATGGCGTCTACGTCTGCGGATGTTGTCGTGCTCCTGTCGACATTCCTCAGGCGGTGGCTCAAGCGAGCGGTGCGGCCGCGCGGGCTGCGCAGCACGTTAGAGAGCGGGCGGTGGCGGAAGCGCACCGGCTGAAAGCCCGGCTGCAAGTCACATGGGATGGGCGATGATGGCAATGCCCCGGGTCGGTGTCTTCGTCTGTCATTGCGGCAGCAACATTGCGGCCCACGTGGATGTGGAGGCTGTGACGGACTATGCACGGACCCTGCCAGGCGTCGTCTTTGTCCAGCGCAATCTCTACACCTGCTCCGACGCCGGCCTTCGGGAGATCAAGGAGGCAATCGCCGGCGAGAGGCTGGATCGTGTGGTTGTCGCTGCGTGTACACCTCGTACTCACGAGCCGCTGTTTCAGGGGGCGTGCCGCGAGGCAGATCTGAATCCCTACCTGCTTGAGTTCGTCAATATCCGCGATCAGTGCGCGTGGGTCCATATGAAGGAGCCGGAGGCAGCCACCAGGAAGGCGAAGGATCTCGTGCGCATGGGCGTGGCCAAAGCACGTCTCCTCGAGCCTTTGGAGGAGCAGCAGGTACCGGTGGAGCCGACGGCGCTGGTGATCGGTGGCGGGATCATCGGCATGACGGCAGCGCAGAACCTGGCTGACAGGGGCTTCGCGGTCAAGCTGATAGAGCGGGAGCCGGAGTTGGGGGGCATGCTCCTGCGTCTTGATACGCTCTACCCCACGGGCGAGGATGCGCGGAGGGTGGTGCAGGAGCGCATCGCGGCCCTAAGGCGGCACGAGAGGATTGAGGTCTCCACGTCTTCGGCGGTGAGCAGCGTCACGGGCTTCGTGGGTAGCTACGAGGTGACGATCGAGCAGGTGGGTCACTGCGTGGACCCGGGCGCCGCGGAGACGAAGGGCGAACCCGATCAGGCGCTCGATGCGCCGGTCGGGCGGTCTTTCACAGCTGGTGTGATCGTCGTGGCCACCGGGACGCAGGTGCTTCAGCCGGAAGGGATGTACGGCTACGGCCGTACCGGCTACGGGCAGCGGGTCATCACGCAGTTGGAGCTGGAGGAGCGGTTCAGGACGGACGCGCTCGACGTGGGTCGCGTCGTGATGATCCAGTGCGTGGGAGCGCGTAGTGCCGAGCGTCCCTACTGCTCCCGGATCTGTTGCACGACCGCGATCAAGAATGCTCTGGAGATCAAGGAGGTTTGTCCCGGCTCCGAGGTGTACATCCTTTACCGGGATGCGGAGACGCAGGGTACGCGCTACGAGGCCTACTACACGCGGGCCCGTGAGGCTGGCATTCAATTCATCCGCTATCAGGTCGAGCGCCCGCCGGAGGTTCTGGCGGAGCGGGTGTTGGTGTACGACGAGATGCTGGGGGCGATGCTCAGCATCCCCTGCGATATGGTGGTGCTTTCGACTCCGCTGGTTGCCGGGGAGGGCGCGCACGAACTGGCTCAGATGCTTAAGGTGCCGGTCGACGAGCACGGCTTCTTCCTGGAGGCCCACGTCAAGCTGCGCCCACTGGATTTCGCTACCGACGGCATATACGTGGCCGGGACCGCCCGCTGGCCCGCTCACCTTGAGGAGACCCTGGCCCAGGCGTACGGCGCAGCGGCGCGGGCAGCCACCGTGCTCTCTAAGGACCAGGTGCAATCCTCCGGCGTGGTGGCGCTGGTGGATGAGTACTTGTGTCGGGGTTGCGGCCGCTGTGTGGAGATCTGTGAGTTCGGGGCGTCGGCGCTGAAGGAGGCGTCGTGGGGGATGAAGGTGGCTCGCGTCAACGCGGTGATGTGCAAGGGCTGCGGAGCGTGCGCGTCGGTCTGTCCCACCGGCGCGATGCAAGCCCGCCACTTCACGGTTGAGCAAGTGACGGCGATGGTACGAGCGGCTCTGGAGCCGACGGTGTCCTCTCTCGCGGTGGAGAGTCGTTGACGCTCTCAACGACCGCCATAATGCTGTCTGAATACCGGACGTTGCACATCGGCGATGGGTGAGTTCCAGCCTCGAATCGTGGCCTTCGCCTGCAACTGGTGCTCCTACGCCGGGGCTGACCTCGCCGGCGTGAGCCGGATGCAGTACCCGCCCACAACACGGGTCATTCGGGTGATGTGCTCTGGCCGGGTGACCCCCGGGTTCATCTTAGAGGCCTTTCGTCGCGGGGCCGACGGAGTGCTGGTCACCGGCTGCCATCCCGGCGATTGCCACTATGTTTCCGGCAACGAGAACGCCGTGGTCACTGTGGACAAGACAGGGCGGCTGCTGGAGCTTCTGGGACTCGACGACGAGCGGCTGCGCCTGGAGTGGATCTCGGCCGCTGAGGGGGCGCGGTTTGCGCGTCTGATGACCGAGTTCACGGAGCAGGTTCGCGAGTTAGGTCCGAGTTCGCTGGGGCATGGCGGCGCGGCGCCTGAGGTGTAGCACGTACTATGAGCTTCGAGCAGATTCTCCATCAGACACGGGCCTTCCTCTGCCTGGATTGCGGTAAGTGCACCGGAAGCTGCCCGGTAACACGGGTGGACATCGCCTACTCGCCGCGCAGGACGATCGAACGGTGCCTCAAGGGGCAGCCAGAGGACTTGATCCACGATCGCTATCTCTGGTCTTGTCTGACCTGCGGGCTATGTACAACTCGCTGTCCCTCGGACGTCGACTACCCGGCGTTTGTCATCGCCGCGCGTACGGAGGCGCGTAGGGCCAGTGTGGAAGGTCCCTACGCTCACCACGGCGTCATGCAGCATCTAATGGGCATCATGGCCGAGCCCGTCGAGCAGAACCGGCTAGGCTGGCTGATAGACGAACTGAAGACGGTGACGCACGGCGAGGACTTCTACTTCGTCGGTTGTCTGCCCTATTTTGACGTTCTTTTTGAGGACCTGGGTGTCGTCTCCACCGACACGGCGCGGAACGGGGTGCGCTTGATGAACGCCCTGGGCATCACGCCGGTGGTGAGCAACGACGAACGGTGCTGTGGTGCCGACCTCCTACTCAACGGTGACGAGGACGGGTTTCGCGAGCTGGTCAGGCGCAACGTCGAGGCCATCAGAGCAAGCGGGGCGGAGCGCGTGATCTTCACCTGCCCGGAGTGCTACCACGCTTTCCGGGCTGACTATCCCCGCTACGTGGACTCGCTTCCTTTCGACTTGATCCACATCACTCAGCTTCTGGCCGAGCACGTCGACGGTCTGGCGCTGGGTGGGCTTGCAGAGAGGGTCACGTTCCAGGATCCCTGCCGCCTGGGGCGCTACCAGGGAATCTACGAGGAACCCCGCCTGCTCATCGAGGCCACCGGCGCTGATTTGGTGGAGATGCGCAAGAACAGGGATCGTTCTGTCTGCTGCGGGTCTGCCGGCTGGGTCAGCTGTGGGCAGTGTGCCAAGGGTATCCAGATGGGGCGGTTGAGCGAAGCCCGGGCGACCGGAGCGACCAAGATGATCACAGCTTGTCCCAAGTGCCGCATCCATCTCAATTGTGCTATCAAGGATGAGAACGGAGACGATGCGCTTCAGGAGCGGAGCGGGAGCGAGATTGCTGTGGAGGACTTGACAGAGCTGCTCGCGCGAGCCCTGCCGTCGAATGAGTTGGGCGGCTAGCGTGAGGAACGGCCGGGGTCAGTTTGCCGTCAGAATTGCGTGAGAAAGTGGGAATGACCGAAGAGACCGGGTCACTGTGTGGACCCGGGTCACCGTGTGGACCCGGGTCACTGCGTGGACCCGAGCCCATCTTTGATGTCAGCAACTTCGCGCCTGGGTTCCGGGATGAGATCGCGGCGGAACCGGGCGGGGAGCATATCCGGCGCTGCTTCTCGTGCAGCACGTGCACCGCTGGCTGTCCGGTGGCCGGCGTCACCGACAAGTACAATCCCCGGCGCATCGTCCACATGGCGCTGCTGGGGATGCGCGACCAGGTACTGGCCAGCGACTTCATCTGGCTCTGTTCGGTCTGCTACACGTGCTACGAGCGCTGTCCACAGGATGTGCGTATCCCGGAGCTGATGAACGCCATTCGTAACATCGCCGTCCGCGAGGGGCATGTCCCTCGCACGTTCACTAGACAGATCGAGGAGCTGCGGGCCCACGGACGGCTCTTGGAGATTGGCGACTACGAGAACGAGCGGCGGGCGCGCTACGGCCTCCCTCCCGTGGAGGAAGCGGCGGAGGAGGTGCGTGCCATCTTGAACAGAGCGGGCCCCAAGGACGGTCCGGAGGAGGGCGTGTGACCGGGTCACTGCGTGGACCCGGGTCACTGCGTGGACCTATGCAATACGCGCTCTATCTTGGCTGTTCTGTCCCGGTGCGCGGCATGAACTACGAGATGTCGGCGCGCCGGGTGGCTGAACGGCTGGACGTTGAATTGAAGGATGTTGAGGGTTTCTCCTGCTGCGGTTTTCCGGCCAGGCCCGCAGATTGGGAGGCAGGGCTGCTCATGGCCGCTCGCAACCTGTCGCTGGCCGAGGAGCAGGGGCTGGATATCGTGACGCTCTGCAGCGCCTGCACGGCGACGCTCACCGAGGCCAACTATCGGCTCCGTGAGGATGCTGACCTTCTGGCGTGGGCTAATGAGGAGCTGGCCGGCCTGGGCACCGGCGATGCGGCGCTCTCAACGCCACGCTATGGGGGGACGGTGCGGGTGCGTCACTTTGCCCGGGTGCTGTACGAGGAGGTGGGGGTTGAGGCCGTGCGCGAGGCGGTCGCGGAGGGCGCAGATGGGGGCCGACTGCTGGCGGGTTTCGGCTTTGCACCCCACTACGGCTGCCATTACCTGAAACCCTCTCACATCTACGACGGCTTTGATGACCCGGAGAACCCGCAGAGCCTTGATCGACTCATCGAAGCGACGGGCGCAAGGGTGGTTCGCTACGAGGACGAGGGACAGTGCTGCGGGGGCGGCATCCTCGGCTTCGACGAAGAGACGGCGCTGTTGATGACCGCTCAGAAGCTCGACCACATTGTGGAGGCCGGGGCAGACGCGATGGTGCTCATATGTCCCTTCTGCGCCATCATGTACGAAGCGAACCAGCGCCGCGCGGGGAAGCTCCGTGGGCAACTGCCCGGCGTCCCGTACGGACTGCCGGTGTTCTACTACCCTCAGATCCTCGGCCTGGCTATGGGTTTCTCGATGGAGGAGATGGGGCTGAAGTTGAATCGGGTAAAGCCCCGTAAGCTGATGCAGACCTTACGCGCGAGCGTGAGGTGACGCGCAGATGCACGTGGCGGGGTTGGCTCCTGTGTATCCATTGCGGCTTGCGCTGAGGAGGTGGGACATTGGCCAGTAACGAACTAGAGAGAAGCAACGCGATCCGAATGGGTGTCTTTGTCTGTGACTGCGGACTGAACATCGCCGGCAGCGTGGATACGGAGGCCGTGCGTGCGTATGCCGAGACGCTGCCTGGCGTCTCCGTGGCGGTGCGTAATCGTTACACCTGCGCCGACCCGGGCCAGCAGGAGATCAAGCGAGTCATCCTGGAGCACAACCTCAATCGGGTGGTGGTCGCCTCCTGCTCGCCCCGCTTGCACGAACCCACATTCCGGCACTGCGTGAAGGAGGCCGGCCTAAACCCCTACCTGTTTGAGATGGCCAACATCCGCGAGCACTGCTCCTGGGTTCACCTCCAGGATCGTCAGGCGGCTACCCGTAAGGCGAAGGATATCGTCCGGGTGGCCGTGGCTCGCGCGCGGTGGCTGCGCGCTCAGGAGGAGGAACGACTGCCAGTCACCGACGCGGCGCTGGTGATTGGCGGAGGCGTGGCCGGCATCCAGGCCGCCCTCGACCTAGCCGAGGCCGGTCACCAGGTCTACGTGGTGGAGAAAGAGCCATCCATCGGGGGGATCATGGCGCGGCTGGACAAGACCTATCCGACCATGGACTGTAGCATATGAATTCTCGGCCCCAAGATGATGGATGTCGGTCGACATCCGAGGATCGAATTGATGGCCTACAGCGAGATCGAGGATGTCTCTGGCTACGTAGGCGATTTCAGGGTGTGGGTACGCCGGAAAGCCCGTTACGTCGATGAGGCCGAGTGCACGGCCTGTGGTGACTGCTCGGACGTGTGCCCGGTCGTTATGCCGGATGAGTTCCAAGCTGGTCTGTCTACCCGTCGGGCGATCTACATACCCTTCCCGCAAGCTGTCCCCTCCTCTTACGTCGTCAACGCTGACGAGTGTCTGGGCAGCAATCCTATCGCGTGTGGCAAGTGCGTCGAGGCGTGCGACAAGGCCTGTATTGACTTCGATATGCAGGACGAAATCGTGGAGCTCCAGGTGGGCGCGATCATCGTGGCAACAGGGATGGAGACGTACGATCCGACCCCCATGGACGAGTATGGCTACGCCAGTTACGAGAATGTGGTCACCAGCCTGGAGTTTGAGCGATTGATCTCGGCGGAGGGGCCGACAGATGGGCATTTCGTCCGCCCGATGGATCGGGAGCGTCCCCAGCGCATCGGCTTTGTGCAGTGTGTGGGCTCCCGAACCGTACTCTCGGAATCGAACCCCGACGGTCAGCGTGGCAACCCGTACTGCTCCAACATCTGCTGCATGAACACGGTCAAGGATAGCCTGCTTCTTAAGGATCACTACCCGGAGACGGACATCACCGTCTTCTATATGGATATTCGCGCCTTTGGCAAAGGCTTTGAGGATCTCTATCGACGCTCGAAGGCCCAAGGCGTCCGCTACATCCGCGGCCTGCCAGGGGAGGTTGAGGAGGATTCGCAGACGGGCAATCTGACGGTGTATGTGGAGAATACCACGACCGGTCTGCTGGAGGAGCATGAGCTCGACTTGCTGGTGCTCTCCATCGGGGCTATTCCTCGCATGGAGACCGACACGGTACGGCAGCTCCTGACATTGTCCGTCACGGAGGATGGTTTCTTGATGGAAGGCCATCCCAAGCTGAAACCCGTGGACACCCCGACGAAGGGTGTCTACATCGCCGGCTGCGCCGAGGCACCGAAGGACGTAAAGGACTCTGTCACTCAAGCGAGCGCGGCTGCCGCGCGGGCTGAGGGCTTGCTCAGCAGGCCGGAGATCGATGTAGAGGCGATCACGGCCGTGGTGGATGAGGATCTGTGCAAGCAGTGTGGACAGTGCGTTGACGTATGTCCGTTCTCTGCCATCGACTGGGAGAGGAAGCAGACGGCTCGTGTCATCAGTGCAGCCTGCGCGGGATGCGGGACCTGCGCCGCGGAGTGCCCCTTCGATGCCATCACTATGCGCCACTTCACCGATCAGCAGATCTACGCCATGATCGACGCTGTGCTCGGTCATGGTCCGGTGGATGAACGCCGTCCGCTTGACAACATGGTCGTATTCGCCTGCAACTGGTGCTCCTATGCCGGTGCCGACACGGCTGGCACCGCGCGGTTGCAGTATCCTCCCAACAGTTGTGTCATCCGCACCATGTGCTCCGGACGCGTCAAGCCGGACTTCGTCTGGTATGCTTTCCAGAAAGGAGCGCCGATGGTGCTGGTCTCTGGCTGTCACTACGCTGACTGCCACTACATCGACGCCAACCGGAATACCGTGCGCCGCGTGGACGCCCTCTGGGAGGGGCTGGAGAGGCACGGTGTTGACCCATCCCGGCTCCAGCTTGACTGGTGCAGTGCGGCCGAGGGACAGAGGTGGGCGCGAATGATGCGGGACCTCGAGGGTCTGCGGGCCCGGGTGACCGTTCGGGAAGTTGAGGAGACCAGGGAGGCGATGAAGGGGCAGAAGGTGCCCCGGCGGAGCCAGGTGGCACGGTTGAAGAGGCCCACCGCGGCGACCATGGTCTGCTACCGCTGCGGCAACGAGTGGGGGGCCACATTTGATCCTACCGCTGACAGGGAGCGGATGTGTCTGGCCTGCCGCAGCAACAGCGTGCGTGTTATGCCGAATGGAAAGGAATGAGGGGCCAAGGCCTGCACGCCGATCATCACCCCCTTGTGCTTCTCCTCTTTCGCAAGGCGAGGTACTTTCTGATTGCGATGGAGACGAAGGGCGTCGGCGCGCCCATCGAATCTACAGAGATAGAGACCCTCTCGGCACGCTGGGTCGACTACTTGCGGCTGTTGCTGATCGTGGCAGTCTTTGTGGTTTGCACCGTAATCAAGTTCACGCGTTAGGATTCGGAACACCGATGCTTGGGGGGGAATGAGAATGAACGACCAGCCGACGTACGAGCAGCTTCGGGGAAGACTGAATGAGCTGCTGGCTCCCTGTCTCGCTCAGGACTGGCCAAATATGCCTGCGGCGTGGGCGGAGGGTGTCTACGTCTATGATCGTGACGGCAAGCGCTATCTCGACTTCTTGGCGGGCTTCGGCGCATGCAATGCCGGCCACAACCATCCGCGCATCGTGGCAGCGGCCCGCGAGCAGATGCAGCACATGGTGCACGCTCCGGCCGGCGTGATGGCCCACGAGCCCATGCTGCGTCTGGCCCACGAGCTCGGCTCCGTGGTGCCCGGGGGCGCGGACATGTTCTTCTTCGGCAACAGTGGGTCCGAGTCCATCGACGGGGCGTTGAAAATGGCACGCTACGTCACCGGGCGATCCGACCTGATCGCTTTCCTTGGGAGCTTCCACGGCCGCATGCTGGGGGGCACCGCGGTCACGGCGTCGAAGGTTAGCTATCGTAGGGGGCACGGTCCGCACCTTCCGGGCGTTCATTTCGCTCGTTTCCCGTATCCCTATCGCTCGCTGGCGCCCTCCGTGGATGCCTGTGTTGATGAGGTTCTGGGGGATCTCGATCGGTTGTTTGAGTATGTGGTGGCCCCCGAGGACGTGGCCGCGATGTTGGTCGAGCCGGTGCAGGGTGAGGGCGGCTACATCTTCCCGCCGCGCCGGTGGCTTCAGTCCTTGCGGGACATCTGCGACACACATGGCATTCTCCTCATCTTCGATGAGGTGCAGTCGGGTTTCGGACGGACGGGCGAGTGGTTTGCTGCGGATCTCTACGACATCGAGCCGGATGTCGTCTGCCTGGCCAAGGGTATCGCGAACGGCTTTCGGTTGGGTGCCTTCGGCGCACGGCGAGAGATTATGAGCCGGTGGGGAGCAGCATCCCACGGTACAACCTACGGCGGTAACCCTATGGCGTGTGCGGCTGCGCTTGCCACCCTTGACGTGATCCGCGAGGAGGGCCTCCTCGAGAACGCCCAAGAACAGGGAGAGTATGCGATAGAGCAGCTTCGCGACCTCAAAGCCGAGTCATCCATTGTGGGCGATGTGCGCGGCGAGGGGCTGATGATCGCTGTCGAGTTCGTCAAACCCGGCACCGAGAGGAGCCCGAACCCTGAGGCAGTCCGCCGCATCCTGGATCGGTCTCTCGAGGAAGGCCTACTCATGTACCCGTGCGGTCACTGGACGCAGACTATCCGGCTGATCCCGCCACTAAGCATCACGCGTGCCCAACTTGAGGAGGGCTTGGACATCTTCCGTCGCGCTGTCCTCGTCGACAGCTGACCCGGAGATGGGGAGTTCCAAGGGGGGTGATCCTCCTGGCTCCTCCTCTTTCGCTGGCTTTTGTCCAGCAGTTTTCCATTGGGCCAGCCTCGGATACGCGGTTCTCCAGTCGTCCCCTTTGTCACGCGGTCCTTCGCCGCTGGGTCCGGAGCTGGTTGTTAGTGCCCACTGCTGTGCTACAATGGCGGTGAGGGATGGCCGTAGATGGTCGTCCGTGTCGCGGGTGTTGACCATGAACAAGAGAGCTTCTGACCGATTTGCTGTGCTTCAACTATCCGGCTGTGCAGGGTGTGAGGTGGCGCTCCTCAATGCCGGGGAATGGGTGGAGGAGCGCGAGCTGGCCTACATGCCATTGGTCATCTCCGCCTACGACGTGCCTTCGGTTGAGACGCTCCTGGTGAGCGGGGGCGTACGCACCGATGAGGACCTCCATAAGCTCCGCTCAGCTGTGCGGCAGGCCCGCCGTGTCGTAGCGGTCGGTACCTGCGCGATCTCCGGCGGCGTGGCCAGCCTGGGCAATCGCGATGAGGTCCGCGAGGTGTTCATCGCTGAGGAGGAGCGGCGCCACGTGCCGCGCTTGCTGCCCAGATGCCGTCCCATCGACACCGTGGTCGAGGTCGATCGGTACCTGCCGGGTTGTCCACCCACTCCTGAGCTGTTCATGGCCGTGCTGCGCGACACACCTCATTTCGAGCCCGCCCCGAACGTGTGCCGTGAATGTGGGCGCACGAAGCGGCGCGACATGAAGCCCTCGCATCTCGTGGGTTTCCAGCGGGGAGAGGTGTTACCCGATATCTGCTTGATCAATCAAGGCTATTTGTGCGTCGGTTCGTCCGTGCGGGGGGGCTGCCGAGCGCTCTGCACCCGTCCGGGACATCCCTGCGTTGGCTGTCGCGGTCCGTCGGATGCTTTCATTGAGAAGGAGTCGGAGGCCTGGTTGAGCAGCATCAAGCGGGTGTTTGGGAGCCTGACGGACGTACCCGAGGAGGAGCTTGACAGGGCGCTGCGCTCCCCGCAGCTGGCCCTCTTCCTCTTCCAGTTCTCCGACTATGCCCACGGAGGTGGGGCGGCTGAGGACCGACCGCCGCGGCCAAAGGAGAAGTTATTGTGATATGCCCACTCTGACCTTTCCCCTCAGCCGCATTGAGGGCCACGCCCGAGTCGTCATCGAGGTACAGGGTGGCGAGGTCATCTCGGCCCACTTCGAGGCCATGGAGATCCGCGGCTTTGGCTATTTCGTGCAGGGGGTGCCGGCTGAGCAGATGCCCGTCATTGTCCCTCGCATCTGTGGTGTCTGTTCGACTGCGCACCACGTAGCCAGCGTCGAGGCCCTGGAGGATGCATACGACGTGACACCGCCTCCGTTGGCCAACACGATTCGTGAGCTCCTCATGCTCGGGCAGCTGATCCAGAATCAGGCGACGTCTGTCTTTCTCTTCACTATGCCGGACCGTCTCGGTACAACTAGCATCTTCGAGTCTATGGGGGAGGCGAACTCGGAACGGGACCGGGCCGTGCTCGCCACCCAGGCTCTCAAGGTACGCAAGGCTGGCACGGACCTAATCTCACTGAGCGGCGGGCAGTTTATTCACCCTATCAAGGCCACCGTAGGCGGTGTGACTAGTGGCATACCACCCGAGCCGGCGGCCGAGATGCGCCGGCAGATCGCCGAGGCGCTCCCCATTGCCTGTAGGCTCTTCGACTGGTACTGGGACAAATCCATCGCTCTTCGGGATCGCATTGGCACCTGGGGAGACGACCAGCCGGCTTACTACATCAGTGCGACCAGCGACACCTGCCCAAACTATGACGGTCAACCCGGTCAGGATGTGATTCGGGTCCTGGATCCTAAAGGTTCGGATTGTGAGGCTTTCGCGGCCTGCGATTTCAGGGAGGTGCTGACTTTCGAAGAGACCGACTACAGTTATGCGGGCCGGTCAAGCTATCGCGACGATGTGATGCGAGCCAACAGTCTGGCGCGCATCAACATGACTCGAACGCTTGGCACGCCCCGGGCTGAAGGCTACCTCACCCGGTTCCGGGAGACCTTTGGACAGCCAGCCCACGCCATCCTACTCTTCGACCTGGGTAGGGGTATCGAGCTCGTCTATGCCCTGGAACGGGCCATGGAGATCCTGAAGGAACCCCTGGATGGTAGGCAGACAGCCGTGGCCCATACGCCCCGGGATGGTGAGGGCTACGGGCTCGTGGAGGCCCCCCGCGGTCCGTTGATCCACCACTATCGAATCGAGAACGACGTGATCGCCGAGGCTGAGTTCATCATCCCCACGGTTCATAACACGAAAGCCATTGAGCGGGCGCTGAACGTCGCGGCCCGGCGTTACGTCACTCCGGAGCGGATCGACATGGAGCTGGAGCACGCCGTCGGCCGTGTTGTGCGGGCCTTCGACCCGTGTATTGCTTGCGCGACGCACTAGGACTTACGGCCGATGAAGGGGAGAGGACGGGGTGTCTCCTATTGTCTTCGACGATGACGTGCATGGGTTGGCGCTAGAGCTGGTGCTTCTGCGGCTTCAGTTCTGCGATCTGACGTGGTTTGGGGTAGGCGTGCCGTGAATAGGACGGACATCAGCTCGATCGGTCGTGCTGTCGACTTGACATATGCAACTAACCGCGCCATTGCGGTCATCACGCTCCTCGTCGCGATTGGCGGCTTGCTCTGGCAGCGTCTCTCTGGGGCGCCGTGGCTCGCGAGCATCACGTGGGGCTCTCAAGCCGGACTCACTGTCTTCCTGACCTGGGCCCTTTGCCGTGAGCTCGACCCGGACCACCCGACGGCGGCGTTCGCCGCCGTCGGGTTGGCTTTGGTGGCCGTCCTTGTTTGGGCGCTGCCGCAGCTTGCCCTCATCCTCTGGCTCGTCATCCTCATGCGCGTCGTCAACCGCAGCACGGGACTTGCGGCGGGCGTGCTCGACGCCGTGGGCCTGGTGGGACTGGCAGGCTGGCTCTCGCTTCAGGATAACTGGGCCTACGGGCTCATCACGGCTATCGCCCTCTTCTTGGACAGTCAGCTGCCCGACCCGGCCCGGCGCCAACTCCCCTTCGCACTGCTATCGGCTATCGTCACGGCACTGGTCGCTATCCTAGCGTCCGCTTCTCTCTGGGAGACTCCGTCGGTGATGGTGGGGCTGGGCGCCCTCGGGCTTTCTCTCGTCTTCCTGCCCGTCATCCTTGCGGCCCGCTCGATCGAAAGCATCGGGGACGAGACAGAAGAGCGCTTGAGGCCTGCACGCGTTCAGGCGGCGCAGGTCCTGGCGCTGCTCACCGGAGTGGGGGCGGCGTTTCTCGATGGCTCGAGTGCGCTCGTGCGCCTGGGCCCCCTTTGGGCGTCCGTCCTTGGCGCGTCATTTACCTGGCTCAAGAGCACGTTGCCCTTCTTCGGCTCCTCGTCCTGATGGCCAACGTGACCGCAGGTCACTGCTGTCGTAGATTCGTTACTTGCTCCTTCCCTTTTCTGTTGTCCTTGACCACAATCTGTTCTCCCGCAGCACGATAGGATTCGATTCCCCCCTTTCTGTCTGTGAATACAGACCCTCAGTGCGGTCGCAATTGGTGGGCCATGTGTAGGGTTCCCCATCCCGGACGGTCGGAGAGAACCAAGCCCCCCTGTCCTCGACTCACGGGCGGAGATTCTGCAGGCCTGTAGGCGTTTCAGTTCCTCCGCTCTAAATGAAGGACCCTCCCCACAGAGGATGCCCGTCAGTCCGATGAATGCATCTGGAGCCCAGCAAGAGACCTCATGCGAATGAACCTTGCCTCGCAGAGCTGACCCGCTGACAGAGGAGAAGGTTGCTCGTCACCGAATTACGGTGCTCTCCCAGGCACGTCGTTAGCATGGATGCCCGTGTGGTCTAGGTCGTCTGGGCGGTAGGGTTTGGGGTTCTGTCCCCCCGACTTCGATGGATCTCGGTATGACAAACGAAGGGGACTCTTCCCTCATTGGTGAGGCCTGGCTTGGACGCAATACTTGGGCGCCGCAGTTTACTCAGAGTGGCGGCTGGGTGGTCCCCTTTTAGGATATCAGAAGCAGGTGGGTGAGGGTCGACATCCTGATGTGAATCTCTTGCCTGCCCGCCTTCGGTGCACATATCTGGCGACCGTGGTATCATCTACGTGCAAGATACACAGGCGTTCACGCTTCACGGCAATGCAAGGCACTACCGAACAAGGAGGAAAAAGCTATGCTCAAACGAAGAGACGTGAAGGACAGCGATCAGGTCAAAGTCTCCTTTGCCCTGCCCGAGGATCATCCACACGCCGGCGATGCTTACGTCGCCGGATCGTTCAATGAATGGAATCCCAAGGCCGACCACCTCATCCGCCGGAACAACCGGACCTACAGTGCCGTCGTCACGGTAGACAAGGACGAACGTTATGCCTATCGGTACGTGTCCGGTGATGGCAAATGGTTCAATGTTGGGGACGCCGATACCTACGAGGATCAGAACGGGATTGTCGTCACCTGACGACGAAAGCCGGCTCACTTGGAGCGGAGCGGGGTTTCCGCGCCCTACGAGGGCGCGCTGCCTCGTTCTGGTAGACAAGCGGCTGTGTCAGCGATTGAGGAAAACATGGCCCCGACCAAGACCTCGCTCCGTCTAGCCCGACGGCTGGTTTCCGTCACGACGCGGCATAGCATCTCTTGTCCCACGATGTAGGAAGCCTCACTTGTCCGTACTCTGCCACAGCGTATCATGCCAGTCTCTGTCTTTGGCAGAGAGGTGGAGGGCGCTCCCTGGCAAGTCGAGCCACCGCGTTCGCGAGGACTACTGGTGGGAGGGCAGCCATCAATGATCTGTCGTGACACCAGTACAACCGACATGGAGAAAAGCTCTTGATACCTACTGCCGACCCCCTTGATTCAAGAACGCCAGCGGCCGACGAAAAGACGGGACTGGGCGCGATCCTCGTCGCGAGGACGATTGCCAACGTGCCCTACCGAATGACAACGTTCTTCCTTCCGGCCATCAGTCGCGGGCTGGGTGTCTCGCTGTCGGCTGGCGGAACGTTGGTGAGTGTGGCCAGTCTGATGGGTCTCTTGGCGCCATTCTTTGGGGCGTACAGCGACCGGGCTGGCGGACGCCGGACTATGGTGTTCGGGACCGGGGTCTTCGCGATTGGCGCGCTCCTGGTGGCCGGGTTGCCGTGGTACGGCGCGGCGATGGTGGCCTTTGGACTCATCGGCTTGGCGAAAATGGCCTTTGATCCCGGGATGCAGGTCTTCCTCGGTCAGCGCGTTCCCTATGAGCAGCGCGGTCGGGTTCTCGGGCTTTCTGAGTTGGCGTGGGCGTTCTCGCTCTTGGCTATGCCACTCTGCGGCTGGCTTATCGAGAAGGTAAGCTGGCGAGCGCCCTTTCTGCTGCTGGGTGTCGTGGGCGTCCCAGTTTGGTGGCTCACACGGTGGGCTCTCCCGAATGACTTCCCGTCGAACGGTTCGGGCAGTGCCGCTCAAGCCCGTGCTGGAGCGGTTGTCGCCGCCCTGCGCGACCAGGTCCGACAGGTCGCTCGGGACTCGCAATCCCTCCTGGCTCTCGCTCCAATGGCCCTGATTGGGTTTGCGCAAGTGAATTTGCTGGTGGTGTATGGTGCTTGGATGGAGGATCGTTTCGGCTTGAGCGTCTCCAACCTGGGCCTGGTCACGCTTGTCATCGGCGTTGCGGAGCTGGCGGCAGAGCTGGCGGTCGCCTACGTGGCCGATCGCGCGGGTAAGCGGCGCTCCGTCTTCGTTGCAGTGGTATTGACAGGCCTTGCCTACCTTGCTCTTCCTCATCTCACTGGCAGCTTGGGGTTGGTGTTGACCGGGACTGCCGTAATGACGTTCTTTTTTGAGTTCACCATCGTGGCTCTCCTCCCCTTGCTCTCCGGCATGAACGCCGAAGCACGGGGTACGGTGATGTCGCTGGGGCGAGCCGCAGGGGCGACCAGCCGGGCCATCGCCGCACCTGTTGGGGTCGCACTCTACCGGTTCGGGGATATCACGCGGAATGGGCCGGTTTCCGCCGTTGTCTGTTTCCTCATCCTTGTCCTCCTCGTTCGGCTTCGGGAGCGCGGGCACTGACGTTCACTCTCAGCACGCAGTCTTTGGGTCGGTGACGAACCTCCACAGTGAGCATGGTGCGGACGGCATGACCCCTATGCTCCTAGATTGTCCCGACCGCCAAACCCCCCATTCGTCCGTGATCGAGTGTCATCCCTAGCAGCACGTCTCTCCACACCGTCACGCACCGGCGCCTCGCATAGGACACTTTTCAGAGGGAAGGCATGGGTCCACGAACGGCCGGGGGGTCGTGAATCCCGTGCCTTCGCCTCGGGCTCGCGCTTTGCACAGCGACTTGCACGGCGTCACCCCACCACTATAATGGGATCGACTCTGGCTGGATACCGAAGCCTACGCGGTGTTCGCGGCGGACGTGGGACTGGACCCTTCCAGTTCTGTGCCACACGAGACGCCCCACGACTTCTGCGATGGGTGGTCCTTGACCGAGTGCCGTGATCACCAGGTCTCCCCGTGAGAACCTGCCGCAGAACTGAGGAGAACGAGACCTATGGACAGCCCGCTTCCCCCGAACCATCTGCTCTCATCCGCTCGACAGAACGAGGGCCTCTTCTCTGACCACGTTCTGGATGACGTCGTGCCGCACCTTCCGGCCTGGGAGGGAAGTCTGGCCGAGACTGAGGGTTTCCTGACCTGGCTGCGGCGTCGCTATGCCAGAGAGTCGAAATCTCTCGCCGATTACCGAGAACGAGGATTGGAGGGACATTGGTTCCGTCCAATTCTTCGGAAGCTTGGTCACGTGTTTACCCCCGGTTCCCCTGTGGCAGATACAGACAACGAAGCGAAGCAGCCCGACTACGTCCTCTTCCGTGATCAGGCGTCGCGGAGGGCGGCTGATGAGGCCCCGGATCCTGGCACGTTTGCAGAAGGAGCGCTGGCGGTCGGTGAGGTGAAGCGCTGGGACACCGCCCTTGGGAAGAAGCCTTGGGCTGGCGGCGCGGGTTTCAAGGACCAGAATCCCAGCTGGCAGATCGCGTGGCTGGTCTCAACGGCGGGCGTCGAATGGGGTCTCTTGAGCAACGGTCGGCTGTGGCGGCTGGTGCACGTGGACACTGCCGACCGCCTGGATACGTACTATCAGGTCGATCTCGTCACGATGATGGACCGCGGAGATCCGGAGGTGTTTCTGTACTTCACGCTCTTCTTCCGCCAGGCTGCCTTCCTACCGGATGAAGGAGGGCAGGTTTTCCTGGAAGAAGTGTTAGCATCGAGTCGGTCCTACGCCCGCGGACTGGCGCGAGACGTGCGAGAGAACGCTCGCTTGGCGCTCAAGAGGCTGATGCAGGGCTTCCTGGATCACGCCCCCAACCGCCTCGGTCATACGGACTTGGACGATGTGTACGAGAACAGTCTTTACCTGCTCTATCGGCTGCTGTTCATACTATGTGGAGAGAGTCGGGGTCTGCTGCCGCTCCACTACGAACAGTACCGTGCGCAACACAGCCTGGCACGCATTGTGGAGGAGATCGCGGAGCCAGACGCCCGGCCCCTTGGCACGACGCACTACTGGAGACAGCTCAAGAACCTCTTCCAAATCATCAACGGTCGCTATCCCAAACTGAATCACGCCTTGGGTGTGCCGCGATACAACGGTGCTCTCTTCGATCCTGTGCAGCACCGATTTCTTGAGGAAAACGCCGTAAGCGATCGAGCCTTGGCTGAGGTCGTCGACCTGCTCAGCCGTCGGCGGACCGAGTCCGGCGTCGAGTCGGTGGACTACCGCACGCTGTCCGCCGGCCACGTCGGCTCCCTCTACGAGCCGTTGCTTGCTTGTCGGCCCCGTTTTGCCAAGGAGCCGATGGTAGCTGTGGCAGCCGGAGCTGGTCACCGATGGGTGGCGGCTGCGGAGAGGCCCGCCTCGGCGGTGGTCGTTGAGCGACGGGAAAAGGGACAGGTCTACCTGGAACACGAGTCTGCCCGTACGCCTCGTGACCCCGGAGCCTTGGTGGTGGAGGCTGTCGTGGGGCAGACGGTCGGACCGATCTTGGCGCGTGCGATCTCCAGCGTGGAGCAGGTGCCGGCGAATCAGTCCGACCAGCTGGAAGACAGGACCACCGGGAAACGAATGGTGGAAGAGGTCCTTGGCCTCAAGGTTCTTGACCCGGCTATGGGGAGTGGACGCCTGCTTGTCGAGGCGACGGACTATCTAGCCCGAGCACTGACGGTCGATCCCCATGTTAGAGCCACTGATGCTGACGAAGATGATCTGAGCTACTGGAAGCGGCGTGTTGTGGAGCGGTGCATCTACGGCGTGGATCGGAATCCGCTGGCTGTCGAGCTCGCGAAGCTGAACCTTTGGCTCTCGACTGTGGCAGCCGATCGGCCCTTGAGTTTCCTCGATCACCACCTGGTGCACGGAGATGCCTTGATTGGGGCCCAGGTGGAGAACCTGGGCTGGCCGCCGCCAGTCATCTTGGAGCGCAGGGCGCGCGGACAAGCGGCCGAGCAGCGAGCGGGCCAAATCAACATGTTCGATCACTTGCTGCGGCAGACTCTACCGGGCGTGATTGAGCAAGTTCTTGAGATCACGCGGGAGGAGAGCAAGGACTACGACACGGTCCAGGCCAAGCAGGCGGCTGACAGGTCTGCACAGCGGCTGAGGGCGCCCTTTGAAGCCGTCGCGGACCTGTGGGCCAGTGCCTATTTTGGCAACGGATTTGCGCGCGGCGACTACGAGGAGGCTCTCGGTGTGATCAGTCAGCCCTACCTCCTGCTGGCGCTGGATCCTGTGCGGCGAGCGCGGCAGATGGGGGAAAGGCGTGCGTTTTTCCACTGGGAGTTAACGTTCCCCGAGGTCTTCTACGATGAACGAGGACAGTCGCTGGCCCCTGGGGCGGGTTTTGACGCGGTCATCAGCGATCCGCCGTGGCATCTGACTCTCTCAGACGACGAGGTGGCCTTCCTCGAGGCGGTCGGCCTGGAGCCTGGCTCCTTGAGGTGTGGACGTGCGTCCATCCTTTTAGCCAGACGGAGTCTACGGCTGCTCTCCGAAAGGGGGCGGCTCGGCTTAGTTCTGTCCAACCTTGTTCTCGAGGAGGCGGGTCATGAACCATATTACAGTGCGGTCTCAGGCCAGGGGAGGGTGCTGGAGTTCGTTGATCTCAGCGCGCCCCACGAGGGCGAGGGGGATGTCCGACCGTGCCTCCTACTGGTGAGTTCCGGTGTCGCCCGTTGATTGGAGTCTAACCAAATTCCAACCCTTCCCAACCAAATCCAGCGGGAAACCCAACCCAGCCCAACGTCTACGGCTCGAGTTCTGTGTTATAGTTGGATGCAGTTGAGAAGGATGATGCTGCGACGGGGCGACTGCTTCGGCCCGACGCGGCGAGATTGCCAGGGGTGACGAGAGTACCCTCCGAGTTCTCATTCCCCCGAGATTGGGATTTCGATTCCGTCTCGCCTAGAATGTCCGGAGACGGACACCCACAAGGGAAGGCCTGTCACGGGGGGGCGGGCCTTCTCACTTTTTTGCTATGCTTGTTCCCTCAAGCTTGCCGCTCCGCCGACAAGCTGGTTGCCATCTCCCGAGTCTTAAGTATAAGCGGGCTAAGCTCACCACCCTTGGACTGCCTTCAGCGAGACGGTGTCTCAGCAGGATCCAGGCAGCAGAGGGGGGCTCTCCATCGGAGTTCAGTGGTCCGCAGGACGTGTTGACATAATGCTGGCGGCATGGTGTCTTGACACTTCTCGCCGAACCCCAGCAGCCCGCACCACAAGGATGGTCCAATCAGAGATGAAGCCCGCACGTTTTATCAGCGAGGTCATCAGTGTGCAATTCGACGATGCGCCGGTACTGATGAAGAAGCCCGGCGCTCCGGACCGCTTCGATTGGCGGGAACGGACGTTCCACGTCGGCGAGAAGCTGAAGGAGTGGCACGATTACGGACGTCGAGGCCGTATGGCTCACAATATGCGTCCCGCGCATCTGAGGGCCGCCCGCCGACGAGGGTCGTGGGGGGTAGGTCGAGACTACTATCGTGTGCGAACCACTTGCGGACGCGTGTTTGACATCTACTATGATCGAGCTCCCAAGACCGCCGGTTGGCGACATGGGCAGTGGATCTTGTTCCGCGAGCTTGAGGCTTAATGCTCCAAGTGGTTGAGACTATGCCCCTCTGCCGTACGGGCAGAGAGGAAGGGGCGAAGTATGATCGGTGATCCAATAGCCAGGGGGGTTGGCCATGCCGCTTTTTCTTCGTGAGCAAGATGTCGGTACTCTGCTGACCATGGAGGACGCCCTGGAAGCGGTTGAGGAGGCCTTCCGGTTTCAAGGAACGGGTGAGGTGGACAACAAGCCGCGGCAGCGGGCCCGGCTGTCTGAGGCTATGCTCCAGGTCATGCCAGCTGGCGTACCTGGGGTGGGGCTTGGGGTAAAGGCCTACACGGTTGGTTCCCGAGGCGTCCGTTTCGTGGTGCTCCTGTGGGATGAGCAGTCGGGAGATCTGGAGGCGGTGATCGAGGCCGGCCACATGGGCCAGATGCGAACCGGGGCTGCCAGCGGTGTCGCAACGAAATACTTGGCCCGCCCTGATGCCAGTTGTGTGGGCATCTTCGGGACGGGCACCCAGGCCCCGGCTCAGTTGGAGGCTGTGTGCTCTGTTCGTCCTGTGGAGATGATCCGCGCGTACAGCCCCACGCTCGGTCACCGCCAGCGATTCGCCGTCGAGATGACCGAGAGGCTCGGGCTGCCAGTAGAGCCTGTCGACACTCCGCGCGAGGTCGTCGAGGAGACCGATATCGTGATTACCATCACGAAGGCGTCAAAGCCGCTGTTCGATGGCGATTGGCTGCGGCCCGGTGCTCACGTCAATGCGGCCGGATCCAACCGGTCCCAGGCGCAGGAGGTCGATGCCCGGACACTGGATAGAGCCGCATTGGTGACCATAGACGATCGTGAACAGGGGCGGATTGAGGCTGGTGATCTCCTGGCCGCCGAGCGCCAGAGTGTCTTGCGTTGGGGCGAGGTGGTTGAACTTGGCCAAATCGTGGCCGGTCACCACCCGGGGCGCCGCCACCGTGACAGCATCACGGTGTTTGAGTCGCTGGGGGTGGCATTCGAGGACGTCGCGGTTGCCCGTGTAGTGTACGGGAAGGCGGTGGATGCAGGTATTGGAGCCCATCTGCCCGAGACGATGCTCGGATAGGGTCCCGGCCGGTCGCCAGTCCTGCGATCAGGGGGAAACGTGTGCCTGGAGAACCGGGGATGCTGGCAAGCTACCAAGACATCGTTTCCAGGCTTGTGGGACTGAGCGGCGCAGAAACCAACCCTCAAGCCGATCATGTCTGGCAAGGAGCCACCGCAGGCACGGGTGATTCGCTTCAGTGCCGGCCTGTAGCTCTGTCACAGGATCTGATGCACGAGGCGCATCACGACTGTGTGCCCTGGCGTTTGGCATCTCTCGGAGGAGAGTGGAATGGGTGACCGCCAGTATCCGGAGCCGATCACAAGATTGCTCGACCTGGGCAAACCCGATCTGGGACGTCCTTGGATGGACTACATGGCGCTCGGCATCGGGCGCGAGCACATCTCTGACCTCATCCGCATGGCGCTCGATGAGCGGCTGGTCTCCTCCGACGCTGACGAATCCGCGCTCTGGGCCGGGGTGCACGCCTGGCGAGCGTTGGGTGAATTGGAGGCCCGGGAGGCCGCCAAACCCCTCATTGAGCTGCTGGACTGGATCGATGAACGGGAAGATGATTGGGTGCTGGCTGAGTTACCCATTGTCTTCGGCAGGATCGGTCGCTCGGCGATACCTGTGCTGGAGGGATACCTTACTGATCGGGCGTGCCCTCTATTCGGCCGGATCGCGGCCGCGCACGCTCTCGTAGAGATCGGTCTGCGGGAGCTGCGAGCTCGCGAAGAGTGCATTGTAGTCCTCAGCGAAAGCCTCGAGCGCTTCGAGGAAGAGGATCCGAGCCTGAACGCATTCTTGGTCAGCTACTTGCTTGACTTGGAAGCTTTCGAGACTGCTGACCTGATAAGGCGTGCCTACGAAGCCGAGAGCGTTGACGTCGAGGTGGTCGGAGGATGGGAGGACGCACAGGTCGAGCTGGGTCTGAGGAAGGGACCTGAAAGGCCTGGACCGCCGCTCGATCTTGAAGGGTCTCCAGCGCTCTGGGCAAGGGCCCAAGAGATAGCTCGCCAGCGGCTGCAAGAGACCGGCCGAAACGAACCTTGCTGGTGCGGTAGCGGGCGGAAGTACAAGCACTGCCATATGCGGCTGGATCAGCAGCGGGTCCTTGAGTGAGAGACGAAATCTTTGGATACGTGGCTCGGCAGGCTTGCCGTAGTTCCAAGGCTGCTGGACCCGGCGCGATGCGAATGATGCCGCTCAGGATTGTCCCGCAATCTGCGGTGTGCAGGGTGCAGACAATCCCAGCAGGTCCTGCGGCCATCCCACTAGCTGGGACGCTTCGCCTCTGACCTCCGCCACCGGCGCAGTTGGCTGGACACGGGCGGGAGCCGCACAATCAGCAACAAGATGAGCGCCGCCCCGGCGAACAGCGGCCAGGCGCGCAACTCCTTATAGTTCCAGATAGCGTGGAGCACCACAAGGCTGGCCGCCAGATAGACCGAGAGGTGGATCCGCTTCCAGGTTTTCCCAAGACGCTTCACCAACCCTGGAATGGACGTCAGTGCAAGAACCATGAGTATGGCAAAGGCGGCGAGCCCGACCAGCTCGCGGCGACTCTGGAGCACGGCCACGATGATGAGGTCAAGCGCCAGCCGGTAGTCGAGCCCCACGAACGCAAGGACATGGAGCATGGCGTAGAAGAAGGCATACAGTCCCAGCGGTCCACGGAAGCGGACCGCCGCATGCAGACCGAAGATGATCCGGACAGCCGTCGGCACGAGAGATAAAAGGAGGAGCGTGAGTGCGTATCGCCCCAAGAGCCTCGTCACTACCGCGACAGGGACTGGGCCCAGGTGTCCCCGCCAGGCCATCCAGGCCAACGTCGCAAGGGGTATCCAGGCCCCAACGTGGATGACGAGCGCGATCGGCCGCGCCGTCTTTCGATCCATTAGAAGTTCTCTTCCAGATCCATACCTTCGTATAGGTGGGCCACTTCCTCCTGGTACCCGTTGAACAGCTCTGTCTTGCGCCGCTCGCCGGTCCCGATGACACGCTCCGTGGCCTGCGACCAACGGGGATGAGGTACGTCCGGATTGACGTTGGCGTAGAATCCGTACTCGTTGGGTCCTGCTTCCATCCAGGATGAGACTGGCATCTCGGCCATCAGCTCGATCTTCACAATCGACTTGATACTCTTGAAGCCGTATTTCCACGGGACGACCAGGCGCACCGGAGCGCCGTTCTGCGGCGGGAGGTCTTTGCCGTAGAGGCCCGTGGCCAGCAAGGTTAGGTCGTGCATGGCCTCATCCACCCGTAGACCCTCGACGTAAGGCCAGTCTAGGACGTTCGACTTGAGCCCCGGCATCTGGGTCGGATCGGCGAGCGTCTCGAAGCGCACAAACTTGGCCTCGGCGGTTGGTTCCACTGTTTCGAGCAGCGCAGAGAGCGGGAACCCGCGCCACGGGATCACCATCGACCAGGCCTCAACGCACCGCATACGGTATATTCGCTCCTCTTGTTCGAAGGCCCCAATGTCCTGAAGCCCGAATACTGTGGGGTTCCTAACCATTCCCCCAACTTCGACTTGCCAGGGAGAGGTCTCGAAATCCTCCGCCAACTCGGCGACTTTCGTCTTTGACAGTGTGAACTCATAGAAGTTGTTGTAGCCAGCCACGTCCTCGAGCGGCGTCAGCCGACCCCCCAGGCGCTCCGACTCGCCGGTCGGTATTGGCGTCCCAGGGGAGGTCGATGTAGCGCCGGCGGACGGGGTGGCCTCGGGCCCACGTGGGGAGGCGCACGCACCCAATAGCGAGGCTGCGGCCAACGCCCCCATCCCCGTGATCAGTTGTCGTCGGTTGAGATAGATGTGCTCTGGTGTGATTCTGCCGGGATCGATCTTCTTCATCCTTTGTCCCTTCTCTTGTTGCACGTTACATCCTGGCCCTCGCTGCGCGAGTTGACGCCGCGGAACGCTACTCCGCGACGACCCCCTCGCGCTGATTGTCAGTTTCCAGTAAGCCCACTGAGAACCAGATAGTGGTTATGCTCCTCCTCGGCCAGCCGCAGGAGCATCGCCTGACCGTGGGGAAGCGTCATCTCGTCTGCCGGAGTGCTGTACGTGTGATTGGCCTCTTGCTCAAGATCCATCCTCAGCGACACCACCCCCACTGCGCTCTTCTCCTACAACTTGTCCACGTCCGCCAACTCGCCGCACGATTAGGTCTTTGGTTCCCCGCCCTGGTGCTCGAGCAAGGCGTCTTCTCCCACCAGCTATTCTTCCTGTCCGATCAGCTACTGATCGTGGTGACGTTCGAAAGCCGCCAGCTTCTCGAACGACTCTCGGGCAGGTGCGTTCGATGCTCTGACAACCCCGTCGGAATAGCGCTGTGCAGCTTCCCGGTGAGGAGCGCGGGAGACGTTGAGAGCGTCGATGAGCTCTGTGTTTTCGTTCACGGCCATCTCAACCACCCTTTAACTATAAATAGCTGATCTATATCATTATTATACTTGCTTGATGCCCAATTGAGAAGTCAAAGGGACGAGCCCCTCCCTGGAGTCGTCTCGCCCCAAGACAGGGGAGGCGCGACGGTCGACCGGGACGCTTCAGGAAGAAGGTGCCACACCGTCCTATCGATTGCTTTGTTTCTTGACGCATTATGCCCACCTGTGTAGAATGATATTGCAGACCTTAAGAAAGGGTTCTGGGGCTATGTCAGCACGTCTTGGCTCCAGAGCTACCGCTTTGCCGGCTCGACAGCGGGGGAGGAGTTCATGTCTGAGATCACGCAAGTCGTCAAACGAACAGGTGCCGTGGTTCCCTTCAAGAAGGAACGAATCAGCAACGCCATCTACCAGGCTGCCGTTGCCGTGGGCGGGCGGGACAGGGAGCGGGCGGAGGCCCTGGCTGACGAGGTGGTGGAGGTGCTTGAGAACCAGACACCGGTGGAGCACACGCCCACGGTCGAGGAGATCCAGGACGTGGTTGAGAAGGTGCTCATCGAGAACGGGCACGCCAAGACAGCGAAGGCGTACATCCTCTATCGTGAGGATCGAGCGCGCCGGCGGAGGGAGCGGGCCAGGCGGCACGAGAAGCCCTCGGGGAATATCCCGTGGGCCAAGATCTGGGAGGCGCTCGACTGGGCCGTCGAGCATCGGCTGCACACTGTGGGCCAGCTGAATGGGCGGATCGCGGCCGGGGAGTTCCCGCAGATCGTCCGTGAGGCGGACCGCTTCTACAAGGAGGACATTACGACGGCGGCTGAGATGATCAAGGACTGGCGGGAACGAGTCCGTGTTGTGCTGATCACCGGACCGTCGTCCTCGGGGAAGACCACCACGACGACAAAGCTTGCCCACTTGTTGCGGAGGGCCGGCATCAATCTAAAACCCCTGGCGGTCGACAATTATTTCTTTAATCTGGAGCTTCACCCGAAGGATGAGTTTGGTGACTACGACTTCGAGACCCCACAAGCCCTTGACTTGGATCTCATCAACGAGCATCTGCAACGGTTGCTAAAGGGTGAGGAGGTGATGATACCCTTCTACGACTTCCAGACGGGACAGCGACACGATGGCCAAACGCCCATGAGCGTGGGGCCAGACGAGATGGTCCTCATCGACAGCCTACATGGGCTCTTCCCGGACATGACGGAGGGCATCGATGACGAGACGAAGTTCAAGCTCTACGTGGAGCCCCTGCTGCAGATGAAGGGACCCGAAGGGAAGTACGTGCGCTGGACCGATCTGAGGCTGATGCGACGCATGGTTCGGGATGCCAACTTCCGCGCCTACGACCCCGAGCGCACGCTGGGTCATTGGCATTACGTGCGGAAGAGCGAGATGCGGAACATCATCCCCTACGCCAGCACCGCCGACCATATCATTAACACCGGGCTCCCCTACGAGCTGCCCATCATGAAGGCCCACCTGTTTGAGTACTTCGAGGAGTGGGTGGATAAGTACCAGGATGATCCTCTCCGTCAGGATGCATACGTCCGGGCTGATCGTGTCCATGGTATGCTCAATGGAGTCACGGCAGTGGCGGACGCGTCGCCCATACCACCCGATTCGCTCCTCCGCGAGTTCATTGGGGGGAGCTGCTACGAGTACTAGAAATCACGGCGGCTGGGCAGGACGATGGCGGTCCGCACGTAGTCCGTGGTCGCCAGGCGATGACCCACGGCCCATCGATGCGCTGGGATTGGTACGCGACTGTGACTGAACGCGAAGCCTTCCACCGGTTCGTCGTCGGTCTCCAAGGCCGGGAGCTGATCGTCGTGGGGAGGCCCGGTGTGTGGTCCTGGGATGCCGTGAACCCGGGGACCGCGGCATTGTTGGAGATACCGCGCTTCGAGCCTCGCCTGCGGATTCTCGATCTCGGCTGCGGAACCGGGGTCATCGGTGCCGTGGCCGCGACCCTCGTTCCCAGCGGACGCGTCACACTGGTCGACTGCAACGTGGTCGCTGCAGCCTGTGCGAAGCGGACCGTCCAGTCGAATCAGATCGAGAACGCTGAGGTGCGGCTGGACGACGGCGTCGAAGGGTTGGATCACTCCTCCTACGATCTGGTTCTGAGCCACTTGCCCCGCGGTCGGGACGTTCAGCGTGAGTTGATCCGGGGCGCTGCCCGCGTCCTGCGTCCGGATGGACGATTCATCTTCGTGGCCGCCACCCGTGTCGGGGTCAAAGGCTGTGTTGCCTACGCACGGGAGGTCTTCGGCCGCTGTGGCGTGGTGCGGCGCAAGAAGGCCTACCACGTGGCCATGACCCTCCGGCCCGAAGGCATGAAGCCGTCTCCGGACGGTGATCACTATCAGCGCCGGGCGGTCGTCCTCGATGGATCGGGCGTGGTCTTGATCAGCAAGCCTGGTGTCTTCGCCTGGGATCGATTGGATGGAGGTACGGAGCGCCTTGTCGCGGCTATGGAAATCGGTGTAGGGGACCGGGTGCTCGATCTTGGATGCGGGACCGGGCTCGCCGGTCTGGTGGCCGCCCGTCGGGCTGGGCCGGGCAGTGTCGTGCTGGTGGACAGCGATCTGCGAGCAGTCCGCTCTGCCCGGCGCACGTTGGAGGCCAATAGGATCGCAAATGCTGAGGTTGTACTCTCCGACGGTGTCTCGATGGTGTCGGAGGATGCGCCGTTTGATGTTGTTATCACGAACCCGCCGTTTCACCAGGGCAGGAAGATCGACTATGAGGTGGCCCGGGCTTTCATCCACGGTGCCTATCAAGTGTTGCGGCCCGCGGGGCGGCTCTTCCTGGTCGCGAATCGCTTCATCGGGTACGATGAGCTGATACGCGAGACATTTGGCAACGTCGGTGTGGCCTACGTCGATAGCAGCTACCATGTTTTCATGGCGACAGCTTGACGCCTGCTGCGGGTTGCGGAGCTCAGCGAGGTGTGACTGTGTCACGACCTCACGGGTGCAGTGACGGTAGCGAGCACACGGTGATCATGGTCGGTGCCTGACGCCGGTCTAAGCTGAACTCAGGGAAACCCACGGCTGGGGGGCGTCGGTCTACGGGCGTCAGCGTGCGAGGAAGATATGCACGCTGGCGACTGGAGAACTGGCTCGTTTGATCCAGACAACCTGAGGGTTGTACGTGGCTGTGGAGCCCTGTGGCAGCGCAATGCTTGCGTCCGACGCTGATGAGGCGGAGTCGGTCCAGGAGTCCGTCAAGGGCGTCGATGAGGATGGCTTCGAGGCATTTTTCACCTCGCCTGACCCCGCGGTGGAGGGTTTGTAGCTGATCTCCGCTCTCCCGAAGACGGAGTCGTCGATGTTCCGGCTCTAGCTCGGGCTTCGCTCCGTCCACTTCCCCCTGCTCGAACAGTCTCGCGCGTTCCTGGTTGTCCATGCCCCTCTGTCCGGTTATAATGGCGCGGCATCTGGAGCGGTCCCTATTCTATGATTCAGAAGAAGCGAATCCTATTCATCCTCCTCTCAGTCGTCGGTACCGCTGCCATCGTCCTCCTCGCAAGCGGTCTGCCAAGTCTTAGTCTCGACCACGAGGGACAGCGCCTTCCCAAAATGCCGAGGCAGCCAGCTGAAGCGGGTGGCTCCGCTCCCCTTGGTGGGCTGGTCTCCTTTGCGGTTCAGGTCTTCTTCATCATAGTGGGTGCCGTGCTGCCCTTTGGTGTGATTCTCTACCTCGTCTCGCCGGGTGCGCGGAAACGGGTGCTCCGCGATCTCATCGCTTTGCTCATTGTGTTGTTGCCGCTCTACCTCCTCTGGCGGGCTGAACCGGGGACGTTTGAGGCCCTGGGGGCCTTCCAGCCCCTGCCTGCGCCGGCTGAAGAGCTCCCGCCGGCTCCGGAGGTCGCGTACACGCCGGAACCGCGGCAGTGGCTGCTGGTAATCGTGACCGTCGCAGTCGCCCTGGTTGTGGCGGCCATTGTCATAGTGGTGGGTTGGGCTATCTGGCGTCGCCGTCAGCGTCCAACCCCGTCCTTGGACCGACTCGCCCAGCAGGCCGAGGAAGCGATCGACGCGATTGAGGCGGGGGCGGATCTTAAGGATACCGTGAGTCGCTGCTACGTTGAGATGATGGACGTACTCAGGGAGGAGCGGGGCCTTCAGCGCCAGCGGGCTATGACGCCGCGCGAGTTTGAGGTATGGCTGGAAGAGGCTGGCGTACCTACTACTCAAGTGCGGCGGCTTACCCGTCTCTTTGAGCAGGTCCGCTACGGCAACAAGCGGCTGGGCAAGGAGGAGGAGCGGCAGGCCGTGGTCGCTCTGACGTCCATTGTGCGCTTCTGCAGGGGGACGGTGTGAAGGCGGCGCTGAGGAATCGACTGAAGCTGGCCGGCCTGATCGTGCTCCTTGCTATGCCGGTGGCTTGGCTGATAGCTCGTTTCTTTGGTGGCTTCGTCCGGGAGGCTCTTGCGGTTCCCTTTCTCTATCTAACCTGGATCGTCCGTGTCTACGTGCGCACGGTGCCGCGCACTCTGTTCTGGGGGGCACTTCTGCTCTTCGGGGTTGCACTGGCCGTCACGAACGTGGTCATCGCCCTGGGCAGAGACGGCAGGCACGATCCCAATGCTGATCTGGAACGCCACCCTGACTACGCCGACACGGTTCAGCAGCTCACCTCGCAAATCCGGTTCGCCGGACGGTCCATCTACTTCCGCCGGAGCCTAGCCAAGCGGCTGGGGCGGCTAGTTTTGACGTCGAGGGACAGCGAGGATTCGTATCGAGCAGGAGAGATCCGGCGCGCTCTCCGTGCCCTAGATGCCCCTCCGACGGTGCACGAATTCTTTCATGATGGGGATGATCTTGTGCCGTCGTCTCGCCGCGCCAGATGGCTCATCTGGTTTCGGCGGCGTCTGTGGGCTCAAGAACATAGGTACGCACCCCCCGATGATTTGGAGGCTGTGATTCGTTTCTTGGAAGATCGACTGGAGGTCTCATGACGGCCATTGACGCGGCCCAGGTATCCTCACTCTCCGACGAGGTGGTTGGCGAGGTCGAGCGAGCGATTGTTGGTAAGCGCACGTTGCTCGAACAGATCATGGCGGCGGTCCTAGCCGGCGGGCACGTCCTGATGGAAGACTACCCTGGCCTTGCCAAGACGCTGATTGCCAAGAGTTTTGCCTCGGTGCTCGGGCTGTCATTCAAGCGGATTCAGTTCACGCCCGATCTACTGCCTGGGGATATCACCGGCGGCTATGTCTACGAGCGTGCGTCGGAGACGGAAACGTTCCGCTTTGTGCTTCGTAAGGGGCCCATATTCGCCAATATCATCCTAGCGGACGAGATCAACCGCGCCTCGCCAAAGACGCAGTCCGCCCTGCTCGAGGCTATGCAAGAATCCCAGGTGACGCTGGAGGGCGAGACCCTGGCTCTGCCGTCCCCTTTCGTCGTGATTGCCACACAGAACCCGATCGAGTATGAGGGGACTTTTCCCCTGCCCGAGGCTCAGCTCGACCGCTTCTTGATGCGTCTCTCTGTGGGCTATCCCACCCCGGACGAGGAGGTGGAGATCCTCAAGCGGCGTCAGGAACGGCGGCAGGACGATTTCGACCTCCACCAGGTGGCCGATGCCAAAGCCCTATTGGCGGCCCGCGAGACGGTGGAGACGATCCACGTCCACCGCGATCTGCAGCGCTACATTGTCGCACTGGCTGCTGAGACCCGTGACCACCGCGAGGTAGCGGTGGGGGCGAGCCCGCGGGGATCGCTCACGCTCCTGAAACTGAGCAGGGCCTGGGCCGCGATACACGGTCGGGACTATGTCGTGCCCGATGACGTGAAGGTCTTCGTCAAGCCCGCCTTCGTCCATCGCCTGATTCTCCAACCCGACCTGTGGATGAAGCGCAATGCCGCCGAGGGGATCCTCGAGAGCATCCTTCGCAGCGTTGCTGTCCCTGTCATCGAAGGCGCCTGACTGTGCGGCGGCTCTACTGGTTGGGAGGGCTGGCCTACGTCCTGCTGCTGATAGGGTTGGGTGCTGTGAGCGCCCCGGTGCTGGCGTTGACGCTCCCCTTGATCTTGCATATTGTGGCCGGTCTTGTGCGTGGTCCCAATGAAATCGACGTTTCGGTCACGCGATCCTTGAGTACTGATCGCGTCTCCGGGGGCAGGCCCGTAGACGTTCGGCTCTCGGTCACCAACCAGGGCGAGTCGCTCGAGACCGTGTGTATCCGGGATCATCTTTCTGATGATCTGGAGGTAATCGACGGGGATCTGAGTGCGGTGACCACCTTGGCACCGGGTGAGGCGCTTGAACTCTCGTATCGGGTGCGAGGAGAGCGCGGCACCGTCGGCTTTGGGCCTGTCGAGGTCACAGCCAGTGACGCGCTAGGGGTGCTGTCGCGTTGCCGCATCCTGGACACGCCTCAGCAGCTGATGATCTTACCTGAGGCGATGAAGCTTCGGCGCGTTGCCATCCGTCCACGGCGCACACGGGCCTACGCTGGGCCAGTCCCTGCCCGCCGGGGTGGATCGGGGGTCGAGTTTTTCGGCGTGCGTGAGTACCAAATCGGCGATCCCCTCCGGTGGATCAACTGGCAAGTTAGCGCGCGCTATCCACCCTCTCTTTACACAAACGAGTTTGAGCAGGAGCGCATTACGGATGTCGGCCTTATCCTGGACGCACGCCGACGGACGGACGTGGAGAAAGCGCGGGACAGGCTCTTTGAGCACGCGGTCGAGGCTACGGCATCTCTGGCGGCTGCCTTCTTGAACGATGGAGACCGGGTTGGTCTCCTGGTCTACGGTGGGTTCCTGGACTGGACGTTCCCGGGCTACGGTCGCATCCAGGAGGAGCGAATCCTTCGAGCACTGTCGCGGGCCGAGACTGGCGAGAGCCGTGTCTTCGAGAGTCTGGACTATATCCCGACGCGCTACTTTCCGGCGAAGTCTCAGTTGGTGCTAGTCAGTCCTTTGTGTGAGGATGACGTGCCCACCCTCGTCCGGCTGCGTGCCCGCGGCTATGAGCTCCTGGTCATCAGTCCCAATCCTGTCGTCTACGAGGCCCAAC
Source organism: uncultured Anaerolineales bacterium (assembly GCA_964542755.1). Classification (GTDB taxonomy): domain Bacteria; phylum Chloroflexota; class Anaerolineae; order B4-G1; family B4-G1; genus SKLM01. Next base: position 45,149 of record CAZIWL010000015.1, read on the forward strand.
ACTTGTCGCGCGATCCGGCTGTGACCATGGCGATCCGTGTCGCTCGCCTCGAGCGAACGCTTCTGATGCGGCGGCTTCAGCGGGCGGGGGTCAGAACGGTTGACTGGGACGTGGAGAGTCCGTTTGATCTGGCCATCCATTCGTCTCTCAGCAGACAGCCGCATTGGGTCCGCGCGGTTGGCGTGGAGTAGATCGGAAGTATGGTTGGCATCGGGCTGATCATGAGCATCGCGATATCTACGGCCGCGATCTCGGTGCCGTTTCTTACCGCCTCCCTGTGGGTGCCGGCTGCTGCGGTCATCCTCTTGGGGATCATGTGGATCGGTGCGCACAACAGTGGGCGCGGACCTTGGATCACTTGGGCGATGATGGGGCTCTTCACCGTGGCGGCGGCGGTTGGGGCATGGTTGGAGCTCCGTCCGTTCCTGCTTGTGGTGGGTTTGACAGCAGCTGTTTCGGCTTGGGATCTTGACCATCATGGACGAAACATGGAGAACGCCGATCTCGTGGAGCGGCGGACCCTCGTGGATAAGCGCCACGCGCGAAGACTGGCCGTTGTCGACGCTATCAGCTTGATCGCTGCGTTGGCGGCACTCCGGGTGCGGATTCGACTCAGCTTCTCTGTGGCTATTCTTCTGGGCCTGGTTGCTCTCATCGGGCTCAGCCGCGTCATGACCTTCCTAAGAAGCGAGGAAGATGCACGGACTCGGCGAGGAAGGAACTGATGAAGCTCTTCTTTGTCTCCTGAAGGGACCCATTTCGGCTTCCTGACGAGTAGATACCGGTTGGTCCGGGGGAGGTACTCCGTGCAGCATGGAACCCGTATCATCTTTGACTTCAGCGAACAGGCCGACAAGGATGCCTGGCGGTCCATCAATGATGTGGTGATGGGGGGCGTCTCCTCCAGTGAGCTTCGTGTGACCGCTGAAGGCGTCGCCATCTTCGAGGGGATCGTTTCCTTGGAGCGGGGCGGGGGATTCGCATCGGTCAGTTCCCCGTTCGCTGGTATGGACCTGGGCAACTTCGAGGGAATCGAGGTTCGCGTGCGTGGGGACGGGAAGGACTACCGTCTGCGGGTGAGGACGAACGACGGCGATGAAGGGGTGGCTTATCAAGCCAGTTTCCAGACTGAGCGCGGCATATGGAGGACGGAGGAGCTGCCATTCGAGGCGTTCGAGGCCAGGTACCACGGCCGGTCTGTGCCCGATGCACAACCTTTGGACGCGGGCAAGATCGTGTCATTCGGCTTCTTGATAGCCGATAGACAGGCCGGACCGTTCCACCTGGAGATCGACTGGATACGGGCCTACGCCGAAAAGGGGTACTGATGCGGGCTGTCGATCTTCTCTACCGGTATCGAGTTCCAGATTGGCTCGTGCGTCGAGCGATCCGTTGGATCCTTCGGCGGAGCACGTGCCAGCGGTATCGCACGCCGGCGGCTGACCAGGAACTCCAGCGAAGGATACTCATCGACAAGTTGCATCAGAGCCCCATCGCAGTGCGGACCGACGACGCCAATGAGCAGCACTACGAGGTGCCCCCCTCGTTCTTCGAGCTGGTGCTGGGTCCCTGGCAAAAATATAGTTGCTGCTATTGGCCGGAGGGCGTGGAGACCCTCGAGCAGGCCGAGGAAGCGATGCTCCGGCTGACGTGCGAGCGGGCTCAGCTCCAGGACGGAATGCGGGTTCTTGACCTGGGTTGCGGGTGGGGCTCATTGTCGCTCTGGATCGCCGAGCGCTACCCCCACTGCCGGGTGACGGCCCTCTCGAACTCGAGAGCGCAAATCGACCATATCGAGGGTCGGTGCGCGGAGCGGGGGCTGGAGAACGTACAGGGCGTCGTCATGGATGTGAACCATCTGTCACTGGACGAGACCTTCGACGTTGTCGTGTCCGTTGAGATGTTCGAGCACATGAAGAACTATGGGCAATTGATGGCGAAAGTAGCTTCTCTTCTGGAATCCGACGGGAAGCTCTTCGTTCACATCTTCAGCCACCGGGAGTTTGCCTTCGAGTTTACGGCGGACGATCCAGATGATTGGATGGCCCGGACCTTCTTCTCGGGCGGCACGATGCCGTCGGATGATTTGCTACTTCACTTCCAGCGGGATCTTCAGATTGTCGACCACTGGCGAATCGGCGGCCTCCATTACGCCCGTACCCTGCGGGCCTGGCTGGAGAGGATGGATGAGAACCTACCGGTCGTCCGGCAGGTCTTGAAGGGCACCTACGGCGCTGAGGAGGCATCGCGCCGGGTCGTGGATTGGAGGCTCTTCTTCATGGCGTGTGAGGAGACCTGGGCCCTCCGCGAAGGGCGCGAGTACATCGTATCGCACTACCTTTTCGACCGCTGTCAACCATAGCCCGTATCAGCACCCTCTCTCCCGGCACCGAAGGACGGCGCTGGCGTCGTCGTCAGCGTGGAGCTTGAGCCCGGTCACGCCGACGGTTCCCATAGAGCCATTCTCTGATTGCGCTCTGGCACCTTTCGTCTGTCGTAGGCGAACACACCGCGTCTGCAACGGTTGCCCCAGGTGGTCCGACCGCACGGCGTCGGGCTTTTCGTCGTGTTGCTTCTTGCCTTAGAGAGGCGCGCGGCGAAATCCACAATGTGAATGTAGTCGACGGGAAACTGGTCTGGACGTCAAATCATGCGTAACGCAGATGAATCTGCGCGGGCCGGAAGCGGTCCGGGCCGACCGGCGTGAGGAAGACGTTCGGAAGCTTCCAAAGGGGCGCAATGATAGGAGGTCTGTCAGGTGAAATCTCTGGAATCAGGTTCAGAAGCAGGTTCGAGCGCAACGCTGACCCGCGTGGTTCGTTTGGTAATCGACAAGAAACCCGGGTGGGGCGTCGTCGTTGGCGACACGATCCGCCGACTGAGCGGTCATCCTTTCATAGCCTGGGAGGTCGGCGAACCACTGAAGGACGTGCAAAGAGCATCCCTGCTGCCGCCCACGGAACCTTCGAAGGTCGTCTGCGTGGGCCTCAACTACAAGGCGCACGCCGAGGAGAGCCACGCGGAGATCCCCGACGAAGCTCTGCTCTTCTTCAAGCCGCCCAGTGCCGTCATCGGCCCGGGCGTGCCCATCGTCTTGCCCCCACAGTCTGCGCGAGTCGACTACGAGGCCGAGCTGGCTTTGGTGATCGGCACGCGCTGCAGAAACGTGGCGCCGAGGGATGCCTGGAGCTATGTGGCTGGGGTGACCTGCGGGAACGACGTGACGGCTCGCGACCTTCAGGCGGCCGACGACCAGTGGACCCGGGCCAAGGGCTTCGATACCTTCTGTCCGCTGGGGCCCTGGCTAGTGATGGGCATCTCGGAGTCGGGCTTGGAGGAGCTCCGCGTGGTTTGCCGCGTCAATGGGGAGGTCCGACAGGAGGGTTGGGTCTCCGACATGGTTTTCTCGCCGACGGAGCTCATTGCCTACGTCTCCTCGATCATGACGCTGGAGCCCGGGGATGTCATCATGACCGGTACCCCGGAAGGCGTGGGGCCTCTAGGTCAGGGTGATGTCGTGGAAGTGGAGGTCGAGAGCGTGGGAATCCTGCGAAACCCCGTTGCAGCGCCCATGACTCGGGGGGACACGGTCTAAGACGGGCCTAGAACGCGACCAAAGAACCCGTTAGACCGCCCCTCCGCGGCGGACGAGAATCCGTGTGGTCGCTCGGGTTGCCCAGAACGTGCCCTGAAGGAACGCTTCGGCCTTGGCCAGATGAGTTGCCTGAGGATGGACAGCGGTCGTCTCGGACAGGTATTGCGGGCCAGGCAACAGAGAGCGTTGAAGTGGTGCTGAGGGCAAAGGACAGTGTCAGGGCTCGTGCCAGACGACGATGGCCTACGAGGCTGTGTTTCTTGCCGATGAGGCGTGTTCGAGCCCCCAGAGAAGCATTCCCATCATCACCACCAAGGGGATCGCGAACACTGAGACGTCAACGAGCCCCGTATAGACGTCGCCCGTCGCCAGCCGCGCGATGATCGTTGTCGGCGACATGCCCAGCAGGTAGAGTGCACCGGCGACGAGGGGGATGCCAATTGAGTAGACGAATTGGGCTCGTTCGCGCTCTCTGAACGCGATGGCGATCAACGCTGAGCCCAGACTCACGTCAGCGGCAAGGGTGCCCGCTAGGAGCATGACGAGCAAAGGCCTTTGTACGGCTGTCCCGTTGACGCGCAAGAGAAGGAGCCAAAGCAGGCACTGGGCAACGGCTAACGTGAGCCCAGCCGCAATCTTGCCGCCCAGAATCGTCCCCATCGACACGGGTGCGGCACGGAGGGTCTCCATAGTCTGTGTCTCGTACTCCTCGGAGACCGAATCGACGACCATGCTGCCGGCGACGAAGGCGGGAAACAGCATGAGTATCGGTACGATCACGGCGTAGCGGAACTCATAGGTAGTCGACGGCCTGCCCCCCAGTTCACCGTATCGCACGTCGACACCGCGCTGACGCCGGAGGTGATTCTCGTAGGCTTTGAGGGGCGGCTGGAGCACCATGGTGACCACCGTCGACAGGGACTCGGACTCAGGGAGCAGCAGTCGGCCCTGGACGATATCCACTCTATCCTCGGTCTCTTGTGGGACCAACAGACCAGCGTCCACGATCCCCTCCTCGACGGCGATACGGACCTCCTCCAATGTAGCATAGCGTGCGACCCGGACGTTCGATTCACGCAGGATGGCGGCGAGCGTCCCGTCTCCATCGCCCACCACGCCGGCCTCAATGCTGATCCTTGCGTTCTGTGCAATGGAGCTCGGATCGTAGAAGGCGACCAAGCCCACCACCAGCACCGACGCGAAGGAGGCGATGAATAGTTGAATGGTGATGGCGATCATGATGGTCCGCTCCTCGACCACCGAGCGCAATTCCTTCTTGAGAATTGCGAGGAAGGGTCTCATGCGACCCCCTGGAGGATGATGACGTTGTACACAAGATGGAAGACCGAGCCGGCGAGTAGGGCGTAGCGGTATCGGATCTGCGTCCTGGCTTTGAGAATGCATATGATTGCGGTGAAGAGAAAGTGGGCCGCAAGCGGGATCAAGAGCATCCCTGAGTCGAAGAGCGCGGTCGAGAGTGCCGAATCCGAAACCACTCGGAGGGATAGGAGAAGCAGGAGCTTCTCCGCTGCCAGGAAACCAGCGGCAGAGACGAACGATAGGCCAAGGGTCTTCACCCAGCCGCTCACGACATCGTTGTCCAGAAGGACGACGATGCCGATCGACTTGGCGATCTCCTCGACCACGATAGCGGCAATCAGAAGAGTCCCGATGGCTTGCCGAAGGGGTAGGTTGAGGGAGATTGCCAGCATCACCAACTCTACCGCATAGACGATGGGCACGAGGGACGCGCTCAACAAGGCTACCGAAAGGTACGGGCGATCGGGCCAGAGGCTCAGTTGGATCGCCTCGCGGATCTTCTTATGGAGCGGGCGGAACCCCATAAGGAACTCCTCGTTCAAGACCCGCGTTCCCACGTACAATGAGAGAGCGAACACCAAGATCATGGGTGCTGTTGAGAAGAGGTATTCTTGAATACCGAAGGGCTCGCTGCGGTACATCTTGACTGCCAGCGTCAGAGGCGACATATACGCCAGATCATTGACCCCGGAGAACATGGCCGGGAAGACCAGGTAGGAGATGATCGCCGTCGTGGCGAGCATCGAGATGAAGGTCGTATCCCTGAAGGTGCGGTAGACCAGAGGGACCATCAGGTAGATGGCGAAGACGAAGAGGATGACGGGGCAGAAGATGACCAGACTGAGGAGGACGCTCCCTCGCATGAACAGCGTGATGGCTACGACTGAGAGCACGGAGAATGTCACGTACGGGAGCATCTTCCCCAAGATGATCTGGAGCGGCGTCACCGGAGCGCTCAGGAGAACGGAGATGCGCCTGCGAAGTTTCTCATCCATGAAGCTCGAGGTGAAGAAGACGCTCACAAAGGAGACGGGAAGCACGTAGAAGAAGGCGACGATCACCTGGACAAAAGGGATCGGTGGTTCCATCAACGAGGGGACGAGGGTCTCGTCGCCGGCGGGATGGCCCAGATTCACCTCCGGGAGGTGGCCTTTCCCTCGGAGACGTGCAATTTGCTCACGTATGGCGCCCTCCGCCGGGTCGCTGGGGGACGGGGCAAGCTCACCAGTCAAACTGAATCCGCTTTCTTCCTCGTGGCCCGGTTCCACTTGTTTCTCTCCCTGTACCCTTTCGGGCTCGCCAGCCACGCCGGGAAGTTCGGACAGCCCCCTACCACGCACCAGGGACGGGTGGGTCGTTGTAATCCGTTGGACTTGAATCCGTAGAGGGAAGGCCCGATCTAAGTCCTCCTCGTTGATGAGCCTTGTCAGCTCCCACCTTTCGAGGTACTCTTCCAGTGCTCCCGTGGCGAACGCTGCCTTGCGAGTGGGGCCGGAAAGGACAGTCTGTCCGTCGACGTAGATCTGGATGGCTCCCTGGTTCAGCAGGTCGCGCCCGGTGGACGGCTCCACCTGAATGACTGCGAAGCGGCTGTCGCGGATTGGCGGTGCATTGTCCGATACCCCGATCCTGTACAGGCCGCTACTGGGAACCAAGCCCCGCTGGGCCACGAGATACGAGATGGTCAGAGCCGCCACCAGCAACACGAGCACGGTCCAGCGCGATCCGCCCTGGAATCGGGATCGGAGTCTCTTGGTCTCGCGCCGCGCGAGGACTAAGATCTGGGACATATCAACCCTATGGAAGTGAGCAGTTCACCGATGATCGACCTGCAGAACGTCACCAAGTCGTACGGCGATGTGACCGCTGTCAAATCCCTCAGCCTGCACGTACGGGAGGGGGAGATTATGGGCATTATCGGCCACAATGGCGCCGGCAAGACGACCACCTTGAAGATGATCGTCGGTCTCGTCAGCCCCACCTCCGGTCGCATTCGAGTCATGGGCCGGGAGATGTCGCAAGGGCGTACCAGCGTCAAGCAGGACATCGGTTTCCTGCCCGAGGAGAGTTCCCTCTACGATAAGATGACCGTGACGGAGTATCTCCTCTTCTTCGCC
>CAZIWL010000016.1:0-9816 GCA_964542755.1 uncultured Anaerolineales bacterium
CAGGGTGCATGAGCGGGACACGTGGCAAGCATACGCTCGTGAGGTGCAACGCACCTGGAAGGTGCATCGCACCGTTTGGGGCGACAACCCGTTGGTGCACCTCTTCTGCGGAATCGCTGGCTTTCGAGCGTGATCTGTGCTATAATGCTTGCGGTTGCTTGTTCTGGGATCCACGCGCAGGGATAGAATCCCCCCGATCCCCGGCAGCTCCGTGCGTGCAGCAACCGTAGGGGGCAGCCGGGAAGTACTCAGGTGCCATCATCAGGGTGTACCATCATGGGACGCTCCCGTTGGTCGATTGGACTCCCACGATCTCGCAGTCGGTCCGAAGACGCGTCCGCTGTGGGTTGCGTCTCGGTGCGGGTGGGAGCGAATCAGCCGGTCCGGCGAAGGCACGGCGCCATTCCCAGGCGCCCGAGCGCGCCACCACGCGCTGTTGTTTCTGTGTCTCCTCTTGACTCCCTTGAGGCGCTTGCATGAGTGACCAGCTTCGGGTCTTTCTCCTGGGTGGGCTTGATATCTTCCTGGGTGACGTCCCGGTCTCTGAGTTTACCTCCCGCAAGTCACCCGCTCTACTCAGCTATCTAATCACCACGGGACGCTCCCACTCACGGGAAGCGTTGAGCGCGCTGCTGTGGGGAGAGTCCGCGGAGGGGCGGGCGCGGGCAAGCCTCCGCACGGTACTCTGGGACCTGCGCCAACACGTCCCAGACCACGTACTGGCGGATCGGCAGTCGGTCTCCTTTGCCACTGACGTGGCCCACTGGGTCGACGTTCACGATTTCAGCACGACGGTCGAGGGCATCCTGAGCTCCGCGCAGGTACGGAGCGATTCTGCACCGCTCCTGACTGAGGAGCAGGTGGAGGCACTGGAGGACGTGCTGGACCTCTATCGAGGGGATTTCCTGGCTGGTTTCTACATCTCCGAGGCCCCTAACTTCGAGAGCTGGGTGTTGAGGAAGCGGGAGTGGGCCAGGCAGTTGGCTATCCAGGGGTGGCATCAGCTGGTGGTGCATTACGCGGCTGAACAGGCGTATCTGAGTGGGATTGATGCGGCCTCGCAACTGCTGGAGATCGCGCCGTGGCAGGAGGAGACGCACCGGCAGCTGATGCGCCTTCTGGCGCTGAGCGGTCAGAGGGGAGCTGCCCTGGCGCAGTATGAGACGTGTCGGGAGATGTTGGACGAGGAGCTCGGTGTTGAACCCACGACGGAGACCCGATTGCTCTACAACCGCATCAAGTCCGGCAAGCCGCTGGAGGTATTGGGCGGGCCGCGAACTGAGTTCGAGACGGTCCGTGTTGGCGCCGATGGGTACGCTGTGCCTACGCAGCAGGGCCGCTTGATGGGGCGGGACGAGGATCTGGCCTCCCTGAAGGGGCTTCTGAGCGATCCGGACTCGCGCCTGACGTGGCTGGTAGCCCCGGACGGCGCTGGCAAGACTCGGCTTGCGTGGGAGACGGCCGAGCACATGGTGCAAGAGTTTGCGGATGGCGTGTGGTTCGTCCGCCCACAGGGGGTGGAAAGAGTCTTCGGAGGGGATTCTGCCGAGGAAGACTTGACGGACGGGGACGCGTCCAGCCACGTCATCTTCCCTTTGACGCGGGCGTTTGGGCTTTCTCCAACAGGGGTCACGTCGCTGTCGACGCAGTTGGTGGACTACGTGTGCCACAAGGAGATGTTACTGGTTTTCGACGGTGGTCAATTGGGAGATGGCGATATCGAGTGGTTTGGTCGCCTGCTGCGATGTGCTCCCCTGCTGCGTCTGCTTGTGGTCTCAGCCCGTCCGCCTGCCACATCTGATGGAGAGCACCTGCGGATCGGCGGGTTGGGGGTGCCCGCGTCGAGCGAGCGTCGTGGGGCGGAGGTGCTGGATCTGGAGGACCACCGACCAGAGGGTGGGCTGGCGCTCTTCTTTGAGCGAGCGCAGGATGCCGATCCCGATCTGGAGATCGACGCCTACAGCGCGGGCCATGCGGTGCGTTTGACTCGATTGTCCGAGGGATCTCCTCTGGCGCTGGAGCTGTTGGGGGCCTCGGTAGGGCGGGCCCCTCTTGATGAACTGGTACGGCGCTTCGCGCGTCGCGTAGACAAGGCCGCGGCAGGCGCTAAGGGTCGTGATCGGGTCCAGACGGCGACGCGGGCGGCGCTGGCCTGCACCTGGGATCTCCTGGGGCAATCCCGACAGGTCAGTCTGGCGAAGCTGGCGCTCTTCGACGGCGATTTCACCGAGACGGCGGCTCTGGAGGTAGCCGGCGTCACCCCGGCGGAGCTGCGCGGCCTGGTGCGGGTGCTGTGGGTGGACCGGGTGCGTGGGGGGCGCTGTGTGCTGCACGGCGCGGTGCGCCGATTCGTGCGCGCCAACCTGAAGAAGCTGGCCTGGGGCTCAGGAACCGGCGAAGTCGCCATCGACGGTGTTGGTTTCGGCAGCCGCTTCCGCAGTCACTATCTGGGTCTGGTGTCCCGTCGGGCTGCGGCGTTGGCGAGCCTGACGGCCTCGGCGGCCAGTGAGGAAATCAGCCGAGATTGGAGAAACGTCCGGGCGGCCTGGCGCGGAGCTGTGGTGCATGGGGATCATCGTCGTCTGGCGGAGACGTTGGAGGGGCTGACACGCTTCCTGGTCCTTCGCGGCTGGATGCGCGAAGGTGAGCTTCTCCTGGGGGCGGCCTACGAGGCGGTGAGGGAGGGGTCCGGGGAGACCGGAGCTAACAAGCTGGCGGCGAGGCTTCTGGCAGAACAGGCGAGACTGCTGAATGCGAGAGGGGCGTGCCATGCGGCGGCGGTGACGGCGAGGGCGGCAGTGGACCGGGTATCCGGCACAAACGGGGCTGATCCCCTGCGGCACGCCGCGAGGGGGGCAGGCCTGGTGGAGTGGGGCCACGCGCTGTATCGACAGGGCGAGCTGACCGCCGCTACCGAGAGATTGAAAGAAGCCCTGTCCCTCGCAGGTGATGGTCCATCGGCGGAGGTCAAGGCGCGAGCTTTCCAGTATCTCGGAGCTATTGGTGCGATCTCGGAAGCATACGACGAGGCGGAGCGCTATCTGGGGAAGGCGCTGGAGATCTATGCGTCCCTGGATCACGCTTTTGGCAGCAGCCGGGTGTGGCACAGCCTGGGTCTGACGGCGCTACACCTGCGCCGATATGGGGATGCTGAACGTCATCTTGAGAAGAGTCTCGGGCTGGCGGAGAGGATAGGGTATGGACGAGGTGAAGCCCTGGCGCTGAACGGCCTGGGGCGGCTCGCGGGGGTGGAGGGGGACTACGATCGAGGGGCGGTTCAGTGCGAGAAGGCGCTACGCATCGCGCGCCACACATGTGATCGTCTGACAGAGGCCAGGGTCTTGATCGAGTTGGCGGTCCTGATGCTTCATCGCGGCCGGACGGACGACGCCTGGAAGCGGAGCGTACTCGGCCTCGAGATGGCGCGGGATCTAGGGGACCCGGTCCTGGCCGCCCGGGGCGGGTTGGTAGCGGGCCACGTCTTCACGGAGTTGGGCATGCTGGACCAGGCGCGGGAAGCGTGTGAGTCGGCATTGGAGCTTCAGCGCCGGCTGGGTCAAACGAATCTGATGTTGGAGTCGCTCGCTTGTATGGCACGAGTTAAGCTGGCGGGGGGAGATCCGGCAGGCGCGAAGGACCTGGTTGACCGGGTCTTTGGAGAGCTGGGTCCGTGCTCGCTCGCGGGAGTCAGCGAACCCATGCGGGTCTATCTCACGTGCTACGAGGTTCTGACTGCTGTCGAAGATCCGCGAGCCAGGGACGTCCTGCGCACAGTCCTCGAGCTCTACGAGGAAGGCGACAAGGAAGTAGCCGTGGCCGGGTAGTCATCGGACTCTGTTCGGGGCGCGGAGGGAAGTGACGGGGACGGGCCTTGAAAACAAGCCGTGTATCCTGGGGAAAGAAAAAGTACCCCCGCCGCGACTCGAACGCGGGCTTCCGGCTCCGGAGGCCGGTGCTCTATCCATCTGAGCTACGGGGGCACCTAGCCACTTTATACCACAGAAGAGGCGAGCAGGCAAGTACGACGCGGTGTCGAGAGCGGACCGTTGTCGGCGTGGGGGCGCTGTGCGTGTTGAGCCGCGCATCGAAGATCGCGCCCCTGCGCAAAGACGGCGGAGGCGGTCGAACCCCCCGGGCTACGTATCCGCCAGGCCAGACTGACGCCGGAGCAGCCGTTCATCCCCCCAGGCCCTGATGTCCCGAGGCGGTTGCGGGACCTCGCCGACTGGACGACGCGCGAGGTGGAGCGCATCCGTTGGGCACTGTGTGACGCATAGACCGCAGCCCACGCATCTGACGTCGTCGACGACGCAGGTGCCTTCCTCCACAGTGAGTGCTCCGAACTGGCAGCGATCAAGGCATGTGCCGCAGCCGGTGCATGCCTCGGCGTCAACGACGGTCTTGAAGTCCGCCTTCGCCACAGCCGTTGGCACGCCGAACTCGGCCACGCCGCGCAGGATGCCGCAGCAGCAGGTACAGCAATTGCAGATGTAGTAGTGAGGCTCAACATAGTTGCCCGTCGAGTGGATGAGCCCGGCTTGTTGGGCCTCGGCCAGGATCTGAAGAGCCTCTTCTTTGCCGATCGCTCGCGTTACCGAGCTGTGATCAAAGGCGTTCTCGACCGGGGCGAAGGTGATACAGTTCTCAACGGGATAGTCGCAGCCCCGGCCCAGAAGCCGCTGCTGGACGCGGCAGATGCAGTCCCGCACGCCCCAAGACTTGGCGTTCTCGAGGAGCTGGGAGGCGCGCTCGTGGGGGAAGATCTCTAGCTCGAAGGGGATGGCCTCCTCCACGGGAATGACGCGGTGAAGGGCGGGCTGATCCCTGGTGACGGCGGCGGCGCCGGTCTCCTGGAAGTACTCCTCTACCAGGCGAGCCAGCTCCTCATCCATCCTCGGAAGCTGCTCCTCATAGAATCCTACGACGAACGGCATGAGGCTGAAGAGGAGCTCCCCGTCGCCCCGCCGGACGCGGATGAGCCCCTTGCGGACCATGCCCTTCAGGGTCCGGCGTGCCTCGCCGGGCTCCACCCCAATCCGTTGAGCGATGACGCGACCAGGCTCCCGGCGAAGGTGCATGGCCGCGGCCAAGGCTGCCTCCTGGGGCGTGAAGAGCCTGGCCAATAGGCGAAGCTCCACGCCGCTTTCGGTCGAGGGAAACCCGTTGGGCAGGTCATCCAATCGTTGAGCGAGTTGGGCGTAAACACTAGAGACCATCTTGACCTCCTCATGGCGGGTCTGTCTGATGGGACCGGCGGGCCAGGTGACGGCCCCAGTCTAGCACGGTCTTCTGGAGTTGCCAATCGTGGGTGCGTCATGGTGATGCGCGTGGGGAAGGCGCCAGCGAGCTGTTGCCGCTGGCGGTGTGGGGTATCCAGTCGGCGCGGGGCAGTCAGAAAGGGCGCGGGATGAGGGCGGCCCGGAGCGATCGAGGTGCTTCGCAGGGACGCGTTCAACGCACAGGGCCGCCGGCTCTGGCAGCTCGTCAGTGGACCCAAGCGAGCGATGAGTCTTGTCAGGGTGATTCTCTGCGGTAGAATACGATTATGGACGGTCACAGAGGGGGCCATGGACGGGAATCGGGGTCGGCCTTAGGTTCTGCCCTCTTCCGCCTCGCAGTGGTATTGGGCTTGGCGGTGCTGATCGCGCTGGCGTTTCTAGTGCATCCGCTGCCCGAGTCCCCGGTGGCGACGCCGAGTTCGGCGCCGAGCGCTAGGCCGAGCGCGACGTGGGAGAGGTCTGAAGCGGGGGGGAACGGCGGAACGCCGGCGGCGGAGGTCGCAGACATCGGGGGGAGCACGGCGACGGCAGTGGTCACGCTGGCGCCTTCGCCAACGCCCACGTCGACACCGACCCCTGACCCCACATTGCCGCCGAGTCCGACCCCAACGGATACGCCGGTACCTACGTGGACACCCACTCCGCAGGCCCCTGCTCTGACTGCGACGGCGGAACTGACTACATCGGCGTGGTTGGAGACTTACACGCTGGCAGGCCGGGTTGAGCAAGGTTCGTACGCGAGCCATGTGACGGCGCGGCAGGAGCCCTATCGCGTCTACCTGCCCCCGGGCTACGACGAGCAAGACCGCCGTTATCCGGTTCTTTATCTTCTTCACGGTTGGCCCTACGACGAGAGTCACTGGGATGTCCTGGGGGTGGATGAGACGGCCGATGCGCGAATCGTCGACGGGACGATGAATCCTTTGATCATCGTTCTGCCAGGGGCCGATGCCGGAGGGCTGTACGTCACCACGAGCGGAGGGCCCGGTTCCTTCGAGGAGCAGCTGGTGAACGAGCTGGTGCCCACCATCGATGCGACCTACCGCACGGTGCAGACCAGGGAGGCGCGGGCCATCGGGGGCATATCCAGGGGCGGCGTATGGTCTCTGGAGATCGCGTTCCGGCATCCGGATGTGTTTGCGATCGTCGGGGCGCACAGCCCGGCACTGTCGGCAAATCGGGCGCCCTCGTACTATGACCCGTTTGTGCTGCTGAGGGAACCAGGGGTCGCAGGGTTGCGCATCTACCTGAGCGCGGGCGACGCGGACTGGGCCCGGCAGGCGACAGCTAATCTCCACGAGGTATTGGAGCGCGAGGGTCTCAACAGCCAGCTGGCCCTCCACGACGGAGGCCACCGGGATGAGCTCTGGCGGGCGCACGTGGGGGAGTACCTGGCTTTCTATGCAGCCGGCTGGTAGGCGCTCCCCGCGCACACGGCTCCGGAGGGCGGAGGAGGATGTTGGACCAGGCGTTCGGGTCTTGAGCCGGGCCCGGCCGGAGCCGCGTTATTGCGGGGTAGGTCTAACGACCGTCTGAATAGAGTGCTTCGTAGACCTGCAGGTGCTCGCGGATGCGCCGGACGTAGAGGCGCGTCTCGCTGAACGTGATCTCCTCAACGAAGCGGTCGGGATCCTCTCCAGCACTCTCCAACCATCGTGCGGCGTTGTACGGTCCCCCGTTGTACGCAGCCAGAGCCGCGTCGATGCGGCCGCCGAAACGATCTCGCTGGGTTGCCAGGTAGTGTGTGCCGAACCTGAGGCTCACGTAGGGAAGGTAGAGGTCGGACGTGGTATAGCCCGGTGGCCAGCTGAGTTCGGCAAAGATCTCCGCTCCCGTGGGCGGGATAACCTGCATCAGCCCCTGGGCGCTGGCGCTCGAGGTGGCAAGACTCTCGAAAAGGCTTTCCTGCCGGATGAGGCTGTATACTAGGAGGGGGTCGAGCTCCACCTTGCTGGCGTTCTCGACGACGAGGTCTTCATAGTGGGTGGGGTAGGCGAGCTCGAGGACGGACCGAGGGGCATCGAGGGTGCTGGTCACCGGGGACAGTCCGATGACGCGCCAGGAGCATAGGATGGAGGAACGGTAGAGTCCCAGGTCTGCGTAGGCAACGGCCAACTGGTACTGGTCCAGGGCGCTATCGTAGGTCTCCGAGCGGAGCGCCTCAAGCTCCGCCCTGGCGTCCTGGAAACGGTCGAGCCCCCACAGCTCCTTCCCGCGCTGCCAATGCGGGCTAGCAGCGAGGCGTGGAGATAGACCTTCCGTGGCCCCGTGCTCGTCCTCGTCCAGCTCAAGCCACCGGGCGAGCCAGACACCGGCGGGTTGGTCAGGCGGAACCTGCGACGACGTCAACGGGCTGTCCGTGGACAGATTCGCTGGTTGGTGAGCGGAGAGGAGCTCGGCGGCTCGTATCCCGTAGTAGTCATCCGGGACGCTAGACGCGGTGTGTTCCAGCCGATCCAAGCCCCTCTCCGTCTCCCCCTGATCGAGCAGGAGCTTTCCTGACCAGAGCCCGGCGGGGGCGGCGCGGTCTGAGGCCGCATACTGGTCGATGACTGTCTCCCAAGCCTCGATGGCCTGGTCCGGACTGCCGGCTCGGTGGTGCTCGAGGCCGGCGCGGAAGAGGGCGGACGGCGCCACGTCAGATTCGGGGTATGAACTCTGACACTCGGTGTAGAGGGCGGCGGCAGTCCCGTGTCGATTGTCTCTCTCCAAGAGTCGTCCAGCCTCCCAGAGGGCCCTGGGTGCGAGGGGATGGTCCGGCTCTGCATCGACGAATTCGCGGTAGAGCTCCAAGGCTTGATCGACGCCGAGGGTGCTGGCCTGGAGGTCCGCAAGTTCTAGCCAGGCGTCGCCCCGACGTGCGCTCTCGGGGTGTGTTTCGATGAGGAGTTGGAACTCGCGGATGGCTAGGTCGGTGCTGCCGGCCTCGGCGTAGGAGAGGCCGGCGTACCAATGGGCGTCTCCTGAATGGGTATCGGGGTAGGCGTTGATGTAGCGGTAGAGGGCCCCTACCGCGGGGCCGTAGGCCTCTGCGTAGTAGTCGACTTTGCCACGAAGGAGGTCGTCCACCGGCCGACCAGCCTGGACGAGCCGGACGAGGGAGGAGTAGGCTGCCTCCTCGGTTGGATATCGCTCAACGACCTCGGCGTAGCGGGCGTAGGCTTCCTCGGTCTCTCCAGCCAACATGAGCGTCTCTGCTGCCTGGTAGCCGACACGTGCGCGGTAGCCGGGGAGCTGCGCCATGGCGAGGATGGCATCGTATTGGTCGACGGCGGCCGGGTACTGCTCCTGGGCGACGTAGGTGAGGGCGATCTTCTCGCGTAGGCCGGCCTCGAAGGAGCGCGAAGGCGCCTCCTCAAGGGCCCGGGAATACGCGGGGCGGGCAGAGGTGTAGAGGCCCGCGGCACGGAATGCTTCCCCAATGGCAGCGTTGACGTACGGGGTGATGACGGTGCCTGCCCGGAGGTAGTCGGCGTACGCCTCGGTGGCGGAGACGGGCTCTCCCGCAGCCACGAGTGCGTCACCCAGGAGGAAGGTCCCTGTTTGGGCCTGGTCGCTGCCAGGATGGTGGTCGAGGAGGGCGTGGAGGGCATCGATTGCATCGGCGTTGGATTGATCGCGGAGGTGTGCTCGTGCCAGACCCATTAGGGCGTGGCGAGCGGTCTCCTCGTCGGTCGCCCGTTCGGCCAGGTGGGCGTAGGCGGCAACAGCGGCGTCGTAGTCGCCGTGCAGGAGGGCTGTGTCGCCATCTCTCATCAACATGGCCGGCGACTTGGTCGGTGTTGGACTGGGTGCTGGGGTCGGAGTTGGGGCTGGAGTAGCTGAGGCGGTTGGGGTCGGTGCTGGGGTGTCTGTCTTGGCTCTGGGCGGGGGGTCCGGCAAGGGGGCGCTGGCGGACCGCCAGCACCCGACCAGGCCGATGACCGCGAGTGCCATAGCCATCGAACGGATCAGTATGCGACGCATGGGTGTATTATTGCCGGTCGAATGGCTTTGTCAACCCGGATGCTCGGTCGGGGGTGTTCTAACGACTTGTCGCGGAGATGGTAGCCGGTTGAGTAGACGTTGAGCGAAGCGAGACGTCGTATCGAAACCGAGCGAGCGATGTATCCCAGACGATTCGGCAGCGTAGGCCGCTCCTTGATCTCGATACACCCAGCCAACGTCGCTGGGCACTCGATCAGCGTCGCTTCGATGGGTTCTCCCGGATCAGCGTCGGTTCGACGGTTTCCGTGGATCAGCGTCGGTTCGATGGGTTCTCCTGGATCAGCGTCGCTACGACGGGTTCCCCTGCAAGGTGTCTGAAGGGGGACAGGGTGTGCCAACGACTGGAGGCGGGTCGCGCGGGGGTTGGTTGGGCAGGACATCCTGCGTTATGAGGGTGACCGAAACGGTGCGAGGGGCGTAACGATGAGGACCCGTTGTACGGGGCACGTGCAATGTGCGGGGCGCGTGTTGATGACAGCTCGTTGGTGCAGCGATCACAGGGTTGCAGGTTGACGAGGGCCGGTGAGGGCTTACAATGGACCTGAGAGGT
>CAZIWL010000016.1:9916-42525 GCA_964542755.1 uncultured Anaerolineales bacterium
CACAGGGTTGCAGGTTGACGAGGGCCGGTGAGGGCTTACAATGGACCTGAGAGGTGACGATCGAAGAAGAACAGAGGAGGGAGGGACGGTGAAGAGCACCAGGATGGAAGGGCTCGAGGCGCAGATTCGCGAGGCGGCGTATGCGACTGAGGGATGCCAGGCGATTTCCGTCGCTGAGGTGCGACGACTTGCGGAGGGGTTTGGTTCGGTACGGCAGATTCAGGTGGCGGCGCTTCATCTGGGCATCGTCCCCAGCCGCTATCTACGGAATCTGGGGACGATTGGCGTCGCGGGCCAGCTGGGGCTTCTCCAGGCGACGGCGGTCGTGGTCGGCCTGGGCGGTCTGGGGGGCTACGTGGTGGAGGCGTTGGCACGGATGGGCGTGGGGCGGCTGGTGCTGATCGATGGGGACACCTTCGACGACCATAACTTGAACCGCCAGCTACTCAGCAGCGAGGCTACCCTGGGCCGGGAGAAGGCGTGGGCAGCCTGCGAGCGGGTTCGGACGGTGAACGAGGCCGTGGAAGCCGTCGGGTTGTCGGAGACACTGACGGCAGAGAATCTCCCGGAGCTCCTGGAAGGTGCCGACGTGGTGGTCGATGCCCTGGACAGCCTGCGGGTGCGGCTGGTTCTTCAAGACGGCGCTGCGGCGCTCGGTATTCCCATGGTTCACGGGAGCATCGGCGGTTTTCTGGGCCAGGTAATGACCATTATGCCCGGGGACCGGGGCTTACATGCGCTGTACGGGGATGGGACGCATCTCCCGGAGTACGGTCTGGAGCGGGAGATGGGAACGCCCGCGGCGACGCCCATGGCGGTGGCGGCCTGGGAGGCGCAGGAGGTGATCAAGCTCCTAACGGGGGAAGGCGAGCTGCTCCGGGGCCGGTTGCTCGTCCTGGACATGGCGTCGGGGACAGCGGAGATACTCAGTTTGGGCTGAACGATTCTCCGAGATCTTCGGGCTCAGCCGGCTCTCGGCGGCCAAGGGCCTGGACGATCTCCACGCCGGCCACCGTGCCGAAGGCGGCAGCGTAGAGGAGCAGGAAGGGGAGCATGCCGTAGCGGCCCGTGGCGTGGGCAACGGCAGCGGCTGCGAGGGCATAGCAGGCGAGAGCACCTTCTCCGAGGACGCTCTTGTCGATTCCCAGGCGATAGGCGCTGCCGGACCAGTGGTCCGAGGAGCCCTCGACGTGGAACTTGGGTGTGCGAGCGAACGGGCCCCCCCACCGTCTGAGGCCCCGCCAGACGGCCACGGAGTTGTTCCAAGCGATGCCCACACCGACGAGAATCAACAGCGGAAAGGTCAGGAGACGCCTGCGCCAGTCTGGATAGAGGGCGTGCTGGGAGATGGCGTAGATGAGCAGGGGGCCCAGGCTCAACAGGAGGCCGACGTTGCCCAGGGAGGGGGGCTTCTCGCCCAGGAGCAGCAAGGGAAGGGTGGTGATGAGGAGCAGGACCATCAGAGCGTGGGCCAAATAGCCGCTGAGGTGGAGAAGGGCCATGCTCTTCTGAGGCAGACTGAGGCGGGGGCTGCGCAGGATAGGTCCCATGAGCTTACGAAGGGTCTGGACCGAGCCCTGGGTCCAGCGAGCCTGCTGCCGCTTGAAGGCGGCGATCTGCGGGGGGAGCTCCGCCGGAGCATCGACGCCGGGGAGGTAGAGTGTCTCCCATCCGGCAAGCTGAGCTCGATAGCTGAGGTCGAGGTCCTCGGAGAGGGTGGTGGACTGCCAGCCGCCGCTAGTGCAAATACACGTCTTGCGCCAGACGCCGGCCGTCCCGTTGAAGTTCATGAGGAGGCCGGAGCGATCGCGGCCTGTCTGCTCCACCACGAAGTGTCCGTCGAAGGCCATGGCCTGGGCCCGCGTGAGGGGCGAGTAGTCGGCGTTCAGATGGGACCAGCGGGTCTGGACCAGACCGAGGTGGGGACGATGGAGAAAATGCGGTACGGTCCTGAGCAAGAAGTCGGGTTTGGGTCGAAAGTCGGCGTCGAAGATGGCCACAAAGTCGCCGCGAGCGCGCGCGAGGCCCCAGGAGAGGGCCCCCGCCTTGAAGCCTTCACGCTCCGGGCGGCGTAGGACGGAGATGTCGAGCCCGCGGCTGCGGTGGAACGCGGCCCGCTCCCGCGCCAGATCTGTGGTGTCATCCGTGGAATCGTCAAGAAGCTGGATTTGGAGGCGGTCGCGGGGATAGTCCAGGGCCGCCACGGCGTCGATGGCGCGGGCGACCACGTGGCGTTCGTTGTAGGTAGGAACCTGGACGGTGACGGTCGGCAACGCCTCCAGCTCGATGGGCGGGGGCTCAGAGCTCCGCTTGCGGTTGCGGAGATAGAGGAAGGCCAGGATGAAGGCGTTCAGCCCGTATGCCGCCAGCCAGAGGGCGGTGATGGTGTAGACGAGGGTAAGCGGGGTCACGTCAGATTGAGGAGCTCGTAGACGTGGCACGGGCCCTCGCGCCCAGGCATACCCTCGAGGGTGAGGCGGTGCGCGATGATGTGATCCCTGGTCCGCTCGTAGACATCGGCGGAGAGGAGGATCTGACCGGCCTTGGCGTTGGCTTGCAGACGGTTGGCCAGATTGACACTTGGGCCGATGGCGGTGTAGTCCAGCCGCTGGGGCGTGCCGATGTTGCCCACGATGGCTTCGCCCACGCTGATGCCGATGCCGTACGTCAGCTGATGCTCGGGGCTCACGTGCTTGTGGAGTTCTCTGGTCCGGTCGCGGATTCGGACGGCTGCCTTGATGGCGCGGAGGACATAGTTCTCCTGGGGCAGCGGCGCGTTGAAGAAGGCGATGACGGCGTCTCCAACGAACTTGTCCAGGGTCCCCTCCTGGGCGAGCACAGCCTCGGCACCCACGCCGAGGTATCGGTTGAGGGTCTCCATCAACTGCTCGGGCGGATGGCGCAGGCTGAAATCCACGAAGCCTCGAAGATCAGCGAAGAGGCAAGCGATCTCGCGGCGCACGCCGCCCAGCGCCAGTTCCTGTGGATCGTCCGGCAGACGCTCGATAACGGTGGGGGAGAGATAGCGTTGAAAGAGGCGGAATCGCGACTCCAGTTTCCGCTGACGAGTCAGATCCTCAAGAACGATGGTCACTGAGTCGCTGCGGGATGCCCTCTGCTCCAGAGGGGAGAGGGTGGCGCGGAGCCGGACGACGTCTTGCGCGGGCAGGGACACGTCGATCTCAACGGGCCCTACCTGCTTCCCCTGGTCCCGGGTGGTGTCGATATATCCTCTGAGCGTGCTTTCGACGGAAGGACAGATCTCATCGAGAGAGGTACCCGGCGAGGCCTCGGGGACGCAGAGGATCTGGCGAGCGGCGTGGTTGATGAGGGAGATCCGTCCGTCCCCGTTGATGGTGAGGACGCCGCTGGCGATGGAGGAGAAGACGCCGTCCATCAGCGACTTGGACTCGGCGATGCTCTCAAAGAGGCGGGCGTTCCGGATGGCGATGGAGGCATAGTCGACGAGGGTGGAGAGGAGCAGTATGTCCCGCTCGGAGAAGATGTTCTCATCCCGGTGACCGGAGAGGGTCAGCAGGCCGATGACGGCGTCCGGTGCACGGAGGGGCACGTGGAGGAGGGCGGCGGACGGGCATGCGGGGTTAGCCATGGCCTGCTCGCCCGTGATGAGGACAGGTTCGCCGGTCGCCACGGCCTGTCCAACTGCGGCGCAGTCCAGCGGCATCCTGAAGCCCCCGGCCAAGTCAGGCCTCAGGTTCTTGCCGGCCCGCAAGTAGAGGTCGCCCTGCTTGTCGTCGCGGAGAAGAAGCATACTCTCCTGGGCATCGGTCATATGCAGTGCGATCTCCGTCAGGCGGTCGAGGATGATGTCGAGATCGAGGAGAGAGGTGGTAAGGCGCCCGATCACGTGGACGGCATTGAGCTCCTCCTGCTGGCGGCGGATTCGATCCGTCGTCCTGGTCAGTTGGTGGGTGAGTCGGTCGCGCTCCTTAGACGTGCTGGCGACGGCCCGTGCTCGGAGGAGACTCGCCGCGAGCTCCGGGGGGCGCAGTGGTTTGCGGAGGTAGTCGCAGGCTCCCGCCCGGAAGGCATGGACGGCCTCTGAGGTCGATTCGTAGGAGGTCACGAGGGCCACTGGAGCGTCTCGCACGATCTCGTGCAGGGTTTGGAGGGCGACGTCCCAGCCAGGATCCCGGAGTTGGGCACTGAGGAGGATGAGGTCCGGTTCTGTAGTGTGGAGTAGCCTCAGGGCCTCGTCGAGGTTGAGGGCTGGTACGAAACGAAGGTCATCGGCATCGATCTTGAGCCGGTGAAGGTGGTGATCGCGTGGCTGGTCATGGTCGATGACGAGGATCGTCGTCAAGATGGTCTCCCGCCCGTCCGTGCCGTTGAGTGTTCCATGCGTCGCATCACTATACATCGATCCATGAAGCAAGTCAACCGTTTCCGGGCGAGGGAGGCGGTACCACGCTCTGCCGGTGGGCGCCTCGGCAGGACGAGGGAGTGCTATCGGTGCCAGGCTGAAGGCCGCATGGGGAGACTATGCGGCACATCTGGTGAACGGATTGTTTTCTTGGACGTGTGGGTCGCGGGTCCTAGGTGGCGTTGAGTTCGTAGACAATGCGTAGGCCGTGGAGCGTCAGCCAGGGGTCAACGACATCGATGGCGTCCGTCTCGCGAGCGATGACCTCGGCCAGCCCGCCCGTACCGATGATGTGGGTCGCCGGGCCTAGTTCGGCCTTGAAGCGGGCAACCATGCCCTCCACCAGGCCGACGTAGCCGAAGAGGAGGCCTGACTGCATCGCGTGGGGCGTGTTGCGGCCGATGACGGACGGCGGCCGAGTTAGCTCCACCCGGGGGAGCTTGGCGGTGCGCTCGAAGAGAGCCTGGGCGGCGATGCCGATGCCGGGCGCGATGGCTCCGCCAAGGTAGTCGCCATCCTTGGAGACGGCGTCGAAGGTGGTCCCCGTGCCGAAGTCCACGACACAGGCGGGCAGACCGTAGAGAGCCTTTACGGCAGCCGCGTCGACGACCCGATCAGCTCCGACCTGGCGGGGGTCGTCGTACTGGATGCGGACGCCGGTACGGACGCCGGCGTCCACCAGGAGGGGATCGAGCCCCACGTAGCGGCGGGAGACGGCCTGGAAGGCCTGGCTGAGGGGCGGAACGACGCTGGCGATGACGATGCCGTTCACGTCCTCGCGGTGGTAGCCCCCGTGCTCGAAGAGCTGAAGCATGAGGATACCGTACTCGTCTGGCATCTTCTCGTGGATGGTTCGAATGCGCCAGCGCGGGCCGAGTTCGTCCCCACTAAAGAGACCGAAGGTGATGTTCGTGTTGCCGATGTCGATAGCCAACAGCATCGTGCTTCCTCCTTAGAGAAACCTGTCCAGGGCAAAGGCGGTCACTCCGATGCCGAGGACGATGAGGGATGCAAACAGGTCTCGCCACCCCAGCCGGAGCCGGCGGAGATGGGTCCGCTGCCGGACGCCGCGAAACCCACGGGCATCCATGGCGACGGCAAGCTCGTCGGCGCGGCGGAATGCGGCTACGAAGATCGGTACGAAGACGGGAATCCAGCTACGGATGCGCCGCCAGGGGGGACCGGACTGGAGAGCGGCTCCCCGCGAGCGCTGGGCCTTGATGAGGCGCTCCACCTGATCGAACAGCGTGGGGACGAAGCGGAGTGAGATGGATAGAACCATGGCGGCTTCTCGGACGGGGAGGCCCAGCCGGGCCAGGGGATGGAGAAGAGCCTCCAGTCCGTGGGTCAACTGTGCTGGTGAGGTGGTGAACGTGAGGAGAGATGAGACGACGACGAGGAGACAGAGCCGGTAGATCTGGGTGGTGCCCGCGGCGAGGCCCTCGGCGGTCAGGCTGATGCCTCGCCAGGCAACGAGAACGCGACCCGGCGTGGTGAAAAGATAGAAGACGAATAGGAAGCACCCGAGCCAGAGGACGGTGCGCAGTGTCCGAAGGAGAGCCAGCCACGGGGCGTCCGAGAGGAGCGCGATAAGGCCCACGAAAGCCGCGAGGAGTACGCTGCTCGGGAAACCTGGGGCAGCGAAGGGAGCGACCATCAAGAGGAGGGCGGCCGTCATCTTGACTCGGGGATCGAGGCGATGGACGGGAGAGTGGGTCGAGACGTACATCCCGGGGAGAAGGAGGTTCATTGTGGCACTCCCCGGGTCTCGAACTGCCGACGGCCCGCGCGCAGGTAGGAGGCTATCTCCTCGGCTGCCTCAGCGGGACGGAATCGGTCCGTGGCCACGTTCCAGCCCGCGGTGCGGAGCTGGTGCAGCAGGGCGACCGGCAGAGGAGGTTCCAGTCCAGCGCCCGTGAGCCGGGCTGGGTCGCCAAGCACGCTGCGGGATGGACCGTCAGCCACGATCTCCGCCCCACGGAGCACCACGACGCGGTCTATGAGTTGGGCCAGGGCAGCCAGATCGTGGGATACGATGATCAGGGTGCTGCTTGTCTCGCGCTGCCAGGCATCTATGCGCTCCAGGAGGCTTCCGCGGCCCCGAGGGTCGAGGCCCGCCGTGGGCTCATCGAGGATCAAGACGGCTGGTTGGAGGGCTAGTACGCCCGCCAGGGAGACGCGCCTGAGCTCGCCGCCGGAGAGGGTGAAGGGGGAGCGGTCCAGGAAGGCGGGAGCGTCGAGCCCGACGAGGTTGAGGGCCCACCTAACGCGTTCGTGGATTTCCCCGCTATCCAGCCCGAGGTTGCGGGGACCGAAGGCGACCTCACGGCCAACGGTCTGCTCGAAGACTTGCTCCTCCGGATACTGAAAGGCAATGCCCACCTGGCGTCGACGGCTTTGGGACTTCTGCCCTTTGCCAGACGCAGGTACGCCGTCGAGAAGGACCCGCCCGGACGAGGGGGCCAACAGACCGGCAAGATGCTGGATCAGCGTCGATTTCCCGGACCCGGTAGGTCCGGCAACACCCACGCGCTCGCCGGGCGAGATGGAGAGAGTGACGCTCCGCAGGGCTACGCGGGCCAGCGGGGTGTCGGGGGCGTAGATGTGGGAGAGTGCGTCGACGACGATCATCATAGGACGGATGTCACGGGCCCCAGGACCTTCAGAGCTGCAGCCAACTCCCCAAGATTCAGCGGGGTGGTCTCAAGTGGGACTCCGCGCTCGCGGAGGAGGGCCGTCATCTCCATGGAGGCCGGCACGCCCAGCCCTATGTCCTCCAGACGTGGCTCCCGGGCAAACACGGCTTTCGGGGGGCCCTCAAGGACGATGCGCCCCCGGTGCAATGCGATGACTCGATCGGCTGCGGCAGCCTCCTCCATGGATTGGGTGACAAGCACAATGGTGAGCCCGGACTCGCGATTGAGCTGGCGGATGGTCTCCAGGACGCGGCGCCGACCCAGGGGATCGAGCATGGAGGTGGGCTCATCGAGGACGATGCAATCAGGACGGGTGGCCAGGGCCCCCGCGATGGCCACGAGCTGCTTCTGCCCACCTGAGAGCATCTGGGGAGGGCGGGTCCGCTGGTCCCAGAGGCCCACAGCGGTGAGGGCCTCGTCGACCCGAGCCCTTATCTGGTCGCGAGGGAGCGCCCAGTTCTCGGGGCCGAAGGCGACATCCTCCTCGATGGTGCTGGCGACGAGCTGATTGTCCGGATTCTGGAAGACCATGCCCACGCGCCGGCGAATCTCCCATAGGTTTCCCGGGTCAGTGGTCGCAAGGCTGTCGACCAAGACCTCTCCGCAGGTGGGAATGAGGAGAGCGTTGAGGTGCCGCGCGAGGGTCGATTTCCCCGAACCATTCGCCCCAATGAGGGCCACGAACTCGCCCCGGGCGATGCGGAGATCGACGTCTCGGAGGGCGACGATGCGCTCTCCGTCACCGAAACGGTAGGTGTGTCCCAGGCTGTGGGTTTCGATGAAGGTGCTCACGGGCTCGTGGTCGGCGGAGCTAGGAGGCGGAACCCGACTCTTGGGCTGCCGCAACGCGGTCGCGACCCACGGCGCGCAGGGCGGCCACGGTGGGGACGGTGACCAGGACAGCCAGAGCGGTCTCGATGGGTACGTTCATCGAGAAGATGGGCAGGAGCAAGGCGGCGGGGAGCGAGCCCAGCCAGATGAGGAGCCCGAGGACACCGAAGGTGTTGGTCAGGGTGCCCACCAATGCGGCTGCCGCAGCCGCCACGGGCGGCCAACGCCGGAGGAGGCGGTAGGCGTAGTAGGCGAGGACTCCGATGAGGACGCGAGGGACGAACGCAGCGACGAGGGCCAGGAGGAGGTTGCCCCCGGCAAAGGTTATGAATGACGCGCCGTAAAGGGCCCACGACGAGATGGCAAGCACCAGGCCGACCATGCCTCCGACCAGAGGACCCGAGAGGATGCCGGCGATGATGGCCGGCAGATGGAGGCTGGTCGCTGCCTCGGTGGGATTGGGTACCGGGATGAGGCCAAGGGGGGTGAAGGCCAGGACGATGGCCAGTGCCCCGAACACCCCGGCCACGGCCAGATCACGCGTGCTGAGCCTCGATGGTCGAGGGTTTGCTGCTTCGTTGCCTGTCATCGTGCCTCTCCTTTGGTAGCTCGGTTGTTGAGCAAGATGGGTTGCGCCAGGAGGTCGACGGGCCGCGAGAGGGAAGCGCGCTGTGGCCGGCAAGAGCCGGTCAGCACGGACAGGCAGAGCCCTTTCCTTCGCCGTCTCGGTCGCTGTCGCGATCCCAGCAGCACCAGAAAACTACGGTTGCTAAGGTTGCTAGGGTTGCTAGGGTTGCAGAAGATCGTGTGGCATCTCACTGCACAAGCACTTTGCTCGCGGCCTGATTGGTCCGCGGCAACCCCATTGTAATGGGTGTGCGTGAGTTGTCAAGCTGGAGCGGGCGGACGAGCGGATCGTACGTGGGGCGACTTCGGTCGCTCTGTGAGGCGGGCGGCGGGTGTCGCTGGGCTTTTTGAGCCCCGCCAGACGTCGATGGTGGGGTTTGGCGACTTGCCAGAGCAGGGATACTGACGGAATCGCTAAAGCGATCACTACGAGGGATGGTGATGGAGAGGGGGGAGGTGGGGCGGGGTCAGTCGGCGGCTACGGAGACGGTGCCCAGGGTGAGGACGTTGTTGTCCGTGGCGGCGGCGTTGGACGTCACAGGAAGACGCTCGCCGGACCAGACTTCGTAGAACCCAGTCCCCAGGGTATAGGGGCCCGCTGGGGTATCTGGCGGTAGATGGATGTCGATCCTGTCCACCAGGATTTCCCCCTCGTGCCACGAGGTGGTGGGGTAGAAGCCCCGGCAGGGTTCGCTGTCGCTCTGAGCCCAAAGGGGACTACCTGTGTCCGGGTTGACGGGTCCAAGAACGTGGACGAAGGCTGTGTACCGCTGGTCGATCTCTCCCACGGCCTCGTAGAAGAGAGAGACCGAGAGGGTACCCCCCGGCGTGACGCGGTCCTGGTCGACTCCGTAGCCGATGAGTTTGATGCGTTCAGCCCAGGTAGCTGGGAGGGGGTATGACGGCTGGGCCATAGATTGTGTGCCCGCCGGCAGGTGGTAGACGACGAAGGACGCGGACGGGTGCGGATCCAGAGTCTCGCCCTGAGGGAAGAGGGTCTCAAGCTTGCCTAGGCTGCGGTCGCCCTCACCGGAGACGAGGACGTATGTAATGGGAACCTCGGGGCGGTCGGGGCCGACGAAGCAGACGCGACCGTTGTAGCCCCGGATGTCCGCCCTGAGACCGCTGTGGAATCGGATGGAGGGGTGCCGCGGCAGCTCCGGGGAGAGGTAGACACGCTCTTCGGGTGGAAGCTCACCTATGTACTTGCCGATGGTCGAGATGTCGGCCTCGAAATGCTCGGGGAGATTGGGGTTTGAAGCCCAAGTGACGAAATAGTCTTGAAAGGTGGTCCAACCGGTCCAGGCGAGGCCGGCGAGCACGACAAGGGTCCACAGGGCCTGCATACACCGGGCGCGCTCCGGCGTCCGACGGCCCGGCCACCTCCAGAGGGCGACAGCGGGGGCCAGCGCACCAAGGGCGATGAGCATAGAGACGGCGGGCAGCGTGCCGATGGCACGCTTGGCGGTGGGGCCCTGCCCTGCAAGGGCGGCGGGGAGGATCATCATTACCAGCCAGATGAGAAGGACAAGACGATTTGGCCTTTCAACTCTCCACAAGCTCACGACTGTGCCCAGGAGGAGAAAGCTCGACAGGATTGGGTTGAGTGAGGGCCGGCCTGGGATGGTGCTGTACGGTGTGTCGTCGCCGATGAAGCTGAAGGCGAGGACGGCTCGCGCCGCCTGGTAGAGAAGGGTCCCGACGTTGTCGCCAACGGGTTTCTGGGGCTCAAGGATGAGGGCCTCATCGATGCGGTGGGAGAAGCTGCCAGGGTGGCTCAGGAAGTGGACGCCGAGGGGCGCGAAGACGAGGAGGGCTACGCCGGCGACGATGAGGAGCGAGGGCCAGAGGTGCCTCAGCTCCGTGTTGCCTTTCCATGCGCTGGCGGCGAAGCCGGCCAAGACGACGAAGGGCAGAAGGCGGGCCGCTTGATAGGTGTACAGACTGACGCCCAGGCAGACCCCGGCGGCCACGAAGGATGCCGTCCGGCGCGTCTGGAGTCCGCGCCAGAGAGCAGCCATGGTCGACGCCGACAGGAGAGGGACGAGGATGGCCCGCATGCCGAGCCGGCTCCAGTTCAGATGCCAGTAGGAGAAGGCGACCACGAGGGCGGCCAGGAGTGCGCCCCACCGGCGAATCGGTTGCTCTTCATCTCTGAACAGGGTGTCCGCCGCCAGATAGACGGCCGGGATGGTGAGAATGCCGACCAGTGCGGACGTCGCGTGGATGGCGGGCGCCGAGGGGCCAAAGATAAGGAAGAGTCCCGCCACCAGGTAGCTGAAGAGGGGCTCCCGATTGGGAGGGTACATGAGGCGGGGGGGTTCACGGTTGAGCAGTTGGAGGGCGTCGACGCCATAATAGGCTGCGTCGTACCCCTCGGCAGGCGGCAGGCTCTGGATGCGGTAGATCCGCAGAAAGGCACCGGCGGCGATGATGGCGGCGAGAAGGACCAGCCTGGCCCTGGAGCGATGAGGCGGGAAGGGGGCGCTCATAGGGGTCGGTGCCTAGCGGCAGATGAGGATGGGGCGCGTGCTCTTCCGGAGGATCCGGTCGACGGTGCTGCCGATGACGGCCTCCACTACGGGACCCATCCCATAGCCTCCCATCAGGATGAGGTCGCAGTTGTCTGCGGCGGCCCGGCGGAGGATGGCGTCCGCGACGCTCTCATTTCCCCACCGCTGCTCGGCTACCCATGTCGCTTGCACGCGGTGATTCTCCAGGTAGGTGTGGGCGTCCTCCACAGCCGTTCCTGCGTCACGGTCGCCTTCGGTGACCGCAACGACGGTCAGTGGGACGCGCCAGCGACCGGCGAGATAGGTGGCGACGAAAAGGGCCTCCCTGGCCTTCGGGGTTCCATCGTAGGCGAGCAGAGCGTGATCCAGCGATGAGGGCTCATCCGGGACGACGAGGACCGGACGCGGACAGCGGCGTATCAAGGTGACGATTCCCGAGTTGATCTTCGACATGGGCCCAGGCAGAGGTGGATAGTTGAGGCTTGTGACAACCAGGTCGTTCCAGCGGGCGCGCTCACAGATCTTTCGTTGGACGGGGCCCACCTCATACGCCAGGCGTCCCTCCACGCCGGCCGCGCTGCAGCGCCGCTCGAAGGTCTCCTGGATGGCCCGTGCATCGGGGTGCTCCGTCTGCTGCTCGTGGGGCACCACGTGCAGACCGTGCAGGCGGGCGTGCTCGCGGTGTGCTACCTCCAGGGCTTGCTCCAGCGCGACCCAGCCGCTCTCGTCCCCGCGGATGGCGACGAGGATGTTGGCGAAGAGACGATCGTCCTGGCGTGGCGCGAGCCGTTCCTCCCGCCAGCGTCCCGTTGGGGGGCCTGGCTCCAGCTCGTCGGGCGTGATGGCCTTGAGGACGCGCCTCCCGATGCGTTGGATCACGCGGCCGGGCTGCTGGCTGAAACGGGACGCCAGGTCGCTAGCGGCCATCTCCGGGGTGATCTGCCAGCTGAGTTGCTGCTCCAGCTCGGCCCGGTGCTGGGAGAGCCATAGGTAGAGGTCGGTCTCGGTGCGCTCTGGAAAATCACGCAGGATGCCGCGCTCGCGGATGAGTCGGGCCACCGGCTGGTAGACCTCGTCGTACCAATGGGCGGCGGCCTGACCATAGGGAATGTGGCGCTCTTCGTGCTGGCCCATGAAGTACCGGTGGACCGCGATGTGCTCTTCAAGAATCTGGTACCGGCCGGGGACGGTCACACGAAGATTGGCCTCGGGGCGGGTTCGGTCGAGACGGGTGTGCTCAAGGAACTCCGTGTGCTCGGCCTTGATGATGAGATCGTCGGGCTCCGCGTCGGGAGTGAGGGGAACCCGGATTTCGACGTCGGTGACGTAGGCCTGGATGTGGTCGGCGCCCAGTTCCTTGGCGACGGAGACTCGGTGATTGCCGTCGCGCACGAAGTAGGCGTCGCCCACCCTGTACACATCGATGGGGGGTACTCCCTCCATACCGGTCATAGCGATCTCAACGCGTGCCCAACGCTCCTGCGCGCCAGCTTGCTTGGGAAGGAAACTGCGGGTGAAGTCCTTGTAGCGGCCGACACTGCCGACGATGGCGTCCAGGGGGATGTCCTCAAGGTGGTGGGAGTAGCGCTCACGGGCCCGGAGCTGGCGCCGCACCTCCTCGTAGGATAGCAGTTCCGCTGAGCGCCCAGTGAGGCGCGCCACGACACTCTCGAGCTGCGCCCGAAGGCGAGCTCGATGGAAGTCCTCGACTGCGGAGGCTAGGTTCTGTGGCATCGTCTCCCATCCGAAAATCCCGGGGCCGGGAGGGACTCGTGCGACAGCGTATCAGCTTCGTCTCGAGCCATTCCTCTCCAGACCGGGACACTCATCGTCGGCAGCTATTATAGGCTGAGCGGGGTGAGCGTCAAGATGTCGGTGGGCGTAAGGGGACGCGATGGTGGCGTGGGGGGCCTCATGGGCGGCCGAAGTCGGCGAAGATGTAGTGACCCCAGTCCGCGTGGGCGACGCCGACTCCGATCTCGGTAAGCCAGTCGCTGAGCAGCGTGCGCCGATGAGGATCGTTGGGTGGTGTCTCGTCCATCCAGACCTCGATGGCCTTCTGAGGTGTCTGCGTGTGAGCCCAACACTCGGCCCAGCCGGTCCCGTCATACCCTGCACGGAGAACGCGAGCTTTGATGTTGGAGCCGTCGGAGCCAGTGTGGCTGCCCCAGCCGCGCTGGGCGCAGTCGTTGGCGTGGGCCTGAGCAGCGCGCTCCAGGGTGTCATTGTACTCGAGGGGGGGCATACCGTGTTCCGCCCGGACCTCGTTGATGAGCCGAGCAATCTCGTGGGGCCAGGAGGCCAGGTCCGCCGGTGGCAGTGGGTCCTGACCCTCGGCAGCGGGGGCGGGAGAGGCGGGCACGGCCGTGGTCAGCGAGGTTTCATCTGGCACTGTCGTCGGGGCGGCAGTAGAAGAGGCCGTAGGCGCCGCGGTGGGTTCGGTGGTTGGCGGCTCAGTCGCCGGGGCAGTGGGGGCGGCGGCTGGGGGGGCAGGGGATCCCAGGGAAAGAATGAGGCGCTGTCCCACGGTGATCCGGTCGGCGTCATCGAGACCATTCACCGACAGAAGCTCCTCCAGATCCAGGTCGTGGTCTCGGGCGATCTCGGTCAGGGTCTCTCCGGGCGCTACCTCGTGGACTACCCAGTATGGTGAGGCCTCGGACCAGGCATCGGCGGATGGTATTGCCAAGTCCTGTCCGGTCTTCACCACGGTGGACGACCCCATGCCGTTCTCCAGCTGAATGGCGGCCATCGGCACGCCATAGGCCTTGGCTAACCCGAGAAGGGTGTCTCCCGGCTCCACGGTGTGTACCGCCTGGACGGCGGCATCAGCCGGGGTGTCCGTAGGCGGTGAGACCTCGGAGGGCGGCGTTTCCGTGGGACTGGGCTTGGGGGTAGGGGATGGATCCTGCCGATCCCCGATGGGCGTGATGGCAGGGATGCTCGGTATCGCGGGGGCGGTTGGTGATCCCCGCTGCGCGCCGGAGGCGCAGGCAGCGGCGAGGAGGACGATGATGAGCTGTGCGACGGCGCACGCGAACCGCGATCTGTGACTGAAGGCGGGGCTGGTGCCAGTCATAAGGAGGGATTCTAGCCCGACTTGTGGGGATGTCAAACGGTGCAGCGACGGTGGTGCATCGCGCGGCACGCAGATCACGGAGGGGGGTGCACGTGTTGACTCAGACGCTGCGTCCGACGGACGTGTCCTCGGTTGGCGGTTGACGGCTTGGGGGGCGACGGTAGAATGGACGGATGAGCCGGGGTGACCGGGCCGTTTCTTGCGGGGGTTCCAAGGTCGAGGGGGCGGTCACGACCGGGCCAGGCGCGCGAAGAGGATCCAGGGGGACATCAGGGTGGACGTGATGCGATGAGCCACAGGCTATACATTTTCGATCTCGATGGCACGCTGGCCAAGACATGGGAGGCGACGATTCTGTCGGGCGTGGTCGACCGCGTATCCGCCTTGAAGAGTCACCTGGCGGTGGCGACGAATCAGGCGGGGGGTGGGATGGCACGCGGTGGAGGGGGAGCCGTATCCACGGCCGACCGAGGTGGGGCAGCGGTTGGTGGAAGCCGCGGATGCGGCCGAGGCGGCGGGGGTGGACTTCGTTGAGGCAGACAGGTATTTCGGGAGGGTCTAGGGAGAGACGGCGGTGGGTAAGGACGGGGCGTCGCGTTTCGTTGGAGGACGTGCAGGACGCCCCGGTGCAACGCGCCTTGCAGGTGCGTCGCACCGGGAGACGGGTGGTCGACGCTATAGGCGCTGTTTGATCTCGCGCTCGTATTCTGGGAAGTAGCGGCTGATGACGGTGAGGTCGAAGGAGCGGAGAATGGACTCTTTCGGCTCGCGCTCGAGCAAGAAGCGGAAGGACTCGGCCACCAGAGCCTTTGGGCTTGCGATCCCTCCGGTGAGCCGCTCGTAATCGTCCCTTTCAAGGGTCACGGAGTGCTGGCTCTTTCCGAGGCCTTCTTCGACTGTCACGTCGCATTGATAGGTGTCGCCCCGCTCGGCGACGGAAACGGTGATCTCGGCCATGGGGTTCCTCCTGATGGCAGGTCTGCTTACCTAAGGTGTGGATCACTCAATCGAGACCGGGTTCGCCCGGGTCTGCGTATAGGGCTTTGTAGACCTCGTAGTTCATCGAGACCCTCTCTACGTACTCCCGCGTCTCTCCGAAGCCGATCCAGCGGAGGAGGTCGTCCCGATTGGAGACTTTGGGATCCTCCAGCCAGGCGTCGACGCTTCCAGCGCCGCCGTTGTAGGCGGCGACGGTGAGCCGGAGGTCACCATCGAAGTAGTCGAGGAGGAAGCGGAGGAACCAGGCGCCCATACGGACGTTCGCCTCGGGAGTGAAAGCGGCCCCAGGGGGGATCTCCTCTCCCATTTGCTCGGCGATCCACTCTTGGGTGGAGGGCATGACCTGCATGAGGCCCCGGGCGCCGACGTAGGACATGGCGTCGGCGTCGAAGACGCTCTCCTGGCGCATGATGGACCAGACGAGGAGGGGGTCGAGGTTGTAGGTCCCGGCGGCCGACTCGACGGTTTCGGAGAAGGGGCGGGGGTAGCTCAAACGCCAGAACGCCAGGGGCGCGCGCCCGGTGCCAGGGCCGGCATACTCGGCGGCGATGGCCTGCGCTGCCTCGTGCTCTCCAAGGTCCGCAAGGGCCTGGGCCATGGCGAGATCCACCTCGGGCGTGCGCCGGTGAGCGGCGGTCACCTCGAGCTCAAGGTGAGCGAGGTCCTCACGGCCGATGGAGCTCAGTGCAGCGGCCCTGGCGATGACGCCGTCCCCGCCCGGGGCCAGTGGGGGCGCGGTTGGGAGCTGGAACTCGCTCCCTCGTGCTCGAAGGCTCAACCAGTTCAGTCCGACGTTGTCGAGCAAGGCCTGGGCTTCGTCACGGATTGCGTCATCGCCCAGTCGGTCCGCGAGAACGTAAAGCCGGTATGCGGCGTCGTCGGCAAGGTAGGTGGATGAGCGGGCGACGCGCCGGTAGAGGGGCAGTGTCTCCGTCAGTCTGTCCTGGTGCTCCAGGATGGCGGTGGCGGACCACCAGGCGACGGGGTAGGGAACCTCGCGATAAAGCTCCAAAGCGCTCTCGGGGTCCTGGCTCTCCAGCAGTCCGGCGCGGGCGAGCTTGCTGTCGGCCGTGTCGACCTCCTCGTAGAGGTCCAGAGCCTCGTCCGTTCGGCCCAGGCGCTCCAGAGTCTTGGCGAGCTCCATCTTCACTTCGGTGTCGTCGGCATGGTCGGCCAGCCAGGCGCCGAAAGCCTCCGCAGCCTCCTCGTGGCGCCCTAGCCCGGCGAGAGCTCGGCCGCGAAGGGGGAGCGCTCGAGGGTCGTCCACGCCGCGGAGGGTCTCAAGGGCGTCGCTGAACCAGGCGGCGTTGGCCAGGTCCTCCGCCACCGCGAGAGGATCTGTACCGGTTCTCCGCATGCCTGTGAAGGCGTCCGGCCGGTCTCCCAGGACCGTGTGGTATTCGGCGTAGGCTCCATCGACGTCGCCCCTCTCCTCCAAGTAGCGGGCCAGCTCCAGGTGGAGGGCCACAGACTCGCGGATGGCCAGGGCGTCGCGATAGGCCTGCTCGGCCCTGGGGGCCTCAAGCTGCGCGTAGTGGCGGGCCAGGGTGAGGTGAGCCTCGTAGGCGGCGGGACTCTGTGGACGGAAGGCGATGACGTCGCGGAGAGCCGCGGCGGCATCGACACTGGGCATGGCGGCCTGAGCGGCCCAGAGACGGGTGTACTCCTCGATCTCGGGGAGCTCCTCGCCCAAACGGACGTAGAGTTCCTCGGCTCTCTCGGGTTCAGCGTCCCGGGCCGTCTGGTAAAGGGCATCGGCTGAGCGGGGGCGGAGGGCGCAGCCGCCCAGGGTACTGCTGGCGACGAGGAGGAGGATGATGAGGGCGAGCCCCAAGATTCTGTTCATGAAAGGTGGTGCTGAAGGCATGATCGTCTCGATCCAGGGCTTGATCCGCATCCTACTGACCCCCCAGCGTGAAGGCGTGGACGCGTCGATCCGTCGAGCCTACGAGCACGAGTCCGTCGATCTCCGTGGGGCCCGCGGCTATGGCTCCGCCGGTCTTGTAGCGCCACACGAGGTTCCCAGACGACGGTTCCAGAGCGTAGAGGTATCCGTCATCGGATCCGAAGAGAAGCAGGCCGTCGTGCACAAAGGGCGTCGACCGGATGATGTCCTGCGCCTCGAAGTGCCAGGTCAGGGTTCCATCCTCAGCGTCGAGGGCGTAGAGGTGGCCCGCGTCCGAGCCCACGTAAACCATGCCGTTCGCAAGGGCCGGGGAAGACTCGGATCCCATCTCCATCCGGTACGTCCAGATGAGCTCGCCGGTCTGAGCGCTTAGCGCGTAGATATTTCGGCCCAGAGAGCTGACGAATACGGTCCCGTCGCCGACGGCCGGCTTGCTCACAACGTCGCCGTATGACCGAAAGCGCCACAGGAGTGAGCCGTCGGAGGCCTGGAGGGCGTAGACGTACCCGTCGGTGGCGCCGAAGACGATGGAGTCGTCGGAGTAGGTGATGCCACCGATGATACGGCCGTCCGTCTCCGTCTTCCAGCGGAGGGAGCCGTCGTCGGCGTCGAGGGCGTAGGCAAAACCGTCGTGAGAACCGGCGAAGACGGTGCCCTTACCCAAGGCGAGCGGCCCGGTGATCCAGCCGTCGGTCCGATGCTGCCACTGGAGGCTGCCGTCGGTCCTGTTCAAGCTGTAGACGCTTCCGTCCCAGGAAGCGACCATGAGCGCGTCCCCGTTGACGAGGGGCGTCGACGTGACATTGTCCTCAGTTTGATAGGTCCAACGTGCCTCGCCCGTGGTCAGATCGACGGCGTGGACTGCGTTATCGTCGGACCCGACGTAGACTACTCCGTCGTCGGCCGGTGCGGGGATGGATCTGACGTAGTCCGCGGCCCGATAGGACCAGGCGAAGGTCAGGGATACGGCATTGGGAGACGCGGAAACCGGGCCGCAGCCTGCCAGAGCGATACCGGCGAGGCAGAGCAAGAGACAGGACGCTGCAGTGGCGAAGGTGGCGCTGCGATTCCTCATGGCCTTTGTCCCTTCTTTCAAGATTCCCGCTGTCAGACAGTGTGCGGGGTCCTTTAGCTGGGCGGCCGGACGGGCTGGCGAGCCGCGCCGATGGAGGTGACAGACTTGAGGTCAGTCGCCCACTTCGGCACCGTCCATGATGCCATGGGCGTCCCTCTCTGTCAACCCAGCACCGCCAGGTGGGTGCGCTAACGACTTGTCGCGTAGATGGTCGCTGCTTGGAGACCGTTGGCGCCCGCGTACTGACCCGTCTTGACCGGCATGCGAGGTAAGCATACGCTCGTGAGGTGCAACGCACCTGGAAGGCGCACCGCACCGGTCGGGGCGACGACTCCTTGGTGCACCCCCGCCCGGTGGAGCAGGGTGGGCAGCCCACAATCCGCCGCCCACAATGAGGGCTCCGCCGAGGAGATGGGCCAGCCCCAGGGGTTCACCGAGGACGAGATGGCCCAACAGGGCTCCATAGAGAGGGAGGGTATTGTAGTAAACCATAGCGCCGCTGGCACCCAGGCGGCGGACCCCCGCGTTCCACGAGAGGAAGCCGAGCACGCCGGGGGCGATACCGATGTAGATGAGCGGGAGGATGAGCCGCGGCTTCAGGGTGAAGTCCGAAGTGGCCATCTCCCAGGCGGCGGCTGTGAGGAGGAGGGGCAGCCCAAGGAGAGCGGAGAAGGCGGAGGCGGAGAGGGCGGAGCGGCGCTCCATGGCACGCCGTCCGAGGACGGAGTAGATGGCCCAGAGGGTGACGGCTGCGAGGACGATGAGATCGCCGATGCTTCCCTGCATGGATTCCCAGAATCGGAGGCGGCCGCCGGAGATGAGGGCGGTCACCCCGATGAGCCCGAGGACGGCGCCTCCCAACTGGGGACCGCTCATGCGCTCGCGGATGAGGAGGGCAGCGAAGAGGCCGGTGATGAGGGGACCCATGCCGTTGATCAGGGTGGCGTTGACGGCGGTTGTGTACCGGAGGCCCAGGTAGAGGGTAGGCGTGAAGACGACCACGCCGCTGAGGGCCATGCCCGCGAGGAGCCACCGCTCGCGCCCCAGACGTCGTTCCTGCGGTGGAACTCGGGTGAGAAGGGCCGCCAGAAAGGACGAGGCGATGAGGAAGCGCACGGCGGCCAAGGTGAGCGGCCCCACATCGTCGCGCAGCCAGCGACCGAGCGTCATGTTCGAGGCCCAGGTCAGCGTGGCGACGTTGACGAGGGCGATGCCCGCTAGCGGTATCCGACGGGCACCGGACCGCCCCGGGTGTGTTCGCACGATGTCCTGGTCCATTGCGTCGACTGCTCTCCCTCCGCGGCTCGGCTGGGCCGGATCAGGCGCGGCGACTGACTGACTGGCAGGCTTGAGGGGGCGGGCCACCCCGGCCAGTCACAGGCCTCGTTGGCCGGGCGGCCGCCAACGCGAGCCGTGGAGTATGACCGCTGTGACCCAGGACGACTGGCGCGGGGACGCGGACGTTCCTCTGAGGTCCGCGCCCCTGACCGCTGCCAGCCGTTCTGCAGGGTTGGGCCAAGGAGGCTCTACCTGGGCTCCCACTTGACCGCGTCGAAGGCGATGAGGCGCGTGACCCGCGGCTCGTAGGTCACGTCGGACAACGAGACGTAGCCCGACCCGTTGCCATAGAAGTAGTACGTGCCCAGGGACACCCACTGGTCCCCCCGGGTGCTCTGGTTCACGATGCGAAGGGTGTAGCCGTTGGCGTGGCGGATCCAGTAGCGTGCCTGGGCGGTTGTCGAGTACCGGTAGGGGATGTAGACGAAGACCTCGTAGTGGCGGGACTGGAGGCTCGGATACCAGCGGGCCCAGTTGTAGTTGGACCGCGCCCAGTCGTTGTTCCGCGTCCACGTGAGGGAGTTGTTGTACCCCTCGGAGACAAAGCGCCAGCCGGCGGTCACGCCACCCCGGGTGAAGCCCGGATCGCGGTCGTCGACAATGACCGTCCCACCAGGCGGAGGTGTGGGTGGCGCCGATCCGCTGCCGTCCCAGGCCAGCTTGACGGCGGCCAAGCCGCTCTTCTCGAAGTACTCAAGGTCGATAGTGACGTTGCCGGAGAGGTGGATATCACCGGTGTAGGTGGTGGCGGCCTGTTCCCGCCAGGCGTCGATGAGAAGATGCCCGTTGACCCAGAGCCGAGCGCCGTCATCGACGGTGAGCGAGAAGTGGTACATCCCGGACGAGACGTTCACGGTGCGGGTCCAGCGGGCCGAGAAGTAGTCGGAGTTGACGGTCCCGGCGGCCGGGGAGCCCCAGCCCCAGTCGTAGTTGACGGAGCTTTCGTTGCGACTGAGGATGGGCGACCCGCTCAGGGTGGTGTTGTTGAAGTATTGGGCGCTCCAGGCGCCGGTCGATGGGGTGCCCGTCCCCATGCTCCACGAGACCTTGGCCACGGCCTGCCCGCCGTTCTCGTAGTACTCAACCTGGATGAGGTGATGGCCCTCCCCCAGGTACCTGGTGAAGGTCGACGTCTGGACGGCGTGGTCGTACCATTCGTCGAGGAGCAGCACGCCGTCGATCCAGACGCGGATACCGTCATCGCTGGTGATGCTGAATGTGTAGGTGCCAGGGGTGACGTCGATGTAGCGCGTCCAGCGGACGGAGAACCGGTCGGCCGGAACTCCACCGCCGGGCGAGCCACCGCCCCAGTCGAAGTTGATGTTGGTATCCTCGCGCGACATGATTGGGGAGCCAGACAGGTTCTTGTTGTTCCAATACTCCCCATGCCAGGCTGGATCGCTGTGCTGCGGCAAGACCGGGCCCTGAGCGGCTACAGGGGCAGCCAAACCGAGCAGCACGACCAGCAACCCCGCGATACGGAGTCCTAGACGGAATCGCTTAGCCATTGTGGCCTCCTTATGGTATCCTAGAACGATTGAAGGTTTGAACGATCGGTAATGCTTGAACGACAGAAAGAGACCTGTATATGCATGACGCCGTATGGGGCCGAAGGGTTCCCCCCGGTTCGATCACCTTGTTGGCGCCGCACCGGCACGCGATGGACGTCTCCGGCGGGTGCAGAGGGCGCCGCGTCATCTAGGGTCCGTCTTCGCCCAGGCCTGAGAACTCGATGTCGACTCCCTCAGTCTTCCGCACGTCGGACCAGCGGAAAGGCTCCGGCAGCTCGAATCCGAGGGCGTGAGCGTAGAAGGCCAGCTCGGCCTGCAGGGCGAGGGTGATGGTCTCGGAGCGTCGGAATCCGTGCTGCTCACCCTCGAAGAGGAGGTAGACGAAGGGGAGCCCCTTCTCCCGGAGCGCCTCGACCATCGTCTCCGCCTGGCGCGGCGGCACGACCCGGTCCTCGCTCCCCTGGAGGAAGATGACGGGACATGGGATATGATGAGCTCGATGGATGGGCGACCGCTCGTGGTATAGATCCTTTCGCTCGGGATACGGGCCGACCAGGCCATCGAGATAGCGAGACTCAAACTTGTGCGTCTCCAGGGTTAGGGCCTCAAGGTCACTGACACCGTAGTAGCTGGCACCGGCGGCGAAGGCATGGCTGGTGGTCAGGGCGCGCAGGGTGGTGTAGCCGCCCGCGCTCCCCCCTCTGATCAGGAGCCGCTCGCCATCGACCGCATCCTCTTCGCTCAGGTAACGGGCGCCACTGGTGCAATCCTCGACATCCGCCAGACCCCAGGCACCTTTAAGGAGCGCCCGATATGCCCTCCCATAGCCGGTGCTACCCCGATAGTTGACGTCGAGGACCGCGACACCACGGCTTGTCCAGTACTGGACCGCAAGGTTCAGGGTACTCGTCGTAGCCGAGGTGGGCCCGCCGTGACTGATCACGAGGAGTGGGGGGAGGCGGTCCATAGGACCGCGGTAGTTCGGGTTTCTGGGAGGATAGTAGAACCCATGGGCGGTCCATCCGTCCCCGGTCGGGAACTCGACCTGCCGGGGCCGAGAGACGTAGGAGGCGTCGACCGGGACGCGGCTCGTCCGGCGGAGTACCTCGATCTCCTCTGTCTCAAGATCGAGGGCCACGACGGCATGCGGTTCGATGGGCGAGCCGCCACGGAAGACGACGCGGCTCCCGGCGGCGCGGACGTAGGCGATGTCCGTGTACGGCTGGTCGAGCGTGGTCAGGGTCCGGGATGGAAGGTCTAGGCTCGCCAGGTGCCAGATGCCGCCGCTGGTATACGAGCAGACGAGGGTGTCGGGGGACGCGAAGTCGTAGGTGGACGTGCCGAAGCGCCACTGAGGGCGTCCGAATTCGGCCGGCAGGTCGACCAGGTGGTCTACGCGGCCAGCTCTGAGCTGGTAGAGGTTCCACCAGTTGGTGCGGTCGGAGACGAAGGTGAGGTGGCCGTCGGGGGACCACTGCGGTTGGAAGATTGACT
Source organism: uncultured Anaerolineales bacterium (assembly GCA_964542755.1). Classification (GTDB taxonomy): domain Bacteria; phylum Chloroflexota; class Anaerolineae; order B4-G1; family B4-G1; genus SKLM01. The sequence continues at coordinate 32,370 of CAZIWL010000016.1, forward strand.
CCTCAGGTCCACCGGCCACCCGTTCCTGCTCCCCGATGGATCCGTTGGCCTGGACGGTGCCACACCAGAGCTCCGTCCCGTCCCAGGGCATGTTGGGGTGGTGCCAACTGAGCCATGCCAGGCGGTCGCCCTTTGGGCTGAGGCGGGGGGATCCGTAGAAGTCGGCACCGGAGACGAGGACAATGGGCGCGGCGCTCCCGTCGGCGGGAACGGCTACGAGGGCATTGACGGGCTCGCCTTCCCCGCGATGGTCCTCCCGGACACAGATGACGCGCCCATGCTGCCGGTCGATGACTCCATCGGCGTAGCGCGCGGGAACGACCGGCGTGATGGGACGCGGATCGCGGCCCGGGTCCAGGCGGTAGAGGCGCTGGTCGTCAAAGTTGGAAACGTAGAGCGTCTGCCCGTCGGCGACGAACGGGGCGCCCCCGTACTCGTGAACCCGCGTGCGCGCGTTAAAGGAGGGCGGGACCGCGTCATGGATGTCACCCTCCGGCGAGCGACGGACGATGACGTATCGACCAGCCTCGGTCGGACGCATCTCGATCCAGAGGATGGACTCGCCGTCCAGGGCGATGTCTGAGACCGCCATAGCGTCCGACGCGACCACATTCGCCGTGATGGGCGACTCCCAGGAGCCGAACGGGGCGGTATTGGGCTTTGATGGCATTCTCTTCTCTCCTGATTCGGTCCGAGTAGCGGTCCCTATGTGCGACGGCGGATCCCGAGGGCTGCCCCACCCAGGCCGAGCACCAGGGCTCCAGCCAAGATCCAGAGCCGGCGGGGCGCCAGACGGTGAGAAAGCGAGTGTTCAGGTGCTGGCGTGGCGGTTCCAGTGGGCGTGGGCGACGGCAAGGGAGTAGCGGTCGGCCTCGAGGGCGTGACCGTCGGCGTGGTGGTCGGAGACGGCGACGGCGTCTCCGTGGGCGATGGTGTGGGGCTCGGGCGCAGTGTGGAGGTAGGCGTGGGTGTCGAACCAGGCGTTAGCGTGGGGGTTTGAATCGGGACCGTCTCCAAGATGGCAGTCGTGGCGGTTGGCTGCTCTGATCCTGCGGAGGGGGTACCCCCTCCAGCCTCCACAGGCGGTGTTGACTGGGGGGCCTGCGTCCGTGGAGCGGTTGTTGGCAGCGGCGTGGCTGGCTGAGTCGTGACGGGGCGCGGCGTCGGCGCCGTGTCGGCGGCCGCGGGAGCGTCCTCGACGAGCATAAAGGGCTCGCCTCCGATCTGGCAGCCGTGCGGGCAGTTCGCGCCCGGCAGGTTCACGTAGTAGTAGCCTCGCTCTGGGTAGACCGTCCGGGCAGTACCGTAGGCGTCGACCAGGAGGGCCCGGGTGCGCCTGGCAGGGATCATGGCGGTCTGTTCCTCGGGGGTGCGCGACCAGACGACGGTGGTCGTTTGGCCGCCGCGGTCGACGGTCACCAGGGAGATGGCGTCCCGACGGTCCCAGCTGCCGGATCGGAAACCGGAGAGGTAGTTCGACGCCACTTGATACGCGGTGAAGGCGGGACGGCGGCTGCCGTCCATGCGGAGGAGGCCGAAGGGCTCGGGGTCCGCGGCCGCGTCCGTCTCCGTGTCGGCCATCTTGTAGACCCCGATGCGCTGAGCACCGGCGGCGATCTCCAGGCTGAAGGCCTGGACGATGAAGAAGGCCTGCTCGTCGGGGGAGACGCGGGAGAGGTAGGCGTTCGTCTCCGCGATCCAGATAGGCTTGTTCATGCCGTAGCCTCGAAGCATATTCGCGTAGTGCGCGGTGATGTCGTGGATCTTCTCGGGCTCGTGGTAGAGATGGAGGGTGGCGACGTCGAAGTAGTAGTTGTTCTGGGCCGCGTTTGGCTGGGCCACGAGCTTCTCCATGAAGCGGCCGAACCAATGGGGGTCGTGGTGGTGGGTGATGGCGGCCATGTGGATCACCGCGTTGGGATTGGTCTGTTTGGCGGCCTCATGGGCGACCTGGAGGAGCCGAATGAAGTCGTCGATGGAGCCGCCCCAGCTCATATCCGGTGAACTGGACGGGATGTCGGGTTCGTTCCAGATGGTCCAATGGTCGATGCGGCCGGCATAGCGGGCTACCATGGTGCGGACGTAGTTGGCCCAGAGGTTGTTGGGGTCGTCGGCGGGCAGGTAGAGGCCCCTGGGGACGCCCGGCCCCTTGGACGTGTCCGTCGCCCAGCCAGGTGTGGTGTTCAGCACGGCATTCACCTCGCGGCCTTGCGCCAGCTCTCGATCCACGACCTCTCCGCCGATGGGCCAGGGGTGCCACTCGTCGGGCCCGTTGGGCTGAATGCGGTTCCACTCGAAGGTGACGCGGGTCCAGCCGGCTCCCAGGGCCGAGGCTGCCGTTGGCGCCGCGTACGTTTCGACGACACCGAAGCGGGGGTCCGGGATACCATCGGCGCTGGCACCCGCGGGCGCTGCCAGTTGGACGAGCACGGCAAGCAGCAGACTGAGAAGGACAACCCTTGCGGTCAGCGGCTTGTCCGTGGGCGGTATCCGCGCCATCCGATGCGGCGACGTGGGCTGGGATGATGGATACGGATTCAGCACGTAAGGTGGAAGGCACCGGCGGCCTCGTGCCTGTCCTGCAGCTCGTTGTAGGTGTGCCAGGCATCCCCGGTCCTCGCAACCCGCAACTCGATGCCGGCGTCGGTGATAGCCTGACGGGTTTTTTCGGGGACGTCCATCACGCCCCGATCGCCGTTGCCGACGACGAGGACGTCCGGTTCGGCATCGAAGACTGCGTCGAGGTCGGCGGCACTCAACCGGTGGCCCTCATTCCGCCACCAGTTCGCCACGACCCGGTCCGGCAGGAGGATCAGATCGTTGGTGTGTTTCTCTCCGTCAACCACCATACGGCCGAACTCGTAGCTCTCCACCTTTGGCGCGCCCATGGACCACCCCCGACGATCGCGTCTGTGCAAGATTACTCGCTGAACGAAGACAGATTCTCAATGTGTGTCGGACTATGAGGCTATGATAGCACGAGGAGGCATGGTGTCAAGCTTGGCGGTCCGGCGGGGTGCGCTAACGACTTGTCGCGGAGATCGTCGCCGGCTGGAGACCGTTGGCGCCCGTGCACTGAGCTGTCTTGACTGGCGTACAAGGCAAACAGACGCTCGTGAGGTGCATCGCATCTGTCGGGGCGACAACTCGCTAGTGCACCCGGTCCGGCGCTTGAGCCGCAAGTAGCTTTGCCCCGGAACGCGGTGTTCGCTATAATGGGGCTGAGGGCGCCGGATGGACCACGGGACCGGCTTCGATTTTTCACTCTCACTAGGATGGGTGGAAGGGGCTTTCATGGAGTCTATACCTTTGCTGGAGAAGAAGCGTATCGTGTTGGGCGTGACGGGAGGGATCGCCGCGTACAAGATTTGCTACCTCGCCAGTCAGCTGACGAAGGCGGGGGCTGAGGTCGACGTGGTGATGACGGACGCCGCGTGTCGGTTCGTGGAGCCACTGACTTTCGAGGCCCTCACGGGGCGCCCGGTGTACACAAGCCTGTGGGAGCGGGCGGGTGAGGGCCTGCCAACCCACGTCGCTCACGTGGGGCTTGGGCACGCGGCAGACGTACTGGTCGTTGCCCCGGCGACGGCGAACACGCTGGCCAAGCTGGCGACCGGGAAAGCGAATGACTTGCTCAGCACGCTGGCCCTGGCGGCCCGCTGTCCGCTCCTTCTGGCGCCGTCGATGGACGTCGGGATGTGGGCCCACGCGGCTACCCAGGCGAACGTCAAGACTCTGGTGGAGCGCGGGGCACGCCTGGCCGGGCCGACGGAGGGCCGGATGGCGTCCGGCCTTGAGGGGACGGGCCGTCTGCTGGAACCAGATGAGATCCTGGGTCACATCCGCTGGGTGCTGGGGATGGACGGGCCTCTGGCTGACCGGTGCGTGGTCGTGACTGCCGGGCCCACCCGAGAGTACCTCGATCCGGTCCGCTTCCTCAGCAATCCGTCGTCGGGGCGGCAGGGATATGCCCTGGCGCAGGCAGCCGTGGACCGCGGCGCAACGGTCACACTGGTGAGCGGTCCGACCCACCTCGAACCGCCTGTGGGGGCGGATTTGGTGGAGGTGACCAGCGTGGACGAGATGCTTGGAGCGGTGATGGGTGCCAGCGAAGACGCCGACGCGCTGATCATGGCGGCCGCGGTGGGCGACTATCGAACGAAAACGAAGGCTCGGGAGAAAATCAAAAAGTACGCTGAGGATCTGGAGCTGCGGCTAGAACGAACCGTGGACATCCTGGCCGCGGTGTCTGAGCGGCGTCAGGTAAGTGGGTTTCCGCGGGTTCTGGTCGGCTTCGCTGCGGAGACGGAGGATCTGATCGGAAACGCCCGAGCGAAGGCGGAGAAGAAGGACCTGGACCTGATGGTGGCCAACGACGTCACCCGGCCGGAGGCGGGGTTCGGGGTGCAGACGAATCAGGTGGTTCTGGTCAGGCGGGAGGGGCGCGCGGAGGAGTTGCCGGTCATGAGCAAGGCGTCGGTGGCTGAGGTGGTGGTCGACCGTGTGGTCGATCTCTTGAGGGCGAAAGAAGCAGCGTAGCCGGTTCGCCGCTACCCGACGCAGCCTTTCGCGGATAGGCATGTATCAGCCCAGCGCAGTAGACGGGGCTTGAGCAGCAGGCGCTGAACGCGTTAGGGCTTCCGCCTTGCGGGCAGTCCTGACGCACGGGCGACCGGGTTAGGCGAGGGCCCTTAGCGACCAGGAAATCCTATCCTGCCAGTCGTGCCCCCGCGTGCTGAGGTGGGGAATGGCCCGCTGCGCTCAGGATGTCCGTTTGGGAGGAGATCGCGTGTCCGGGCAACGCGATCTCCTCCCGTTTGCTTGTTGCGCTGGTCGCACTTCTACGGTGTGTAGTTGAAGGTCCAATCGTCGGCGACGTGGATCCTGCCGGGATGGCGGTAGGCCTGATTGCCAGGGAAGTTGAAGTTGGTCCAGAGCGTGCGCTCCCAGGCGGTCAGCCGGACGGTGTACCCGCACTCCACAGGGTTGAACGCCAGGTCGTCGACGTCGACGTCGTGGAGGTCCTGGAACAGAGGCTGGTTCTTGGTACCGTCCTCAACTACATTGTCCGTTGGGTCGTCGTAGTAGGCCACCGAGGGGTAGTCGTGGTCACCGTAGGAGTCGCCGGTGATGTTGAGGCGGTAGCGGTAGAAGTGGGTGTCGGTGATGCGCGCTTGAACCGTGAGCGGCATGTCGCTCTCGGTGAAGGCGTCGCAGGTGCCCGGATCCTTGAAGAGTTCGGCCTGCGGCGGCGTGTTGTCGAGCTGGACGAAGGTCTGGGTACTGGTCACGGTGCCGCCGGGCGTCACCGTCTCCAGCACGAGGGCGTACAAATCGTCGGCCCCCTCAGCAGCGTTCTCTGAATCCCAGACGGTCAGGGCCAGGCCGGGGTTGCAGCCGCCCAAGGCTGGCTGCGTGAAGTGGCGGTAGTCCATGCCATCGTACCAACCGGTGCCATCGGAGAACCAGGCGACGGATGCGAGGCAATCGGGTCCAGGGGGGAAGAAGCCGTCGGCCTTGACCTTCCAGCCGTCCCCGGCGGGGACGCCGATGGAGGTCCAGGTGGTGCTTCCCGACCCCACGTGTTGGTAGAGGACGCGGAATCGCTCGACGTCGTCACAGAGGTTGCCCTGGATGTCGATCTCTCCGCCGAAGGGCACAAGAGCCGGGATCAGCGGGGATCCGACGGTGTTGCTTATCGCCATGCCATCCGGGTTGATGTCCGCGACGGCGACGCCCGCGACGTGCGTCAGGCGGCTCACGCAGGGACGTGTGACCGGCAGGCTGACGGAGAGGGCGTCCAGCCCGAGGTCCCTCGCCTTCGGCTCGAAGGGGCCGATTAGATCGATGTTCTTCGCGACGACCCCGTTCTTGTACGCGAGGATGTCGCCATCGGTGAAAGCGGTCTCCCCGAAGGACAGGATCTCCGTCGAGAAGTGGATGAGACGCTTGTCCCCTGTCCGGGTGGTGGTGGCCGCGTCAAGGCCAAAGTCCACACCCCTGCTGGGGATGCCTGCCGGGACATTGAGAGGCAGTACGTCGCTATTGTGTGCCACGATCGTCCCGGTGCTGGCGGAGAGCAGGTCACCGTCCAGGATCATGGGCGCGTCGAGGGGTTTGAAGGTCCCCTCGATGGAGAACCAGATGTCCACGTTTCGCCTATTCAGAACCTGGGACAGATTGCCGAGGTTGTCGAGCCAGTACGCTCGATCGTACTGCCCCACCTCATCTAGAAACGATAGGATATCGGCATCGGTGCCGACGAAGTGCACGGCATCGAGCCCGATATCGTAACCGATGACGAAGAGGTGGGTGAGGGCGAGGTTGGGTATGATGATGCCCCTGGTGACCAGGAGGTCGCCGGCGGTGAATTGACCCTGGTTGGGGCTGTCGAGCTCGGTGGAGAAGGCAACGACATAGCCCTCACCGGGGAGCACGTCGGCCGCGTCCAGCCCTAGGTCGTCGCTCACGTCGAAGGTGTTGTGCAGAAGGTCCTCGTTCCTGGCGCAGATGATGCCGTTGAGGCCAAGGAGATCGCCGTCTGAGATGACGGGATTCCCATCCGGGGGCTCCGGCCCTTGCGTGACGAAGTCCTCCTCGGTCGAATAGACGAGCTCCCAGCAGGCATCCGGCAAGTCGGAGCCGATCTGTCCCTGGGCCAGGGTAGCCGGCAGGAGGGAGATCAACAGCAACGTCAGCGCGAAAGCTACGACCCGTCGTCGTTTTCGCATCTTATCACTCCTTTACTTCACTCGTTGGGGGCCCGCGAGGCTCTCAGGACCACCGGTAGGTAAACCCGAAGGGACAGTTGATCGGCGACGCCGGAGCTGAGGGCGTCGAGACCGAGGAACCGCACAGCGGGCTTGAATGCGTCGATGAGAGTGTGGTTGGTGTAAACGATGGACGTGCTGCCGTACTGGAGGATGTCACCGTCCGTGAAGTCGAAACTGTTCTGGTAAAGGATCTCGGTGGAGAAGGTGACGGCCCTCGGGTCGTCGGTTCGTTCTCCAGACGCGCCGTCCAGGCCGAAATCGACGCCCGCGCTGGGGATGCCGGCGGGCGCGACGGCGGGCAAGAGGTCCTTGCCGGGAGCGATTATGGCCCCGTCTCGGGCGGAGAGGAGGTCCCCGTCCAGGAAGCCGACGGCTCCCACGGGGTCCCAGGTGCCCTCGGTGGAGAACCAGATATCGATTTCGCGTTGTAGGAGCATCGAAGAGAGGTCTCCGGGATCTCGGGACCAGTCATCGAGGAAGGCGAGGATGTCCACTGTCTTCCCGACGAAGTGGACGGCGTCGAGGCCGATGTCATAGGCGACACCAAACTCCGCGGTGAGCGCAGTGTTTGGCACTCGGGATCCGTCGCTGATGAGCAGGTCGCCGGCGGTGAACTGACCGGGGTTCGGACTGTCGAGCTCGGTGGAGAAGGCCACGGCATTGCCCGTGGTGGTGATGACGTCTGCGGCGTCGAGGCCGAGATCTACGGAGACGTCAAAGGCGTTGAGCAGCTCGGCGTTGCGCGCACAGATGGTGTTTCCCCACGAGAGGAGGTCGCCGTCGGATATGTAGGGATTGCCGTCGGCGGGTTCTCCCTCAGTCATGAGGAAGTCCTCCTCGACGGAGAAGGCGAGCCGCTGGCAGGTTGCGGGAAGAGAGGCCTCCTGTCCCGAGGCCGGTCCAATGGGTATCAGGGCGATTGACGCCAGGAGAGGCACCATCGCCAGTCGAGTTACGAGTTTTCGCACAGGATCCTCCTTTCGAGGGTCCGCCCTCGTCGTAACGGATACGGTCGGTCGCCTTGAGTTTCTTTCACCTCCTCGTTGGTAAGCAGCTCCCTCGCTTACAACACAGGCGAGGGGGCATGGTCCCATCAGCTACCCCGCAGGATCAACGGCAGGAAGATCGGATAGTCGACCGAGAGTTGCGTGGTGCGATCACCGAGCCAGAGCACGGCATCGGTGACCTGAGCGAAGCCGGCGGCCTCTCCTGCCAGGACCGTTGGCGCGGTGTCCGGCGGCCCGGCGACGAACTGAATAGTGTTGAGGGGTCCAAGGATATCGGATTCCAGGCCTACCGAGACTCGGCGCGGGCCCTCGGCGAGCGCGAGGGTCTGGAGGGGGGCTCCGTTGAACGTGACCATCATCTGGGCCGGCCCCATCTCCGAGAAGAGCTGGTAGGTGAACTCGAGTGCGGCACCCTGGGAGACCCCTGCGAGGTCATCGGCGGAGAGGGAGGCAGTCATAACGGTCTGGCAGCCGTCGGCCGAGGACCAGCTGCAATTCGCGCTGCCGTTCCCGGCGTTCCCTGCTGGCACAGCGCCCTCTCCGCCGTGGTCGGAGACCCAGAAGAAGAACTGCTCGTTGGGATTCATCAGACCACCGATGCGCTGGAGGGTGCGCGTCAGGATGGAGCGGGTGGCCCGGGTGATGGGTATACCGGGGTCGGCGGGGTACGGGGATCCGGCGCCGTCGCTGCCGGTGGGCCAGTTGCCGTCGCCATAGAGGACGTTGATCTCGGAGTCGGTGAACCCCATTGTGGAGGTGAGGAGGTTGTACCAGCGCTTCAGATCGCCCCAGTGCCGGGCTCCGTCGGGGTTGCCGGCCAGGAGGACGGCGTGGAAGGACTCGGCGCCGGTCATGGTCACGGTGCTGGAGAGCGGACCCGCGCCGTGGTACTGGGGGTGCTCCTTGCGGTTTGCCAGGTTCGAGGCGTAGGGCCCGCGGGGATCGCGCTGCCTGGCGAGTTTGGCGGCCTCCTCGATGGGGAGGGTGGGGGATACCTCGAGAATCTCGGCCAGGGCCTTGAGGTAGTAGTCCTCAGAACGGTTGCCCCAGCTGCGCTCGTCGTGCCGGGAAGCGGACTGAGCGGAGAGGGTACAGGTGATGCCGGCGTCCGCCAGCTCGTCGATCATGCCGCCACCGTAGCACTGGCCGAAGACGAACTTCATGCTGTGGCAGTTGGTGATGCCGAGATAGGTGGTGATGTAGCGGGCCAGGTCCCGGTCGCTGAGCCGACCGCCGTGGTTGAGGGGGATGTCGGAGCTGCGGGTGACCGGCTGTACGTCGTACTCAGGGAAGGGCTCGGGGACGGCTAGTGAGCCGACCGGGCCCACTGGTCCGTTGGGCTGAGAGGCGGCAACGGCTCCGCGCCAGAGGAGCAACGACAGCACGGCCAGCACGAGGGTTCCGGCGAGCCGCAGGCGTCTTTCTCGCACCATGGATTACTCCTTCCGGTGGCCGGCGTGCCACCAGCTATGAGGCCGGAGAGCGGCGCCGACCTCTCGCGACAGGGTGGTACGAAGGCAAACCGTTTTCGACCCCGACAAGTGAGGCCGTGATGAACGACGTGCTGGAAGGTGCGGGAAGTAACGGCGTCGAGCGCCGTCGCGGACGGATGAGAGATGGTCTAAGGGCGCCGGTGCGACATGTGCCCCGGGATGATGGCGACCAGTGGGAAGCAGAGGAACGCCCCGGGAAGACGTACAGAGACGTGACTGGTCCGCCGGTTCAACGTGGCACCAGTATACACCAGTGGGGTGCGGCTGTCAATGGGCGTGTGACGTGGAAATGTGGTGACACGGAGACGGGGTGACGCCTTGGCCCGGTCGGGTTACGGGGTGGGCACGCGGTAGAGGGTGGTCTGGCCGTGCGCGAAAACGCGTGTTAGGAGGGTGTCGAACTTGGCGAGGCCGCCCTCGGCGCCGCAGCGGCGGCTGCCCTCAGCGCAGAGATCCTGGACGTAGCGCCGCTCGGGCGGCCCGACGACGACATAGTCGACGGCCCACTTGTGAAGGCGGTTCAGGGCAAGTTTATTGTAAGGCGTGGTGTAGATGGTGGCGATGTCCGGCTCCCGCTTCCCCTGCTCCACGTAGTTGCCGCGCCACTGGCTCTCGTGGAGGGCCCAGCCCAGCACGGCAGGGTGGCCCGTGAAGGCGCTGATGCGACCCTCGTAGTCGTAGGACTTGCCCGGTGCCTCCAGGATGACGGTGCCGTTCTCAGCGTTGGCGTGGAGCCATTCGATGGCGGCCCAATCATCGGGGTTATTCCGGGCGATGGGGGCGGCGCCGTTGAGGACGGGGCGGTGGGAGAAGCCGTCGACGCGGCTGTAGGTGGCTATGACTGGATAGACCATGGCCGCGGATACGAGCAGGACGGCCACGG
>CAZIWL010000016.1:42625-51889 GCA_964542755.1 uncultured Anaerolineales bacterium
TAGGTGGCTATGACTGGATAGACCATGGCCGCGGATACGAGCAGGACGGCCACGGTGAGGAAGGCGTAGTGGATGACGGGCCTCGAGGCGAGGCGGCTCGTAGCCGGGCGGCCCGTAGCCGGGCGGCCCGTGATCGGGCGGAGGATCCACCAGGTGCTGAAGGCACCGGCGCAGCCCAGCATGATCCAAGCCTGGTAGTAGAACTTGAAGATGGTGTTCATGCGCACGCCGAAGCTGTCTCGCAGATAGACGAACTCGGTCACGTAGGTGAGCCCCAGGCCGCAGAGGAGGAGCAAGGAAGCGAAATGGGCGGCAGCGGGGTCCTCGCCGACGCGCTCCGAGGTGCGCCGGGATAGGAAGGCCCCAACGCCGGCGGTTGAGATCAAGAGTGAGAGGAGGAGGAAGAGCCAGGGATCCCGCAGCCTGCCAGCCAGAATCGCACGCAGGGTTCCCGTGGGCCCGTTGTTCCCCACGGCCTGCTGGATCTCCGGCCTCGCGAGAAGGTCCTGGAGGATCGCCTGGCCGAAGGGGGCAAGAAGGGCGACGCCGAGGACGATGACCAGGAGGAGTATGGGACCGATGCCCACCACGGCCCACCAGCGGGCCGTTGCACCTGCCCTGGTGGGCCCAGACGACTTGGCGTGGAGGCGCGTTAGGCTGAGGCGCGCGGTGAGGAAGACGGCGGCTATGAAGACGAAGGGCCCAAACATAACGAGGTACTGGGGAAGCCGGGTGGGAGCTAGCAGGTAGGGGACGACACCACCGGCCTGGGAGCTGAAGCTGACGTAGAAAGGCAGGTAGAGGAGGACACTGGCGAGGATGAAGGCGACACCGAGGATGATGGCCTGAGGGAGGATGACGGATAGGGATCGATCGGGGTCCGCATAGCAGCCGGCCACGTAGGTCAGGACGGTGAGGCCAATGTAGATGGGGAGATCCCAGGTGTTGAGGAAACCCAGGGCGCCCAGCGCCAGGCCGTAGAGGAGGAAGGTGGTCCAGTCCCCCCCGAAGGCGGAAGCGAGGGGGTTGAGGAGGGCGCCGATAGAGGCGTTTCCAGGTGTTCGACGGCGCCGACGGGTGCCGCGGAGGAGGTTGAAGGCCAGTCCGATGGCGAGTAAGACGAAGGGAAGCGCCATGACGTGGGGATGGTTGTCCCCGAGGAGGAAGCTGAAGAACGGGAATTCGTCGATAGGATTGAGGGGCATGGGCTCCCTCAGCAAGTTTCGGTCTCGCAGGACGCGGGAGGCCCTCCACCACCACCATCCGTGGCCCGGGTAGAAGGAGCCGGTCACCTGACCAGCCGAGGTGAGGTCGGGGATGTCGATCCAGGCCCAGAAGGATTCCGGCAGTGCGCCGCGGGCGTAGAGGGCCTCCAGAAGGCCCTCAAGGTTGCCCATTACGGCGACGAAGAGGGCGCCCAGGAGGCCAAACCGGAGGGCAGGTCCTCCGTCTGAGTGGGTGTGGGAGCTACCGGCAACGAGGTTGTTGACCACGCCGAAGGCCCCGGTGAGGGTGAGGGCGAAGACGAGGGCGTTGTAGAGCTCGAAGCCGACGCCCGGGAGGACACCCGATAGCCGGGTGAGGAGGGCCATCATGACGTATCCGAAGTAGTAGTAGCTGATGGCGAATCCAGAGAGCCATGGGTCACGGGGCGGGAAGGAGGGGCTCTTGAGGATGGCGTTGAGGAAGGCGATCTCCATGAATTTCTCGCCCCCGCTGGTCATGATCTTGTCTGGGGCGTAGGCGCGGACGGCAGCCCACGCGGCGAAGCCCACGGCGAAGAGGAGCTCCGTGGTCAGGACGAGGCGCCAACGGCGGCGGAGGAAACTCCACAGGGATGGGCCGGCATCCTTGCGGCGCCACGTGTAGATGGCGGTGGAGATGGTGGCGGTAAGCGCAAGGGCGAGGAGGGCGCCGCCGCTCGTATTCTGGAGGTAGCCCAGGGAGCCGCCCAGCCAGAGGATGTAGCTGGCAAGGAGCAGGCCGAGGGGCTTGGCAAAGGTGTAGCCGCGGCCCGGGAGCCACTTAAAAAGTCGGAAGGCCAGGGGGAGGGCGGCGAGTCCCAGGAGTTGTATGAGAAGCCACCAGGTTAAGACGTGCAGCAAGGGCGTTGTCCTTTCCGTTTGATGGGTTCGAGTGCGAGGGATTGTACCACGGTCGTGGGGGTTTGTCATCCTCGGTTGCGGTGGAGGGGAGGTTTGCTGGCTGTGTCAAGTGCGATATACTTGTCGGGCGGCGGAACGAGGGTTGTCGTGGGGAGACCCCAAAGGTCGGAAGGAGTTGGATGTGTTTTTGGGGAGCTTACCCGGGGGATGAGTTGCGGGTGGGTGTGAAGTGTCGACGGAGACCTTTTGGGGTCGGTGAAGGGGTGTGGAGGGAGGGGATGAGACGGTGGATGTGCAGTTGACGATTACGGCGGTGCCGGGAATCCGGGTGGGGCACGCCACCGACCTGGAGGGCCTGACGGGGTGCACGGTCGTCCTGTGCGAGGCGGGGGCCGTGGGGGGCGTGGACCAGCGCGGGGGCGCACCCGGGACGCGCGAAACGGACCTGCTGCGCCCACTGCACCTGGTGGAGAAGGTGCATGCGGTGTTTCTGGCGGGGGGTTCGGCCTTCGGGCTGGCTGCCGGCGACGGAGTGATGCGCTACCTGGCGGAGAAGGGTGTGGGGTTCGACGCGGGCGTGGCGCGGGTGCCCATCGTGCCGGGGGCAATTCTGTTCGATCTCGACCTGGGCGACCCTGAGGCACGGCCGAATGCCGAGATGGGCTACGCGGCGTGCCTGAAAGCGACAGACAAGACCGTGGTGGAGGGAAATGTGGGTGCCGGCACGGGGGCGTCTGTGGGAAGGATCCTCGGAGCGGCTCAGGCGATGAAGGGTGGGCTGGGGAGCGCGGCGGTACGGCTGGGTGACGACCTGGTGGTGGGTGCCGTTATGGCGGTGAATGGATTTGGGGACGTGGTCGATCCGGCGACAGGGGAGATCGCAGCCGGAGCACTGCGACCAGATGGGAAGGGCCCGGTGGATACACTCCGCGTGATGGCACAGATGGCGGGGAGCGGGTCTCCGGCTCTGGCATCGAGCACAGTGATCGGTGTCGTCGCGTCGAACGCCCGGCTGACGAAGGAGGAGGCGAACAAGGTGGCGCAGATGGCCCAGGACGGTATCGCGCGGACGATGCGCCCGGCGCACACGATGTACGATGGGGACACGATCTTCGCGTTGGCCACGGGGGGCGTGGCGGCGGACGTCAACGTGGTGGGGGCCTACGCGGCGGAGGTGGTGGCGGAGTCGGTCCTGCGCGCCGTCAGGGCGGCCGAGAGTGCTGGAGGTGTGCGGGCGCACGGGGACTTGCGGGCTGGGGTTTGATGCGTAGATACGGGCTCATTCTACTGGTGTGCGTGGCCTTGTCGGCGTGCAGCCAGGCGGTGCCGGAGCAGACGCCGGATTGGCAGGGCCGGTTCCCGACTCGGGTTCCCACTCCCACGCCGACGGCAACGCCCTTCGCCATCTCCGCTGAGGCGTATTACGAACTGGGGCTGGAGCGTCAGCGGCGGGGGGACCGGGAGGCGGCGGAACGGTTCTTCACATGGACCCTGGAACGGGACCCTGATTTCGCCCCGGCCCACGTCTCCCTAGGGAGCCTGGCTCTGGCTGAGGGCGAGCTAGACAAGGCGCTGCAGGAGACGGAGGCGGCACTGGAGATTGAGCCGCTGGCGAAGGCCTACGTGCTGCGCGGCGAGGTGCTTCGGTATTGGGGCCGGTCTGAGGAGGCCTTGAAAGCCTACGAGCGGGCAGTGACCCTGGACCCCTCGCTGTGGGATGAGACTTTCTCGTCACGCTGGCAGGCGGCGCGCGCCGAGGACACTGGGGAAGCCCTGGAGCATCTCGCCGCCGGGTTCGCCGAGCGGAATGCGGAGGATCCGTTGCGCTTCTACTATCAGGGTTGGGCGTCGTTCAAAGCCGGGAGGCACGAGGAGGCGATTGTGCTGCTGACGAGGGGGGTGGAGGCGTCGGGCGCGGAGACAGCCCTGTTCTGGTACCTGTTGGGCCGCGGCTACGTGGAGATCGAGGCGTGGGAGGAGGCGATTGTGTCATTGGAGACGGCCCGGGATATGCTGGAGAGGCAGGACACGAGTCTTGAAATTCACACCGGGATGCCCGTGACAGACCTCTTCACGGCGCTGGGCCAGGCTTACCTCGGGGCCTACCGATGCGGCGACGCCGAGGCGATGCTCGCGTACGCCATCTCCGTCGGGGCCCCGGAGGCGGAGCTGGGCGACGACCTGGAACGGGCGCGGATCTGCCCAACGGCAACGCCGATATCCTTTGCAACCGCCACACCGAGCGGGCAGTAGACGTAAAGGGGAGAAGGAGTATGGGAGAGCGGGTCGACGTCGTCATCGTGGGTGCTGGTCCAGCCGGCGTGTTCGCCGCGCTGGAGTTGAGCCGGGAATCGGATCTACAGATCGTCATTCTGGACAAGGGTCCCGACATCGACCGGCGCCACTGTCCATCGCGGGAGCCGGGCGGGCGCTGCGTGCACTGCGACCCCTGCGCCATCATGTCGGGTTGGGGCGGGGCGGGGGCTTTCTCCGATGGGAAGTTGACCCTCTCGCCGTCGGTAGGGGGCCGGCTGACGGACATCCTGGGCGCCGATGCGGTGAAGGCGTTGATCCGACATGTGGACGAGACGTACGTGGCGTTTGGGGCGGAGGGACCGGTCTTTGGCACACGGACGGACGAGATCGAGAGGTTGGAGAAGCGGGCGGCACTGGCGGGCCTGCGGTTCGTGTCGGTGCCGATTCGACACATGGGGACGGAACGGTGTGTCGAGATCATGCGGGGGATGCGGGATGAGCTGATCGACCGAGGGGTCAAGGTGCGCACGCGGACCGGGGTCGCCGAGGTTTTGACGGAGAACGGTCGGGTCACGGGGGTCGAAACGGAGGCCGGGGAGCGGATTGAGGCGGAGGCTGTGATTGTGGCACCGGGGCGGGAGGGGGCAGGCTGGTTCAAGGCGACGGCTGACGAGCTGGGCCTGACGGTGGGGCGGAACCCGGTGGACCTGGGCGTACGGGTGGAGGTCCCAGCGGTGGTGCTGGAGCCAATCACGGAGATGGTCTACGAATCGAAGTTCATCTACTACTCGAAGGCGTTTGACGACCGTGTGCGGACGTTCTGTATGTGTCCGTATGGACAGGTCAGCACCGAGTTCGCCGGAGACGTGATGACGGTGAACGGCCACTCCTTCGCGGATTCGCGGACTTCGAATACGAACTTCGCGCTGTTGGTGAGCAAGACGTTCACGGAGCCCTTCGACGACCCGATCGCGTACGGGAAGAGCATCGCGCGTCTGGCGAATCTCCTGGGTGATGGGGTGATTGTGCAGCGGTTGGGGGATCTGGAGAGCGGTCGACGCTCGACGCCTGAGCGGCTGTCGCGCTCAGTGGTGATGCCTACGCTGCCGAGCGCCACGCCGGGGGACTTGAACCTGGTGCTTCCGTACCGGTATGTGGTGACGATCCTGGAGGTGCTCCACGCGCTGGACGAGTTGGCTCCGGGGGTGGCGTCGCGGCATACCCTGCTTTACGGCGTAGAGGTGAAGTTCTACTCGTGTCGCCTGCGGTTGACGCCGGAGATGGAGACGGAGGTAGAGAATCTCTTTGCCTGCGGCGATGGAGCGGGGGTGACGCGCGGCCTGGTGCAGGCATCGGCGTCGGGATTGTTGGCGGCGCGTGCGATTTTGGGGCGCGTGGTTCTCTAGAGAGGACGGCGATCCCACAGAGCCTCCCTCCTCCGGTGGTCGCGGAATGGCGGCTTAGCCGCGCGCGCAAGTCCGCCGGGTGGGGGGGAAGTGGCGATGGCCGTTCTGCCCGCGCTGCAGCTGGATCGTAGGTTGGGGCGGTTCGTCCTAGAGCTAGATCCGGCGGGCGACGGTCGGTGGTGGCGGCGGCAGGTGTTCGTGGGTGACTCGGGATCTAGCGATCCCTCGAAAACGTCTGTGGTAGGATCTAGCGATCCCCCGCGAGAACGTTTGTGGCAGGATCCAGTGACCCCCCGCGAGAACCTGTGTGGAAGAGTGTGGTGTTTGTGACGTGTGGCCCCGCAGCCAGCGGCGCTGGGTACGCAACCCGCCCTACGTGGGTGCTAGTCGCGTGTTTGTGGTAAGGGACCTTGAGGTTTCAAGAGGTGTGCCGGCGGGCTGGTGCCCGCCGGGCTTTGAAGGATGTGCTGCTAGCAGGTTCTAAGGTAGGTTCTCGAGGATGAGGCTCGGGCTGGGCCGGTCGCCGGGGCCGGAGCCGACGTGGCTCCAGACGATGTCTCCGTCAGTGTCGATGATGAAGACGGCGGGTGCGGCCAGGCTGTCACCCAGGATATCGTAGACCCCGTAGTCCTCGGCGACGGCGTGGTCTGGATCGGCCAACACCGGATAGGGGACATTGAGCGCATTCTGGACGTTTCTCTCCACCGTTGAGAGGGAAGCGACGGCGAGGGCCACGATTTCCGCGCCGGCCTCCTGGAAAGCCTCATAGTTGTTGTGCAACTGAACCAGTTGCGTTCGGTCAGGTCCTCACCCACAGCGTTGGAAGAAGACCAGGACGACGGGCCCCTCCTCTAGCTGACTGTCCAGAGAGACTTTGCCGCCGCCGGCCCGGTCCAGGGTGAAGGCCGGGGCGACGGTTGGGACCTGGGGTTCCGGGGCCGGTGTCTCCGTCGGAGGCACGTCGGGGGAGAGGGTCACCTCGACCACGGACGGGGTGTTCGTGGTATCGGGTTCCTCTTCTCCCTCCTCGGCTGGCGCCTCGGAGAGCCCAGACGGATCCTGATAGATCTTGATGTCCGTCTTCTCCTCCTGCTCGCTCAGCCAGGTGTTGACGTCCTGGCCCTCCTGGGTGAGCTGGTCGACGCTGGTCTGGACGCTCAAGAGGCGGTGGATGGTCTCCTCCAAGAAGCCGCGGTCCACGGAGACGTTCTCCAACTTCTCCACCATGGTCTCCTCGTCGATGTCCCAGGCCTCCTGCATCCTGCCGATGTAGTCCTCGACTTCCTCGTCGGTGGGCTCCTCATTGGGTGGAGCACCCTGGAGGACGAGCTGCTGCTTGATGAGGCGCTGGAGGGTCTCCGATTCGCCCAGGGATTCTTGGCCTGCGAAATCGCTGAGAACCTGGTTGAGTGCTGTGGCTCTCGTAAGATACTCGCCGGTGATGGTGTATTCGTTCACCGCTGCCACGACGGACGATGGGGTGGGGCTGGGCTCGGGCGTGTCGGTGGGGGGCGGGGCCGTGGTTGGCTCCGCTGTGACCGGCGCACTCGTAGGCGCCGGGGCAGCGGCCCCAGGGCGCATAAAGGCCATCATCAGCAGGACTGCAGCGATGACCAGCAGGGAAGCGCCCAGTAGGATCCAGACGCGGGACGCAGAGGTCCCTAGGACAGATGGTTTCTTCATAGGTAGTGGCCTCCTTCTTGACCGGTGAAGTTTAACACGCTGACGCCGGTCTGTCAATCGGCGCCCGCTAAGCGCGGATGGCAACGGCAGACCGGGACCTACGGCCGTGGGCATCAGCGTAAGGGAAAGGACCGCTGGAGGGTCGCCTGAACTGGCTGACGTGGCTGACGTGCATCCAGCGGGATGCATGTCGTCTGGGGGGCATTGTGACCATTCTCCAAGGGTGCCAACGGAATGCCAACTCTTTCCAACCCGATCCAGCGGGGGGACAAACGAAGGCCATCGGTCGACTGCCGCCCTATGTGGTAGACTGAGGGCGCTGGCTGGGTCACCTCCGGCACGTGTTCGGCTGGATCCGGCAATGCACGGCTATCGGAGATCGGCCGCGGGCAGATGAGGAAGGATTGAGGCCAAGGAGGCGAGAGATGGGATTGACGATCGGGGTCGTACACTGGGCGTTCCCGCCGGTCACGGGCGGGGTGGAGATGCACCTGCTGACGATCGGCCCAGAAATGGTGCGCCAGGGGGCCGAGGTCAGCGTGCTGTGCGGAAGTGTGTCGGGTGAACCGTCGAGGGACGAGGTCGATGGAGTGAAGATCGAGCGGCGCGATGGGATGGTGCCGGCTCGGATCGAGGAGATGGGGGAGGACCCGGACGCTGACGTGTATGAGGCGTCGCTGGAGTTGTTCGGTACGTTTCTCGACGAGCACGGTATCGACGTGGTGCAGGGACACAACCTTCATCTGGACTTCCCGGATCACTCGAGGGCACTTGAGGATGCCTGCGAGGAGCGGGGGGTGCCGTACTACCTGGTGCTCCACAACGACGTTTTTATCGACCGCTCGGAGGAGACGATGGAGCGGATCCTGGAGGGGATCGGTTGGGACAAGTTGGTCGCCATCAGCGAGACGATCCGCGATTCGATGCGGGAGAGACTCCCCGGTATTCCAGATGAGCGTTGGACGGTGATCATGCACGGCATCGACGTCGAGACGTTCAGTCCTGCGGGCGAGGAACGGCGGAGGGAGCTGAGGGAGGCTTACGGTTTCGATGGGCGGCGGGTGATCTTGCACCCGGGGCGGTTTCTGCCCTGGAAGGGGATTTTGCCAGCCATCAGATCGATGCCGCGGGTCGTCCGGGAGGTCCCTGAGGCGCTGATGGTGATGACGGGCCGGGCCCAGCGAATCTACAAGGATCGGGATGAGCTGGCGATGTATGACGCGGAGATCGACCGGTTCATCCACGAGGAGGGGCTGGAGGACCATGTCCACATCGGGATGTACGATCACGATGACATCCCGAGGCTGACGGCGTTGAGCGACGTGGTGATCTACACGACGATCGGGGTGGAGCCCTTTGGGCTGGTGCCCGTGGAGGGGATGGCGTGCGGGGTGCCGGTGGTCGTGACGAACTCGGGCGGGTTGACGGAGTCGGTGGTGGATGGGGAGACGGGGTTTGTGATTCCGAAGGATGAGGAAGCGTTGCCGGGGGCGTTGGCGGAGCGGTTGATTGAGGTTCTGGAGGATGAGGAATTGGCAGAGGAGCTTGGGCTGCGGGGGCGGGAGCGGGCGGAAAGGGCGTTTGACAAGGCGCGGATGGCGCGGGATTTGATTGAGTTGTCGGAGGCGTTGGTTGAGGAGGGTTAGCGGAGGCTGGCTGCGTCGGCGTGGGATTCACCACGAAGGGGAGGATTGGTCGTAGTGGCGGCTCTAGTCGCAAGCCGCGGCAGAGGTGGAGAGGCGGGGGGGTGACGGAACGGCTAAGGCCGTTACTACGAGAAAGTCCATGGCTCGGGTCCGCGCCATGGACTTTCT
>CAZIWL010000017.1:0-49806 GCA_964542755.1 uncultured Anaerolineales bacterium
GCCCTCTTCATCCAGCCGTTCCCGAATCTCAGCGAATCGCTCATCGCGCACCTTCGTCCGTGCCCCCACAACATCCTCGATGACCTCTGCCCGCCGGTCCTCGGCCTCCACGCCCCTCAGTTCAAGTACCTCTGCCATATCATCGGGCAGGGAGACAGGGATGCCGCCGCTCAAGTCCGCGCCGAAAAGCTCCAGCGTCACGTCGGCCCCCTGCGCATAGGGCTTGTCACACATCTCGCAGGCATCGCGAAACACGTTCCCCTGGAGAGGTGCGAGATCACCCGTCCGAGCAGTAGCCAGGTAAGCCTTCAGCTCAGTGCCACCGAACCCATCCTCGCCCGAATCGTCCTTCATGGCCGCGTAGACGGGGACGTCATAGGTGCCCAAACAATCCACGCCTATCGTTACCAAATCGTTCAGGCTGGCCTGTTGGAGCTTGACCAACTCGACTAGTGCTCGCAGTTCGCACGGCCGCAGCACGACGCCTACCCGTTCCCGAGGTTCCCGGATCGAGATCCTACCTGCGAGGCGCGCGGCATTGACGCCCATCACGGGCGCCAATGGGTTCGCTCTTTCAAGCAGCGAGGGATCGGAGACCAGCGCAGGCGTAACCGCGCCGTGCGGCGTCTCCATCGGTACCAAAAGCGAATCGACGATGCCAGCCTCCAGGAGCTGTCTTAGGAAGCCCTGCAAAGCCGCCAACGTGTCGCTGTTCTCTACTGGAATCAGTGTTTTCATCACATCTCCCCTGTTCGCCGGTAGATCGATCGCCTATGACCAACCCCGCCGAGAGGCGGCTACGCACGCGCCTCCGCTGCCACCGGAAGCTGCCCGCCCAAGCGTGTCTACCAATTCACGTGTCCACAAATCAGTCAAGGCAAGTCTAATCGGGCAGTCCACACCCGACATCCGATTCTCTAGACAGCCCACTCCCGACGCATCGGGTTGGAACCCTTATCCTTCAGGAACTCGGTCATCTCGGTGATAGTATCGGCGAATCGCTGCCCCTCCGACGCGGAAATCCAGCGGAGCCAGACGCGATCCTCGTCAATCCCAGCACCTTTGAGGATCTCCTTAAGTGCAACGACGCGCCGCCGGGCCTTGTAGTTGCCCGACTGGTAGTGACAATCGCCCGGGTGGCAGCCTCCGATCAGGACACCATCGGCGCCATCCAAGAGCGGCTTCAGCACGTAGGTCGGGTCCACCGAGCCGGAGCACATCAAGCGGATGATGCGCACGTTGGGTGGGTACTGGATGCGCGACGTACCCGCCAAATCGGCTCCAGTATACGTGCACCAATTGCAGAGGAAAGCCACGATCTTAGGTTCGAAATCGGTCTCAGCCATACTATCTCCTTGAACGTAAACAGACTATACCCCAGGGCGGCGGGCTCATCCCCATGCTTCCCCGGGGCGGTTATTCGACCAGCGCATCCACTTGCGCCAATACCTGCTCAGCGGTGAAATGCTGGAGCCGAATCGCCTTGGACGGACAGGTCACCGCGCACGCTCCGCACCCCTTGCAGAGCACAGCATTGATGCGCGAAACCCCCCAGAGTTGGTTCATAGAGGGAGCATCATAAGGACAGACGTCCACACACATACCACACCCAGCGCACAGCTCCTCGTTGACCACGGCGGTGGCAGATTCCACGGGCACCGACCCGCGCACCAGGGGGATCAGCGCCGACGACGCTGCAGCCTTGGCCTGGGCCACCGTATCGGGGATGTCCTTGGGCCCCTGGCAGCATCCAGCGAGGAAGACGCCCGCCATCGCCGTATCCACAGGGCGGAGCTTGGGATGCGCCTCAAGGAAGAACCCATCGGCCGAACGCGGTAGTTTCAAAAGCTGCGAAATCTCCGCCGCGCTCCCCCGGGGCTCCATGCCTACGGCAAGGACCACGAGATCCGCCTCGAACTCAACGGGTTCACCCAGCAGCGTATCCTCCAACGTCAGAACTACCCGATCAGGGTTTCCGGGCTTCCGGTAGATCTCGGAGACGTTTCCACGACGATAACGCACCCCCTTACTCCGGGATTCATCATAGAACTCCTCGGACCCCTTCCCAAAGGTGCGCACATCGATGTAGAAAACAGTCACGTCCGCATCAGGCAGAGTCTCACGGACGAGGCGAGACTGCTTGGCCGTGTACATGCAGCAGACCCGCGAACAGTGAGGATTCCCCAACTGGACATCCCGGGAGCCCACGCACTGGATGAACGCTACCCGCTCAGGCGTCCGTCCCCCGACAGTCAAGTCCCCGCGCATCAATCGCTCTTCCATCTCCAGGGACGTGATGACGTTCGGGTAATTGCTGTAACCAAACTCGGGCTTCCGATCTGGATCGAAGACATCGTATCCGGTCGCGACAATGATCGCGCCGACGCTCAGGGACCGTTCGTTGGAAGCCTCCCCGTCTACGGTCCCACCCTCGGCGACAATCACCTCAAAATTCCCGACGTAGCCGTCCACCCCGCTTACCTTGCTGTTGAGCATGACCGTGATGCTTGGATGCTGTTCAACGCGCTCGACCAAAGGGCCGAGCAGCTGGGGAACCGACTCCAAAGTGGGGAACGTCCGATTGAGATCCGCGACCCGCCCGCCGAGGTAGCCCTCCTTCTCCACAAGATAGGCCCGTATGCCTGTGTCCGCAACGTCCAAAGCCGCGGCCATACCAGCAACACCACCGCCGATCACCACAACCCCCGGGGTAACGTCTACCTCGCGTTCCTCGAGCGCGTGGAGATACCGCGCCTTGGCCACTGCGGACGCGACCAGGGCCGTGGCCTTCTTGGTTGCCTGCTCCTGATCCTTGTGGACCCACGAGCACTGCTCGCGGATATTGGCCATCTCCACCTGATACGGGTTGACGCCTTGCTGCCGGGCAGCAGAACGGAAGGTGGGCTCGTGCATGCGCGGGGAGCACGCAGCCACAACCACCCGGTTCAAATCATATTCCTGAATATCTTGCTTGATCAATGCCTGACCGGGATCGGAGCACATATAGGTATAATCCCGTGAGACAACCACGCCCGGCAACTCCCCTGCATCCGCAGCCACCCGCGCAACATCCACCCTCGCCGCAATGTTAACGCCGCAATGGCAAACGTATACACCTATGCGTGGTTCTTGTTCCATAATCTCACCCACTTCGCCGAGGGGAACGGACGCGGATACGCCTACTCCTCCGATCCCTCATCCAACGCCAAATCCACCAACTCCATGATGTCCATCACTCGAAGCTTCTCATCCAGCCCACGCACCTTGACGGCATCCTCCAGAGTTAGCAGACAGAAGGGGCAGGCCACGGCTAGAATCTCTGCCCCCGTATCCGCCGCCTCCTCCACCCGCTGGAAGGCGAGTCGCTCCTCCAGGTTGGTGCCCTCGACCCACATGCGGCCCCCGCCGCCCTCGCAGCAAAGGCTTCGCTCTCGGTTCCTGTCCATCTCCACTAACTCCACTCCCGGGATCGCCTCCAGAAGCGCCCTCGGCTCGTCGAAGACCTTGTTCTGCTTGCCCAGGAAACAGGGATCATGGTAGGTGACCAGCTTCTTCTCGCCGTCCTCTGATGCCACGTTCCCATCGAAGGTCAGGCGTCCTTCCTCGATCAAGCGTGCCAGCAGCTGAGTGTAGTGTAGGGTCTCCACCTCGTCCAACCCGTACTCATTCTTGAACGTGTTGAAACAATGGGGCGACGTGGTCACCATCTGGGGGGCACCCACGCCTCGAAACAATTCCGCATTCTCCTCGGCCAACATCTCAAAGAGACCGACCTCACCCATACGGCGAACCTCATTGCCGCAGCAGGACTCTTCCGTGCCCAGCGCCCCAACGTCCAACTCAACCTTCTCAAAGACTCGCATCAAGGCACGCGCCACAGGCTGTACTCGCTGGTCGTAGGAGGGGATACAGCCCACGAAGTAAAGGAGATCGCAGCCCGCCTGGGCAGCGTCCTTCGCTCTCTCCAGGCTGTCCTCCACACCCTCGGCCCATAGATTTCGGTCCTGGCGAGCCATGCTGCTGGGGTTTCCCTGGCGGAAGATGCTCATCAGAGCGGTTCCCACCGTCTCCGGGATCCGCCCGCTCTCCACCAACTCCCCTCGAAGAGCAATGACCAACTCTGCTGGTTGGACGTCCTTAGGACAGCGCTCGACGCACGTGAAGCAGGCCGTGCAGTCCCACAGCTCCTGATGCGCGTCGACGTCCATATCCGGATCAATCAACATATGGTAGATCAGCGCGCGGATGTTGAGGTCCGTCTTCCTGGCAACCGGGCATCCGCCAGTGCACTTGCCACACTGAATACAGCCGAAGAGCTCCAGCTGTTCGGTCATCCTTGCTGTCTCTAGTGCCATTTAGATCTCCTTCACCGCCCTAGCTCCGAACTTTGGAGGAAAGCGCCTCCCGAGCCCGGACCAGCACACGCAGCGCCGATGAGGCGGCGGCCTTCGCCTGGCTGACCGTATCCGGTATGTCCTTGGGGCTCTGACAACAGCCGGCCACGAAAACGTCCTCCACGTTGGTGTCGACCGGTCGGAGTTTGGCATCCGCCTCCTGGAAAAAACCATCGGAAGACCGCTCCAGCCCAAGCAGGTCAGCGACGCTGCCAATATCCTCTCGCGGCACAACAGCCGTTGCCAGGACCACCAGATCGGCCTCAACTTCCACCGGCTTGCCCAGGGTTGTATCCTCAGCTAAGACGACCAGCTTGTCCCCGTGCTTGTAGACCTCCGATGGTTCCCCACGTCGGTAGGTCACTCGCTCGCGCTTCACTCTATCGTAGAACTCCTCATACCCTTTGCCGAAGGCCCTCACGTCCATGTAGAAAACCGTGATGTTCGCATCCGGGACTTTGTCGCGTACCAGATGAGCGTGCTTCGCTGTGTACATGCAGCAGACCCTCGAACAGTACGGGACCCCAGTGTGCGAATCACGAGACCCGACACACTTGATGAACACCACGTCATGCGGCTTCTTCCCGTTGACGAGAACCTCACCCTTGGTGGGCCCGGATGCATCCGAGAGTCGCTCAAACTCGATGCCGGTCATCACCTCAGGGTAGACACCGTATCCGTACTCCGGTTTCGTCTTCGGATCGATCAGATCGAACCCTGTCGCGACGATAACCGTGCTCACGTCCAGGTCGACCATCACCTCTTCCTGGTCAAAGTCGATGGCGTTGACGGGACAGGCGTCCTTGCATTTGAATGACTTGCCGCAGGTGCCACGGGTCAGATAGAGGCACGCATCTGGATCGACAGTGTACTTGAGCGGCACCGCCTGAGGGAATGGCACATAGATGGCAGACCGGTTAGCGATTCCCTCGTCGAAATCGCTGACGATCCTGCCCTTCATGCGGCATGCTTCGGCGCAGTCACCACACCCTCGGCACCGCTCGACGTCCACGTAGCGGGGTTTCTGGCGCACCCGCACCTGGAACCCATCCCCCTGACGCTCAACGGACGTCACCTCGGAGTAGGTCATCAACTCAATGTTGGGATGCTGGCTCGCGTCGACCATCTTCGGCGTCAAAATGCAGGATGAGCAGTCCAGCGTCGGAAAGGTCTTGTCCAGTTGAGCCATGCGACCACCAATCGATGGCTCACAATCTACCAAATAAACTAGAAAACCAGCATCTGCGATGTCAAGCGCGGCCTGGATTCCGGCAATACCGGCCCCTATCACCAGAGCCGCAGGTTTTCGCCTTGTCGCACGTCTGTCCATATCCCTCGTCCTTACCATAGTCCGCTCATCGATGCCAGCGGACCATCACCGCGCTTCGCATTCTAGGCAAGAGCCTCCAACATCCGATAGACACTCGGCAGCTCCGTACCCTTCCGCCGCGTGGCCTTGTTCGGGCAGGCAACGATACAAGCACCACAGCCCTGGCAGAGGACCTCGATGACGTCGGCCGTATGCGCCCCGGGCTCAAGGACCCTCGCGCCGTAGGGACAGATCTCCACACACTGCCCACAAGCACTACACAGGCGCTCGCTGACCAGCACGGGAGCGACCGGTGGGATCAGCTCCTGCTGCTCCAGCAGAGCGGCTGCGCGCATAGCCGCGCCCTGAGCCTGCACAATCGCCTCGTCGGAGAAGCGGGGTGAGTGCGCCAGCCCACACATGAAAACGCCACGCTTTGTGAAGTCCAGCGGACGCATCTTGGGATACTCCTCCTGGAAGAAGCCGTTCTTGTCCAGAGGTATCTCCAGCTGGCTCGCCAACTCTGTGACATCGTTGGGCTCGATGCCCGTGCTGAGCACCAACACACCGGCCCCAAGCTCAACCTCCGCCCCCGTCACGGGTTCCTGCAATCGGATGGTCAACCCTCCATTACCAGCGACAACCTCCGGCTTGTCCGGTAGAGCATAGCGCAGGAACACTACGCCCTTCTGACGAGCTTCACGATACAGATCCTCCCGGAAACCGAAGGTGCGCAGCTCGCGATAAAGCACGTATACGCGCGCGCCGGGATCTTGCTCTTTGATGCGCAGAGCGTTCGTCACGGCCTTCGTGCAGCAGATCCTGCTGCAGTAGGGGCGGTCTGGCTCGCGTGATCCCACGCACTGAATCATGACCACGTCGGATGGAATCTCATCCCCCGAGTCAAGTCTCGCTTCCAGTTCCCGCTGGGTCAACACCCGGCCGTCCGCGCCGTAGAGGTATTCCTCAGGCACGACCTCGCGTCCTCCGGTTGCCACGACCACGGCCCCGTGAATCAATGGGTCTGTTTGACCGTCGGCGAGCCTCAGGTTGGTCTCATACTGACCAACCCATCCCGAGATCTCTCCGACTTCAGCTTCACGGTAGAGGGATATCAGATCGGAGGAGGACACGTCCTCAATCAGTTGATCCAGGAAAGCCTGAGGATCCTCGTCCGTCAGCGTGTAACGCACGCTCTTGAGCTCCCCTCCCAGCTCTGAGTTCTTTTCGACCAGATCGACCTCGTATCCAAGATCAGCGAGAGTGAGGGCGGCCGTCATACCCGCCACCCCACCTCCGACAACCAATACGCGCTGGGACAGCTCCTCCCTCTCCGCTCGCGCCGGTTGATTCATCCGGGCGCCAGCGACCGCCATAGCAACGAGTTCCTTTGCCTTGTCCAGGGCACCCTGAACGCCAGCTCCCGGATCCGAGCCATCCTTGCCGTTCCGTCCGTGCACCCACGCGACCTCCCCGCGCAGGTTGACCCGGGTCAGCAGGGTTGGATTGAGCCCGGCCTTGCGCATGACGCCCTCGAAAGAAGACTGATACTCCCGAGCCGGGCATCCGGCTATCACGACTCGATTCAGATCGTCCGCTTCGATCGCCTCGACAATCTGCTGGCGGCCGCTGGCCAAGCACGCATTATCCATCGTCTGGACTGCTACGACGTCGCGGAGATCGGCGGTATAGGCAGCCAGCTCTCCAAGATTGACGACGGAACCGATCTCGCCGCGACAGTCACAGAAGAAAACACCCAATCGGGGCCAGTCGAGGGTGACGTCTCGCTCCTCGGGAATGACCTCATCCCGGGCTCCCTTTGCAGCCCGCTGCTCCACCCAGTCTCGCCGTACGAGACGGGCGGCGCTGGCGGCCACAGCTGAAGCCTCAACGACGGTCCCGGGGATATCCTTAGGTTCCTTAAACGCGCCACTCACAAAGATGCCCGGTCGTGAGCTGTCCAACGGCCGGAGCGTACCTGTCACGCCGAAACCATACTGATTGAGCTCGACATCCAGGCCCTGAGCCAGCGCCTGGAAACCACGGGGGGCCTCGAACCCGACGGCGAGCACCACCATGTCAAATTCCTCTTCGTGGACGGTGCCATCCTCAGCAACGAAGTTGAGGGCGAGATCGCCCGTCTGCTTATAGTCGTGAATCGACGAGACCATCGCGCGACGATAAGTAACCCCCGGGGTGGCCTCAACCTCATCGAAGTACTCGTCGAAATCCTTACCGTGGGCGCGGATATCCATGAAGAAGACGGTCACGTCGAGATCCGGGTCGATCTCCTTGGCCACCTGTACCTGCTTTGCCGTGTACATACAGCAAACTGAAGAACAGTATCCTCGATCAATGGACGGATCCCTGGAGCCCACACACTGTATGAAGGCAACCCGATCCGGCGTTTCGCCGTCCGAAGGTCTCGCAATTCGAGCGCCTGTGGATCCAGAAAGGCTCACCATACGTTCGAACTGGATACTCGAGAGCACATTGTCATAGTGACCAAAGCCGTATTCACCCTTGACTTCGGGATCGAAAGGCTCGTAGCCGGGGCTCATGATCACAGCCCCAACGCCAATCTCCTCCATCTCCGCCTGCATGTCTAGATCGATGGCATTCGTCGGACATGCATCGACGCACGCACCGCAGCGGGTGCAGTAGTCCATGTCAATCACATAGGCGGGGGGAATGGCGCGGATTGGAGGTTGGTAGATCGCCTTCTGCTTGTCAATGTCCCCCTCGTATTGGTGTGGTCGCTCAATGGGGCAGACCTCAGCACAGAGGCCGCAGTTGTTGCACCGTTCCACGTCCACGAACCGGGCCTTCCGGCGCAAGGACACGGAGAAATCGCCCACATCCCCGTCCACGCTCTCGACCTCCGCATAGGGAACGATCTGGATGTTCCGATGGAGATCACACTCAATGGTAGGACAATAGGCTGCGCGACCGGGAAGCATCAGGCAGATGCCGCAGGAATCCGTCGGAAACGTGCGATCGAGTAAGTGCATCGAGCCACCGATACCCGGGGCACTGTCCACCAGGCAAACCGGGTGACCGGCCTCTGCGAGGAGTAAGGCCGATTGCATCCCCCCGATACCCCCACCGATCACGAGGATGGCGTCCGACCGTCCGGGGCCGCGCTCATCCGCCACACCGGATACGTTTTCAGCCTTGGGAGATCCCATATTATCGCTCATAGATCCTCTTGCGCCTTGCGCCCTCTCGGGCAGCGGACCGGAGTATGACTGCCCGACCAACTCCCTGTCGGGTAGCCACTCGTCATCGCCCGACTCAAATTGTCGCGTTACTGGACTCAGCCGGCACCAACTAAAGGAGCCGTCGCTCGCGGAGAAGGGGCCGCGGGTCCACGCTGTGCTTGCGAAACCATTTCTCCACGCCGGGCAAGCCAAAGGCCAAGGCCATCAGCTCCGTCAGATAGAAGATGGGCATTTTCTTGCCTGAGCGAGGCGCCTGACGCGTGTCCAGGTTGATCTCACACATCCCGCAAGCCGAGACGATACAATCGGCGCCCGCCTCGGCAGCTCCCTCGATAATCTTGGTCGAGAGCTCCGCCACGATGTCGCCGCGGGAAAGCGTGAGACTTGCACCGCAGCAGTCCACTTTGTAGGACCAGTCGATGGCTTCTGCACCCAAGACAGTCACGAGCTTGTCCATCGTCTCCGGATGCTCCGGGTCGTCCCAACCCGTCAGCTCAGGCGGACGGACCAGCACACACCCATAATAGGAGGCCACCTTCAACCGGTCCAAAGGCCGACTAACTCTCTCTTGGAGCTTATTCTTGTCCAAATCATTGGCGAGGACCTCCAGCAAGTGGCGCGGTGCAGCCGCGCCCTCATAGCGGAAGTCCAGGATGCGCTCCATCTTCTTTCGCCAGTCCTCGTCCTCCCGCATCCGGATGTTGGCATCGCGGCAATGCTGGTAGCAGGCCGGACATGGAATCACCATGTCAAGCCCTGCCTCCTGAGCCAAAGCCACATTCCTTCCAGGCAGTGCCATTCCGAGCTCGTGATCAAGGCTATGGGCCGAGGAGGCACCGCAACAGTTCCAGTCCTCCAGTTCGACCAACTCGATGCCTAGGGCCTCGCACACCGCCTCCGTCGAATGCCCGAATTCAACGGCCGTCGTTTCAGACGTGCATCCAGGATAGTACGTATATCTCATAGCTGAACTCACTCGCCCTCCTCTGAAGCTTCCGACGAGCTAACAGCGGCAGCCTCCTCGTACAGGGCTCTTATCTCCTCCACCCCCTTGATCCTGTCCGGCAGGACAGAGAGCTTTCCGCTCAGGATAAGGTCACTACCCAACTTCATGTCGCCCAGCAGTCCATGGAAGAAGACGGGCACCTCCGTTATCAGGCAGCGCGTCTTAAACTCCGCAAGCATCGTCAACTCGTGCATCCTGCCCCACAACCTGATGCTGTCAAGGAACGAGCGGTGAAGCGAGTAGACCGCAGTCTCCGGCTTATACCCTTCCTCCAGCGCCATCTCGCGGAGGACATCCATCACCGGCGCCAACCGGATCTGATTAGGGCAGCGGGTTCCGCACGCCTCGCATCCGATGCACATCCAGATCGTCTTGCTCCCCAGCACCCGCTCCTTCTGCCCAAGTTGGATCATGCGAAGAAGCTGAGCCGGTCTGTAGTCCATCACGTATGCAGTCGGACAGCCGGCAGTGCACTTCTGGCAGTAGTAGCAGCTACGAATGTCCTCCCCACTCCGATGCTGCACCACATTGGCAAACCCGCGGTCTACCGCCACGACGGGGGCGTCGGCTTTCAGCGCTGTGCCGTCTTTCATGCGAACCTCTCTATCCCTCCAGGAATCTGAGGACCTGCCCACTTGTGCCACAGGTCGACAGGAGATTGTACTACACGAATGATTATAGCCTGACGGAACCCACTTGACCAATACAAGATATTGATCGGTAGTATATGGACATTTCGGGGGCGTCCTTGCCTTGCACCGATGACAGCCAGGTCAACGACACCGGAGCGCAGCCTGACCGAACCACCCGCCTTCGGGTCTCGTTCCTAGAAGACGCCAGAATTATCGACTAACCAGAAGACAAGAATCGCCATGTCCAAAGTCTCACCGTCTCCGGCGATGAAATAGTCCTCCAGGGTCACCTCGTGGCGAAAGCCAAGATTCTCAAAGGCCTTGACCACCTGCGGCTGCGTCAAAACAACCTCAGCGTATAACTGCTGAAGGCCCACCCGCCGCGCTATGTCGATGAGGCAGCGGAGCATCAACGTACCGATCCCCTGACTTCGATACCCCCGATCTAGAAAGATGCGAACCCAGGCCAGGTGTCGATGAAAGTGCTCGCCGAAATGGAGAGTTGCCTCGCCCACCATGCGCCCGTTGATCATCGCCACCAGAGGGAACACGGTCTGCAGGTCGAGATCCTCCACCCAGCTTCTGACCACATCGGGATCGCCGGCATCGCTGCGGAAGTACTCCAGGTCCTGGTCCGATGCACGCGCAAAGAGGTCGACCAGATTCTGCTCATCCTCCTTGGTCAGCGGCCGCAGCAAGAGCCTTTCACTGGAGGGCAACGTCTTCAACTTCCTGTAGTTCTCCAATTGCTTCCAGACCTCGGACATGGTCATCCTCCCTGAATCCTCTAGCCCACCTTAGTTGATCCGCAACGTTGTGCCCAAACGACCCAGCCGATCCCAGCCCCCGCACCGGACATCCAACCCCGCGATCGGGATTGGAACTCCCAGAAGCTATCCCATGACGGCGTCCGCCATAGCGAGAATCTGCGCCGGTGTCCAGTTCCGGATCTGACTGGCCTTGTTGGGGCAAGCCACCAGGCAAGCACCACAGTTCTGACACAACGCCGCGTTCACTGCGGCTATGCGCCCGCCTGCCCCGAAGGCCCGGAGAGCGCGCGCCTCGTACGGACAGACTTCTACACACGCGCCGCATCCGGAGCACAATTCTTCTTCGACATAGGCTACAGTGGGTTCCTGCGTCATCTCGTCGTGGGAAAAGAGCCGCAGAACCTTGGCCGCGGCACCAGAGGCCTGAGAGATCGTCTCCGGGATATCCTTCGGGCCCTGCGCAACACCGGCGAGAAACACACCCGCTGTGAGGCTCTCAACCGGACGAAGCTTCGGATGCGCCTCGCTGAAGAAGCCATACGTATCGGTGCCCACCCGGATATGCTGCGCAACATCCATAGCCTCCGAGCTAGGCAGCATCGGTGTGGCTAGAACCACCAAATCAGCCGAGACCGCAATTGGTTGGTTGCTAAGGGTGTCAGCACCCCACACCTTCACCGCCGGCCCATCTTGGAAGATCTTACTGACCTTCCCGCGTAGGTATAGAATATCCTGCTTCTCCATGGCGTCCTGCACGTACTCGTCGTATCCTTTGCCAGCCGAGCGAATGTCGATGTAGAAGACGTAGGCCTGTCCGTCCGGGGTCCGCTCCTTGAACGTCATAGCCTGCTTAGCCACCACCATGCAGCAGACCTTCGAGCAATATGAGACACCACGCTCCGGATCCCTGGACCCGGCGCACTGCACAAACACCACCTCTTGAGGCCGGCGTCCATCAGACGGTCGTCGGATATCCCCTTCGCGGAGCATCCTCTCGAAAGCTATCCCATCAACGACATCCGTCACTTCACCACCGCCATACTCTGGAAGCCGATCCAGAGGATAGCGATCCCAGCCGGTGGCCACGACGATTGCGCCCACCTCCAAACAGCTTTGATGCGCCGAAGCCGATGCCTCGTCGTCCTCCGCACCGTCGCGCCCAGCGACAGAGATCTCGAAGTTGCCAACGTAGCCATCCACACCGATGACCTCCGAACGTGTCAACACATCGATGTTTGGATGTCCCAGAACCTCGTCGATCTTGCCAGATAGAAGATCGGGCGCCGCTTGGAGATTGAGGTAGGTGCCGCTCAGAAGCGCCATCTTACCTCCAAGGTGGGCCTCCCTCTCCACCAAGACCACGGGGAAACCGGCATTGGCGACGTCCAAAGCGGTCTGCATGCCCGCGATGCCGCCGCCGATGACAAGCGCTCGCTTCGTCAACGGAAGACGGAATGGTGTCAGCTCCTCATCTCGCTTGACCTTCTCAACGATCGTTCGGACGATCTCAGAGGCCTTCCTGGTAGCTGAAGCGGGCTCCCGTTGATGGACCCACGAACACTGCTCTCGGATGTTGGCGATCTCGAGCCGATATGGATTCAAGCCCTCAGAAGCCGCCGCTCGCCGGAACGTCGCCTCGTGCATGGATGGCGAGCATGCTGCTACGACGACGGCATCTAGCTCGTTCTCCTTGATCGCCTCCCGAATCAGCTGCTGACCTGGGTCAGAGCACATGTAACTGTAGTCCGTGGCGAAAGCTACGTCGGGATGCCGACCTATCTCCTCGGCCACTGCGGTCACATCGACAGTACCAGCGATGTTGATTCCACAATGGCAGACAAATACACCAATTCGGCTCATGCTGCCTCCGTCGCAGCTACTAGCGCCTCTGCTTCTGTGGCGCCGAGCTCGTCATCGGAAAGCAGCAGGTTGGTCGCCTTCCGCCGTCTATCCCGCGCCCACGCGGCTTGGAATGCGGAGGGCATCCTTTCGAACTCCAAGCCGTCCATCACGTTTGGATGCGACTTGTACTCGTACGCGGCCACAGCCTTGTCTTCGCAGAGCTCGTGGCCCGTGGCGACGACGATGGCACCTACATCCATCTCCCGAGTCTCCGGTTGCACGTCGCAGTCGATTGCTCCAACGCCGCAGGCTTCCGGACATCTGCCGCAGGCCAGCGGGAAAGGCCCGAGACAGGCCTCGGGATCGAGCCGATAAACGCCGGGGACCGGTTGGGATGAGCGGAGGTGAATCGCACAGCGGGCAGCTAACCCGTGATCGCACTCGTTCGCCACCACGATCGGGCACGCCTCCGCGCAGTCACCGCAGGTCATACATCTATCCTCGTTCACGTACCGCGGGTACCTCTTGATCCGTACACGGAACCCGTCGCCGCCTCTCTTCGATAGGACCGCTCCTCCGCCATCGTGTTCACCCGTCGGACCCGCGATCCGTTCTACATCTACAACCTCGCTTAGCGCGAGGGCCTGGATGTTGGGATGCTGCCCCACGGCAACGGTGCAAGGCGTCACCATACACTGCGAGCAGTCCAGCGTCGGAAATGTCTCGGACAACTGGGCCATGTGCCCACCGATGACGGGCTCCTTCTCGACGAGGACCGCCTCAAAGCCGCTATCCGCGATGTCCAGGGCAGCTTGCATCCCACTTATCTCAGCTCCGATGACCAAAGCACGGTAGTTCATGAGCGTAGGCCCCGACCTTCAACCACGATCAGATGCGTCCCAACTCGCACAGACGGCGCGAAAGGAATCAGTAGACGAGGAAACCAGGTCCCTCGCTGCGGTAATCCATCAATCATCTTCGAGCAAGACCTCGATGATCGACTTGGGGTCCACATAATGGTCCTCCAGGCCCCACGTCTCCTCAGGCAAACCCAGTGCTATGGCCATCAACTGCGTGAAATAGAGCACCGGCACCCTTTCGCCGGAGCGGCTCGCAGCGGCTTCGCGCTGCGGGTAGTCGAGGTTGAACTGACAGAGTGGGCATGCAGTCGCGACCAGATCCGCCCCGTGCTTTCGGGCGGACGCCACGATCTCCAGTGAAAGCGACGCAGGAACATCGGGCTCCTTGACAGTCAGATACGACCCGCAGCACTCGACGTCGTAGGGAAAGTCTATCGGTTCAGCACCCAGGGCCCGCACCAGATCGTGCATAATACGCGGCTCCTCGGGGTCGTCCAGGCCAATCTCCTCGAAGGGCCGAAGCAGCAAGCATCCGTAATAGGGCGCCACCTTGAGGCCGGTGAGCGGCTGCCGCACGTGGTCGGCAAGCCCCGGCGTATCCTCGTCACCCCATCCCACATCGTCACGAAGAATTCCCAGGAAGTGCGCCACTTGGACCCCGCCTTCGTAGTCCTGCTCGGTGAACCAATTGATTCGGTCGAGCATGGCCTCGTCACGCTCCAGAAGCACCTGAGAGCGCCGCAGGACATTGTAACAGATCGAGCAGAGAGTCGCCACGCGGTCGCCGGCCTGCTGTGCCTGGTAAAGAATACGAGTGGGCGCAATAAGAGCCATCGAGTCGTCCAGCATAAGCGGGAATGTGGCCCCGCAACACTGCCACTCTGGAAGCTCCTCAAGCCCCACACCGAGCGCCTCCGCAACAGCTCGTGCGGAGCGATCATAGTTCTTAGCCTTCGTCGACAGTGTGCAACCGGGAAAATAGGGAATACCCATCAGGTAGCTCCAAGTCCTGGCAGATCCGTAGACCGACGCTCCGTGAGAGGGAGGCCTCGAGCCACAGGATCGCCCATCTACTTCATATACTTCCTGTACCCACCGATGACCGCGAGCTGGGGCAGCTCCTCCAGTAGATCGTCAGGGAGATCACCAAGGTCCAGCTTTGCAGCACCCTTGCGCAGTGCGATCTGGCGGAGAGCCTCCATCAGCCTCGGAAGATCCACGCCCTTAGGGCAGCGAGCGACGCACGTCAAGCAGGAAGCACAGATCCAGATGGTTTTCGTCTCCAGAACCTCCTCCATCCCAAGCTGTGCCATGCGAATAACCTGACTGGGCAGCACATCCATCGCAGCCACAATCGGACAGCCGGCGCTGCACTTCCCGCACTGATTGCACGCCAGAAGATCCTGTCCGCTGATCTCTTCGACCTGGCGCACAAAACGCCCGCGCACCTTCTTGACCGATATCTCGGTTCTCACACCACCTCCCGTGACCTGATCGCGACACGATCCCGCGACCATGAGCCATTGGCCTTGGACCGGTCTGCACAGCCGCTCTTCCGGCAGAATGCTGCGCAGCTCCGGTCCCGGCCTAGATCTAGCCCCCTAGCCCGGCCGACCGCTGAGCCGAGAGCAGAGTATTCTGCAGCAACATAGCTATCGTCATAGGTCCGGTCCCCCCGGGAACCGGTGTGACGTAGCCCGCCACGTCCTTCACCTCGTCGAACTCCACGTTGCCCACGACTTTGTACTCGTCGTCCACCTTCACCCGACTCCAGCCCACGTCGATGATGGCAGCCCCAGGCTTGACCCAATCGCCCTTGACCATACCAGGCTCGTCAATGGCCGCGACCAGAATGTCGGCACGGCGGCTCATGCCCTGGAGATCCCTGGTATGAGCATGGCAGACGTTTAGCGTTGCGCCGCGGTGCAGGAGAAGCAGAGCGGTGGGCAAGCCAACGATGTTGCTCGGGCCAAGCACGACCGCCTCTTTGCCCTTGATCTCCACGTCGTAACGATCCAGCAGCTCTATGCAGCCGAGGGGCATGCACGGAGCAAACGTAGGCTCCATATCCTGCATAGTCAGACGAGCAATGTTGACCGGGTGGAATCCATCCACGTCCTTCTCCAAAGCAATCGCCGCCAGGACCTGGTTCTCATCCAGGTGATCAGGTAGTGGCAGCTGCACCAGAATGCCATGCACCTCAGGGTCAGCATTCAGCGAATCGATCTCCGCCAACAAGGCCCGCTGACTGACGTCCTCGGGCAGATGACGACCAAAGGCCCGCATCCCCGCCTGCTCGCACTGTCTCTCCTTCAGATTGACATAGGTCTGAGAGGCGGGATCCTCGCCCACCAACACTGTCGCCAATCCCGGAACTACTTGATGCTCAGCCTTCAGTCTGGCTGCCGTAGCCTCGACCTCCTGACGTATGGTCGACGACGTAGCCCGTCCGTCAAGTAACACTGCTGTCATAGGATCTCCCCTGCCGACTACAAACCATCACGATCATCAGGCGCGCCGCGTCATCGCACCTACACACGGAGGTAGGAATCGGTGTAGATGATATCGTTCTGCAGCACCTGAACCGTCTTCCAGATCGCCTCCTGCTCGGGGTCATCGAGGTCGAAATCCTCTACCTGAGGTACTTCCATCGCCACGATGCGATCGTGGAGCTTGAGCAAGGCTTTGCCCAGGCTGGTGGAGTCATCGCGCTCCTCGACGATGCGGATGAACTCCATCAAGTCCTCATCAAAAGGATCAGCAATGATCATGTCGATGCCCGCACCCATAATCATGACCTGGTAGACCCGGTTCAAGAGCGGGCGCATCTCGTACGGTACCGCGTTCGATACATTCGAGAGCCCTGCGTTCGTCTTGGGAGCGGGATCCCAGGCTACCTTAAGCATGCGCACAGCGTCGATGAACTCGGGGCAGTATTCCTGACAACCAGAGACCGTCAGCACCAAGGGATCGATGATGAAGTCCTCCATCGGCAAGCCCACCTCCAGCATGCGGGGAATCAGACTCTCGATGGCGATTGTCACCCGCTCATCGGCACTGACCGGAATCATCCCAGACTCCATGGTCAACCCGATCAGCCGCGCATTGTATTCCGCCGCCACCAAGGGTACCCTTTCCAGCGACTCCTCCTTGGCGGAGACGGAGTTGATGATGGGCTGGGCCTTTGAGACCACCTGGCACGCCGCCTTGATTGCGTCTAGATTGGTTGTATCGAAGACCAGAGGAACGTCCACGACCTCCTCCACAGTCTCCACAAGCCAGGGGAGGAGCTCTGCCCCCTCCTTCTTCTGCGGGCCAATGTTCAAGTCTACGGCACTTGCACCCGCCTCCACTTGACGGACCGCCATCTCCTGAAAGAATGCCTTGTCCCGCTCTTTGATGGCTCGCGCCACCCTAGGGGAGACCACGTGGATGTTTTCGCCAATGATGTACATTGTATTGCCTCCTCGTCTATGTTAGGTTCACCATCTGAGCCGTAGCGCGATCGCCATCACCAACGCACCC
This sequence comes from uncultured Anaerolineales bacterium, assembly GCA_964542755.1. GTDB lineage: Bacteria > Chloroflexota > Anaerolineae > B4-G1 > B4-G1 > SKLM01. The sequence continues at coordinate 17,560 of CAZIWL010000017.1, forward strand.
CACAACGACTTGTGTAGCCACAACGAACGATCTTGGCCGTCGAGTTGTCCGCAGAAAGCGGGTATTAGCGTTCTCCATCTTCGAGCACGTTTTCGGCGATCTCTCGTACCGCCTCATACAGTCCAGTGGCGGCTGGCAGCTCGACAAGCGGCCGTCCCGTGAACTCGAACTCCGCCATCTTGGGCTCCTCCGGCAGCACACCAATCAAGTCGAGCCCAGCTTCGTCGATCGCCTGTGCCAGTGGTTCGGGCACGTCAGATACGGCCCCACCGCCTCGCAAGCGATTCAGAACCAGATAAACGTGCCCCACGCCGATTTCGAGTTCCGGCACCATCTCCTGCATGCGCTGCGCCGTGATAAGACCCCTCTGCGTCGGATCGGTGACGAGCAGTAGGACGTCGACATCACGCGTCGTCCGACGGCTGAGGTGCTCCATCCCAGCCTCGTTATCGATGACGACGTAGTCGTAGTTCCCCTTGAGGCGATCTAAAATCAAGCGGAGCATCTGATTCGCTGCACAATAGCAGCCTTGCCCTTCAGGACGTCCCATCGCCAGGAGATCGATACGGTCTCCCTCCACCAGCGACATCTGTACTTGGTAGTCTAGATACTCCTGCTTGCTCATCCCCCCCGGCATCGAGCCTGCCAGAGCGCCACTGGACTGAACCTGCCCTAGCATGTCCTCCCTGATCTCACCGATAGTCTGGTAGAGCTCCATCCCGAGAACGTAGTGGAGGTTGCTGGCCGGGTCTGCATCAATGGCAAGGATAGCACCGGGCCGCTCCTCCATCAAGTAGCGAATGAGCAGGGCAGAAAGAGTCGTCTTGCCAGTACCCCCTTTGCCAGCCAGTGCAATTGTCGTCGTCATATCTTCTCTCAGATCACTCCTCATCTATTGCGCGGTGTTGAGGGCCCTGGTGCATGCCTCGCTGAACCAGCGTCCACTCTTTGCTCGTCTTCGGGGCAGACGGCCCCAGACTTGAGATACCGGCTTTGGAGCCTATCCTCTCTCCGTTCCTTCCACCAGCGACGGGAATTGCTCCATATCCGTGTGGGGTAGGAACATCGCAGCATTGAACTCGTCGAAGAACGTGTTGTCGGCGGAGAGCTCCAGGTAGGTCATCATCTCTCCGACCTCCGTTACCCGCTCCCGAATCTCCCGCGAAATCAGTGCCATGTACGCGCCACGCACCGACGTATTCCCGAGGAATTGGAAGCTTGGGAAAGGCTTGTCGGGGAGCAAACCAATCTGTACGGCTTTCTCCACGTTGATGTATTGCCCAAAGGCCCCGCCGATGAGCACGCGCTCCACCACATCCAAACTGAGTCCGACACTGCGAGCGAGGATGGAGAAGCCAGCGTAGATCGCTGCCTTGGCGCGCATCAGGTTGTTGAGGTCCACGTCAGTGATGACGATGTCCTTCCCCGAGGCCGTGTTTTCACCCCACGCAACCACGTACTCCGCGCCGTGCCCTCCTTCGCGCACACGATCCGTCGGCAGTTCGAAATTGATGTTGGCACTCTTGTCGATCACGCCGGCGGTGAACATCTCCGCCATCAGCGAGATAAGGCCGGACCCACACAGTCCGCTCGGCTTCTCGTCCCCGATGACGCGGTACGTCGTCTCATGGGTCTCTCGATCGACCCACACTTCCTCAATGGCCCCTGCGGTGGCCCGCATCCCATCCACGACGCCTGCGCCCTCGAACGCTGGCCCGGCGGAGCATGCGCAGGCGATCAGCCAAGAACAATCGCCCAGGACCATCTCGCCGTTGGTTCCCACGTCGACGAAGAGCGTGAACGCCTCGTCTTTGTCGCACATACCGGAGCTAATCACCCCCGATGTGATATCCGCGCCGACATAGGAGGCGATGCCGGGGAGGCAGTCAACGGCCGCCGCCGGATTGATGTCCAACCCAATCTCCCTGGCCGCAAACGGAGGCAACTGGTTCACGACTGTGATGAAAGGCATCAACCGAATCGTCTCGGGCGGAATCCCGGCGAAGAGATGCAACATCGTGCTGTTCCCAGCGACGACCGCTTTGTAGATCTCATCAGTCCGGATCCCTCGCTCTTCTGCAGCTTCATCGAGTAGACGATTGAACGTCTCGACTACCAGCCCTTGGAGCTCCTCAAGCCCCCCCCTATGCTTGGAGGCATAAATGATGCGCGAGATCACGTCCTCTCCTCGGGCAATCTGACCGTTGTAGTCCGCCGTCTGCGCCATAACCTCGCCACTGATCAAGTCCACGAGCCAGAGCACGTTGCTGGTGGTGCCGATGTCTATCGCCACGGCCCACAGACTCTCCAGGCGTTCTCCCGGCAGCACGTCGATGAGACGCGGGGGGCCCTCCGGACGTCGCCAGTTGTCCATCTCGACGACTACCGTCACCGTCCAATCTCCCTCCCGAAGCGCCGACGCCAGTCCTCGCAAAACGGGCAACGAGGTTCTGATATCGTCCAGGTCGTAGCGCCGCGAAAGCTCCCTCTGGAGGCGGGACCAGTCATCCGTCTGATCCTGAAGGCTGGGTGGATCGAGCGTCACCACGAACTTACGCAGGGGTTGGTCGTCGACACTGTAGGGGAAAGGGAGTTTGACCTTCCCCGCACGCTTGCTCGTATCCAGGCGTCGCTCGATCTTCTCCTGCGGCGGTACCGTGACAACCAGATCGCTCTCAGCTGTAGCTTGGCACGCCAGCACGTAGCCTGCGGTCACATCCTCCTGGGAGAGACGACCTGTGGACAGACGCCGGACGCTTCCCTCATCGACGATCACCGCGCAGCGCCCGCACCTTCCCTGCCCACCGCACGGCATATTAACGTCAACACCGGCCTTCTGAGCGGCTTCGCTCAGAAGCGTGCCACACGGGACCTCGACACCTCGGTCAGCGGGTAGAAATCGCACTCGGCAAGTTAGCATGATCGGTGCCTCGGTAAGCTAGCGAACGAGGAGTCCGTTCAACGACGATCGGCGAGTCGTGCTTGGTCGGTCAGCCAAGCACAACTCGCCCTCACTGGGCGGCTTAGTCCGCCTCCCAGATCTTCAGATAGCCCGGCAGGTCGACTGCCTCACGAGGCCCGACCAGAATCTTCCATTCGGGCAGTTCCTCTTCAAGCTCGCCCAGGAGGACAGCTACGTGACCGGGGATGACAAGCTTGCGGTGCTCCACCTTGTCCGCCATACCCGTGGTCCGAACAGCCTTAGCGATCCGCTCCGCGTCGAACTCACCAGCGGCCCAGGCCGTCAGCACACTCATCCCCTCGGCATCTGCTACCAAAAGCCAGGAGGGAATGCCACTTCCGTCAACTTCATTCGCCACCGAGAAGTAAGTGATCGAGAAGTTGGTGGTCACCATCACAGGCGAATTGGGACCCGGCTCGTTAATCTCGTAGGCACCCGGCTCAACCTGGATCGGCTCTTGTGGGTCGGTGTAGATGTTTGTCCGCAGTACCAGCAGCGGGTAGACCGTCGCCGGGCTGAACTGGTCGAGCACGACGAAACCAGCATACTTGATGATCGCCTGCGTCGCAGCCACGGTCACCATCCCCGCATCGTCAGCCACCTCCCCGGGGAAACTGATGGTCGGAAATCCCAGGGGACGGTAGCTTTCGTCGATCGCCTTGCGGCGAATCAGAGTATTCAGCACCAGCGACGAATGCATATCGGACACGGCAGGGTCGAGCACGATGTCTTTAACTCCAGCGTCCTGGACTCTCTGGGTAAGATCCGCCAGATCACTCATCGTCGCTGCTTGAACCGACATCGGCACAGCATGCTCTTTGGCGAGTTCTACGAACGCCTCCCAGTTGTCCGGCGTAGCAGCATGGATGAGCGGGCGCGTGTCGCGAGCAGCCTCAAGGCCACGTGCCATGACGTCAGCGTCGTCAGCGATCAGGATAAGCGGAACCTCAGCGGTCTCCAGGACGGCCTCAACAGCCCGGGCGAACCTCTCGCCGTCACCCGTGGCTTGAACGGCTATGCCGTCGAGACACAGCTCCATGCCAACATACTCCACCACGTACGACATGGCCTCGTCGACCCGTCTCTTGATTTCCTCCACACCCTGGTCATCCCAGACGCGAATGAAGACTCCAGTCGGATTGAAGAATCGTTTCTCGTGCCGGAACAGGACCAGCTCGTTCCCTACCTCAACCTTGCGCCCATCAGAGGAAACGGTAGCCAACCGGATCGGCGGAGCAGCCGACTCGGCCAGCTTCTCTCGTGCCTCGTCGGAAACATGGGGGCAATCGTCCAGATCCGCCTGCTTGGAGGCCAGCTTCATAGCGAAGGCCAAACAGGTGGGATACCCGCAGTCCTGGCAGTTGGTCTGAGGCAGAAGTTTGTAGATCTGAATACCGGAAAGTGCCATCTTCTTGTATCTCTCCTTTAACGCACATCAAAGAGCGGCTTGATGGGTGAACACCTTGATAGCGGGCTCACCCACCATGCCTAATGCCCTACGCCGCGCCCCACAGCTCCTCGATCATCGTGTGGATCCGCTTCACGGACTCGGGATGACGCAGAACCAGGATATCGGCGGCGGACTCTACGAGGCTGGCCGCCGTGACAGTCTCCCAGTTAATAGCCCGTTCCTCCCAGTCTCCCCAGGCCTCGGGCACGTCCTCACCAACCTTGGCTTCCTTCTGCCGCCAGGCCTCGAAACCGACGATGACAACCATCGGCTGTTGCGTCATGCTGTCGCCCTGCAGGGCAGCGAGCCGAAGTCGCTCCATCACCGAATAACCATACTCGATGCCGTATCCGACACCAGCGCAGGTGGGATCCATGAGGATCCGATCCATCGGCAAGCCCATGTCGCTGACCAGGATGTTGAGCTGCTTGGCCAGGTTCACGTCCATCGCCGTGCTTGCGACCACGAGCTGATCGTGCGCCAGCGCACCCGCTACGATCGTGCGGTAGTTCTTCTCCTCGCACAGACCCAGCGCGATGCGCTCCCCCGATGCCTCCTCAGCGACCGCGACGAGGAGCTCGTGATCCATCTCCACCTGGCCCGGACCAAGAACGATCAGCGGCAGGCCGGTCGCCTCCAACACCTTGCGAACCGTATCACGGGCCTTCTCTGCACTGTTTGGCTCGCCGTTGGCATCCTCCGAGCTAAGCCGGAGCGTGATCAAGTCGGCGCCCCGATTCTCAGCTGCCTTGGCCCACTCAGCGGGATCGTTCACCACGTCTCCCCAGGCCTGCAGCAGCAACGGTGACCAATCGTCGGGCCGCTTGTCCTGAATCTCGCAGCCCACAACCGGACGACGACCAATGTCGCCCTCCAGCCCCATGAAGGGCAACGTCGTTTGCCCGCCGACGGTGACCGTCTTGGTCCGCGTGCCCCCCTCGGCCTCTGGCCCAGCCCCGCTGGGCCGTGCGCCAAGGGTTATCTCGCGGACTCTCCCTGCCCATTTCTTCTTAGGTGGCTCGACCGTCGACTCTTTGTTCTCGCTCCAGGGCAGCACAATAGGGCGTGCTCGCTTTTCCTCAGGCAGAGGCTCTTCTTCCTCACCCTCAGGCTCAGCGACCTCCTCCGCAGACGTAGCACGCGGCGCCCCGACAGCCGCCGGTTCCGACGGTGCTTTCCGAGTGGGCATAGCTGATACTTCACCACCAAGCTCCTGCAAAGCTGCGATTAGCGCGTTGCGGATGTTGTCCATCACAATGCCCGCTGTGAGCTGAGCGATCTGTTCCATACCTGCGCCCTCAGGCAGTTCTAGCTCGCTGACGTCCACCTTTGTGGGCGCGGCTGTCGGCTCTGCTTCCTTGGGCACCTCAGCGGTCGGCTCAGGTCCAACCTTCGCTTCCTCCCGCGCAGCCTCTACCTCCGGCTCCTCGGCAGCTGGTTGGGGCTGCGGCCGAACGACCTCATCTTGGACCTCAGCCTCCACCGTCGCGGCGGCCTCCGGACCCTCGGCAGCTTCCATCGGCCCCATCTCCAACACGGGGTGGTCCTGCTCCTTGATCCACGCCACCAAGTCCTCAGCCGTCGTCACATCCCGTTCATCGGCGATGCGATCAACAAGATCTGGCACACCCTCGCGCTCCGCGACGGCTTGTAGTTCTTCACCCATAGACTCTTTCAAGAAGCTGGACATCCACACGACCCGCTTGAAGCCGCCGTCGGCAGAGATGAACTTGGGGCTGGTCAGGTAGAACTTCCCCACGCCCATCACGCCCGGGGTCTGGATGCCACCACCGCACATGCCGGCCAGCGTCGAGAAGGTCATGCCTGCAGGCGTCATGCTGGGATCCTCACGACTGACGACCATCACACCCTCTGCCTCGGGGATGTACATCACGATACACTCGAAGCAGCCGCAGGCCGTCATCGGGTTCTCCATGATGGAGTACATCGCCACCTGCTCGACGGTGCCCTGGGAGTTCTTGACCGCAGTCTCATTGACGCCGGTCCAGTACCCCTTGACCGAGTCAATGATCTCGCCTTTCGCCACCGGCTGATTGGGGCCGGTGGGGTTGATCTCGTGGGATGCCTTGCAGTCGAGCCAATTGTAAGCACCGCATAGTCCGAGACGCTCGGGGCTCACGATGCAAACGTGGGTGGGTGCAAAGGACTGACAGAGCGTGCAGTCGAAGAACGTCTCGACGGCATCGTCAGTCAGGTCCGCCAGGCGTTGGTTACGGAACTCGTACGCCTCTCGTGCCTTCCCGAGCCACTGAGCGTGGAGTTCAGGATCCGTGACGATCTTCACCTGGACCTTGTCCACGACGGCACCGAAGTCCGCGTGGAAGCGCGCATAGAGGACCTCACCGAAGTGCTTAAGGTCGAAACCCTTCTCAGCCGCCGTCTTGGAAATGCGGATCCAGGTGATGTCACGCTGACCAATGTGCTGAATACCGGAGGCCGCATTGACGAAGTAGTGAATCTGCCGCTCTAGGACCGGTTCGAAGTCCGTCTCCATCTTCCGCCCGGCGACCTCGATGACGAGGCCCATGTCTATCGACCCACCCTCCTCCACGTCGGAGAAGTCGGGCCCTATCACCTCGATCTTGTGATCCTCGACCTCATCCATGTCTCGCATCGTGAGATACTCGAAGGCGCGACTGTGCTTGCCACCGAACTCAACGCGCATGTCTGCGCGTCGCACGACCTCGCCCTCGAAGGCCGAGCCGTAGGAGACAGGCACCGGTACCTCGGTGATGCGGATCTTCACACCGCGTACCTCGATGGCCTTCTGGACAAGCTTGGCGGCGCGCTCCTCCTCCGTCTCCGCTTGAATCTCATTCCAGGGCATCGAGATGACGTGCTCGTACTGGGTGACACCGGTCGGGAGGATCTCAGGAATGACGGTGTCGGCAATGGTCGGGAAGCCGTAGGATATGGCCCCCGCCGCCGCGGCATACTTGAGGTCGTCGACCTCGCCTAGAGCCAAGACAAAGGCGAATACACGATACTTGTTGTACAAAAGGATCTTACGCCATTCACCGGCGCTCAGACCACCGAACGTGAGCGCCGACCGCGTGGCGAAGCCCAGCGGATAGATGGCGGAGATGGTATCCCTGCCGAACGGCACAATATATGTATCATAGCCCATCTCGACGCCCTCTTCCTGCAACTGGTCAATGATTGAGCGGCCATTGACGTTGCCGCAGAGGAACGTGAGGATGTTCCTGCGCTGAAGCTCTCGCACGATGGCGACGGCGGCCTCGTTGCTACGCGCCTTTCCGACGATAGCGGCGAAGCCAGGCATGCGACCGTCCACGAGCTGAATACCCCAGGAACGGAGCTGTACGTCATCGATCGGCCCGTTCAGATGTCCGTCGCCCGAGAAGGATGGATAGGCTGTACTGCCAGTGAGCTCCAGCCCGGGATACGGCTCTGGCTGTTCTCCATAAACGAACCGAATGCCCTCAATGGCCTCGGCAGCCAAGAGGGTCGACATCCCACTGTCCAGTGTCTCGCCGAGGTACGGCACCCATAGATCCTCGTCGGGAACAGGGTGCAGCAGGTGCCTTGCATGCTCCAGTGCCGGCTTCAAGTCTCCCAGGGTCTCGACCTTATGCTCGAGCATCCCGTAGGTGACAGGGAGGTAGTACGCCGTGTTGGGAAACTGAACCGGCGCGTCGGCGCCTTTGTCAGCGATGGCCTTCTCCAGCAGCGCACCAGCCTCGGCTACGAGACCGTTCGCGCCTCGGATGGCCCGCGTGGCGATGTATCTTGACATTCTCTTTCTGTCCTCCTAACTAGCCGATTTGCCGTAGACCGCTTCGATGCGCTCTTCCAGCGGGAGATCGAGGATCTCGGGCATGCGTTGATCGCCACTCTTGCCCCACTTGGACGGATCGTACTCGTCGAGGCCCAGGTCCTCGCGCTTCCGATCGATGTGGTCCAGGGAACGACGGACGATCTCCTCGGCCTCCTCGACGAACTCGAGGCGTCCACCAATCTTCGCCTCCCAGCCCTCACTGAGGATGCGCACCACGTCGTCACTGCCGGAGACGGGACCATCACTGCCGCCCAGGATAACGTACGCACCTGAGGCAACGCAGTAGGTGGCGATCGAGAGGGCCTTCTCACTCATCCATTCCGGGGCCATCCCCACGGCGGGGATGTCGGAGATATCCTCTCCCAATCCACCCTCCGTCGCCATCTGGGACAGGACAGTCAGAATGCGCGAGTTGTCCACGCAAGAGCCCATATGGAGCACAGGGGGGATACCCACGGTCTCGCACACCTCGCGGAGGCCAGGGCCGGCCACTTCCATGGCCGCCTCGGGCGTCATGTAGCCCTGCTTGGCGCTGGCGATCGCCCCACAGCCGGTCTCCACGACCAGAATATCGTTCTTGAGGAACTCCTCTACGACGTAGCGGTGGAGTTCATCGTGACAGACCCGAGCGTTGTTGCAGCCAATGTTCGCCACGACGCCGCGAATCCGTCCCGCCTGGATCGCGTCATTCAACGGTCTGAGCGAGCCGCGGTAGGACCCACCGAGTGCGTAGTCGATGTACTCGTGGGAGAACCCCGGAATCAGGGGCATCTTGGCGTCCGGAATGGTGGTCTCACCGCGCTCAGGATAGCGGTCGATAGCTCGACGGACGATCTGCTTGGCGATCTCCAGGGCGCGGCCTTCCTCGAACTCCATGTGCCTAGCACCCTTGATCTTCGCCTTCGGCGACGTCGTGATCAGCTCAGTGTGGTACCTATCCGCGATCGGGCCCAGGCCCTGGAAGATGCACTGAATGTCGACGACCATCGCCTCCACAGCGCCAGTGAGAATAGCCAACTCCTGCTGGAGGAAGTTCCCCGCGAGAGGAACACCCTCACGCATCAAGGTCTCGTTCGCCGTGCAGCAGATCCCGGCGAGCTGAATCCCTTCTGCTCCCTTGCTCTTCGCGTACTCTATCAGCTCTGGATCCAACGACGCTGCCACAATCATCTCGGAGAGAGTGGGCTCGTGCCCGTGGATGATGATATTCACCATATCATCCCGCAGGACACCGAGATTCGACTCGGCACGGACCGGGGCGGGCGTGCCGAAAAGGACGTCGGTGAGGTCTGTTGCCAACATCGATCCGCCCCATCCGTCGCCCAGGGCGCAGCGCATAGTATGATCGAGGATATGTTCAGCGTCTTGGTCGTTGCCTACGTGGGTGCGGTGGAGGAGCTCCACCACCTCACGGTCAACGGCCCGAGGCTCAATGCCCACCTGCTTCCAGATCTCCTGGCGCTTCTTAGGAGCGCGCTTCAAGTAGGCGATTTCCCCTTCTACCTTGCCAAACTCCCGTAGTGCCGCCCGGGCAACGTCGGCGGCGATCTCATTGATCGGCCGTCGGTCACCTTCCGCGTCCTTCGCCTCCACCCCCAGGTAGCGGGCCATCTCCAGCAGTTTCTCGGGATCTTTCACCCCGTAGTCGGGTGCGTGCCCCTCTGCCGCTTCCAAGAGCGTGTAGGCCAGGTCACGCCCGTGATCGGAGTGGGCAGACGCACCGGCCGCCACGGACCGCGCGAAATTGCGCGCCGCGATGGTGTCGATTGTCGCTCCGCACACGCCCTGCGTGGTGTTCCCGATGAGGCGGCAGGGCCCCATCGAGCAGTTCTTGCAGCAGAGGCCGGCACCTCCAATATTGCACGCCCGGGTTGCCTGGGCTCGTGCAAAGGCCGTCTCAGCTTCGATTTCGCACGCTTTCTGCAGAAGCTCGATCGCTGAAGGATCGCTGCTTGCCTTTTCAGGTATCAACTCTTTCTCTTTTCTTGCCATGTCTCAGACTCCTAGTAGCGTCGGAACTCGCCCGCCATCTCGCGGTCGACTTCACTCGTAGCGGCCAAGCGGATGCCGAGGGTCTCCCACTGCGGATCACGGCGGATCTTTGTGGGCTCGACCACAACAGGCACCCCACCCTCCCCAACAGGATAGCCGGCCTCAGCTAGGGCCTCCTGGATGGCAGCATCATCGACTTTCGTTCCATCGTACGTCACCATAACCTGCTTCCAGGCCGAACTGGCGTACACATCTTCCACCCCCTCCAGCTCACGCAGGACCTCACGCACCGTGAGCACATGGTGGTCAGCCCAGAGGGAGGGTACGTCGAACACCACCTTATCCATCTTCCAGCCTCCTTGATTATCCGTCTGATCGTGAACCAATGCGGGCAAGCCCGCTCCGATTTCTCTGCAGAGTGACTTTCCACCCCCGCCGTACCTACGTACGGCCGGCGAGGAAGGCCGCCCTGCTTCCTTCCCTCGCCAACCGGAGGATTGATGGTCGGCCTTGGGCTGACCACCAATCCTCCTTACTCAGGGCATCCGAAACCTGTCCATCTCAATTATCGCCGACGAGCCAGCACTCGCCTCTTGATCGTCTGGAAGGTGCATCACCAGATGTCCTGAGGTTGGCAGATGCTCAATCCCCTACGAAAGGCCGATAACCTCGCCCGTCTCGGTGTCCAGATCCATCTCCATAAACGCCGGGCGGGTCGCCAAGCCGGGCATGGTGCTCATGCTCCCGATCAAGGGATAGATGAAGCCCGCACCCACACTAGCCCGTACCTCACGGACCGGTAGCGTGAAGCCCGTCGGCGCGCCCTTCAAGTCCGGGTCATGACTGATGCTCAGGTGCGTCTTGGCCATGCAGATCGGCAGGTTACCGAAGCCGGACTTCTCGTAGTTGGCGATCTGACTCTCGGCCTTCTCGCTGTACTCTACGTCGGCCGCGCTGTAGATCTCCTTGGCGATGTGCTCGATCTTCTCCTTGATCGACCACTCAACAGGATAGAGGAACTCAAAGTCGCTGGGCTGCTCACAGGCCTCGACGACGACCTCGGCGAGCTGGGCCGCGCCGTCACCGCCGCTGGTCCAGTGCTCGGTCGGAGCCGACTCGAAGGCACCCTGCTCAAGGGCATACTCGCGAACCATCTCGACCTCCGCGTCGGTGTCGTCCGTGAAACGGTTGACAGCGACGACCACTGGGACGCCAAATTTCTTGGCGTTCCGGATATGGGCACCCAGGTTGACCAGGCCGGCCTCAAGAAGCTCGAGGTTCTCCTCCGTGTACGCCTTGTCCAATGGCGCACCCGGACTCACCGTGGGGCCGCCACCGTGCATCTTCAGGGCGCGGATAGTTGCTACGAGCACCACGGCGTCCGGGATCAGCCCGGAGTAGCGGCACTTGATATCGAAGAACTTCTCCATGCCGATGTCGGCGCCGAAGCCACTCTCGGTGACAACGTAGTCGGCCAGCTTAACGGCGATCTGGTCGGCGATGATGGAAGAGTTCCCGTGAGCGATGTTGGCGAATGGGCCGCAGTGGACGAAAGCAGGCTGCCCTTCCAGCGTCTGCATGAGCGTCGGCATGAGCGCATCACGCAATAGAATGGTGACCGCTCCGGCAATGCCTAGATCCTCCAGGTTGACCGGGTTGCCCGAGGTGTCGAGCCCTACAACGGCCTTCCCGACGCGTTTTCTCAGGTCCTCCAGACTGGTGGCTAGAGCGAGAATGGCCATCAGCTCGCTCGCAACGGTGATGTCGTACCCCGTCTTGCGCGGGAAGTACTCGCTGCGCTCGGCGTCATTCAGACCAACGCTGATCTCGCGGAGCGTCCTGTCACACACGTCGACAACACGGTTCCATGTAATCGTCTCTGGATCGATGTCCAGCCGACGTTCGAGGCCACGACGCTTGAGCGCCTCGTCAGACTGTCGACTCTCGTGGTACAAGCGTGTGTCCAGGGCCGCCGCCACCAGATTGTGCGCTACGCTGATAGCGTGGATGTCGCCGGTCAGGTGAAGGTTGAAGTCCTCCATCGGAATGACCTGGCTGTAGCCGCCGCCGGCCGCGCCGCCCTTGATGTTGAATGTGGGGCCCATGCTCGGCTGTCGGATGCAGCACATAACATTCTTGCCCAACGCGCTGCCCATAGCCTGGGTGAGACCAACCGTGGTGGTCGTCTTGCCCTCGCCAAGCGGGGTCGGGGTAATCGCGGTCACGTCGATGTACTTACCCTGAGGGCGATCCGCGAACTTTTCCAGAACATCGAGATGGACCTTGGCCTTGTACTTACCATACAGGTCCAAGTCGTCCTCGACAAGGTCGATCTTCTCGGCCATCTGCCGAACTGGGATCAACTCCGCCGCGTGCGCAATCTCAATATCGCTCGGTACGGGATAGACTCGCTCTACAGGCATTGCTTTCCTCCTTACTGATGGTATCGCTTGATCGTGTACAGAAAGCTGAACCCGGACAGTGCCGGGGTGCTAACGTGAGTTCGTTGTATGGCCCTCCGGTACGCAGTAAGTCTCCTCCGGCCGGCATGCACTAAGGGCCCGTTTCACGGCACAGCGCATCAAGTCTCCAGCGACCTGGATCAGCGGTTCTCCCATGGTTGGATCCACCCGCATAGACGCTGAACAGGGTGAATGATGATGAAGCAATCCTGCTCGCTGTACAGCGTTCCCCACACTCTCTCCGACCAATTCACGGGCGACAGCTCTCGCGGACCCGCAGCACGTATCGCGCTGCACATCGATATCGGCAATCCGCCCACCCCGGCAGACAACTTGAAGCACGGGTCGGCCAAAGTGGCGCGCGAACTCGGCAATCCAGGGATCCTCATAGGAGACCTTGAACGACTTAACGTTGTAGGAGTCCTGAGTCAACGAACAGAAAGGTTTTGGAAAGACAGCAATCGCCCCTGCCTTGGACAACTGGGATCGGATCTGGCGCGCTAGACCATCCGGGAGCCAATCAGCATTATCCGCAGGGACAATGGCGGACCGAGCACCCGTCCGTTCAACGACGCTCGGCACCAACTGAGCGACTCTGGCAATCTGTGCTACGGATAGAACCAACTGGGAATCGGGAAGATCGGATGGCAGGAAAGTCAGCGGAGCATCGACCACCGGCGGCAGGTCAGAGGGAGCCCGCCAAGCCTCGATCGACCAACACGTTGGCGCGAAGCGCTCAACATGCTGAAGAATCCGCTCTCCGTAGTGTCCCTGATACAGGACGAACAACCGCAACCCAGGGTGCCCCCCCACGTGCCAACTCAGCGGCTCAAGAACCTCGTCGAGCAGATCATCAACCTTCCGACTCTCTCTCATCTGCTGATAATAGATTGAGATCCTATTGTCGTCGGGGGTCAGCCCAATGATCTTAGCATCCGACGCCGAAGCCAGACTCTTGGTAACCAGCCGGCTCTGCTCCTCGCCGCCTGCCTCAATAATGACGACATCGGGATCCGCCTCAGCTAGACGTGAAAAAACGTCGGGGCCAATGACGGCGGCACCGACGACCTCAATACCTGATCGTCCAGAAAGAAGACTCTCGACCCCTTGGGCAAATAGGGGTTGGCTTGCGAGGATGAATACGCGTCGGGTAGGCATAACTCCCTAGCTAGAAGGCTAGCCATAGCTCGCCAGCCGCTGGTAGGTCACACAGCGCCAAGCTAGCCGGTACTGACTCCCGGTCAGACCACAGCCAGGCGCTATTATACGCCGCCTTGCTACATCCGTCTATAGCCCGTTCGGGTCAGCACCTGCGAAGAAATAGCCCGAATGGACTAGCCTCTAACTCCTGGGCATAGATCGACCTTGGGTGCCATCAACCGTCAGGAGGCTCCGTCGGGAAGACAGACGAACCCGTGACCAACAGCATACGCTGCTGCTTCGGTGCGGTTCTTCACATCCAACTTGGTGAAAATGCTGCGGAGATGGTTCTTGACGGTGTTGCGCGCGATGCCCAGCTCCTGACCGATCTCGCGATTCGTCAAACCCTCAACCACGAGCACTAGGACGTCACATTCGCGCTCCGAGAGGACGGCTGTCGCCCTTGCCTCTGGCACGGTCCGGCTTCGCCGAGCCAGCTGGTTGAGCAGTTTCCCCGTCATACCTCGGGACAGCGGCGCCACCCCCTCCCCAATCCGCCGCAGTTGATCAAAAAGCTCATCGGGCTGGATATCCTTGAGCAAGTACCCATCCGCACCGTACTTCACAGCCGTCACGAGATCTTGTTCATCATCCGATACGGTCAGCATAACGACCTTGATACTCGGCAATTGTGCCTTGATCCGCCGCGTGGCCTCCAGCCCATCACAATTGGGCATACTGATGTCCATAAGAACCACATCGGGACGTGATCGGCGCACTTGCTCAATCGCCTCGAGCCCGTCCTGGGCCTCACCCACGACCTCAAACTCCGACTTAGCATCGAGCAGGCGCATCAGGCCCTTGCGGAAAAGAAGGTGATCATCAACCAATAGAATGCGCAGCACATCCATCTTTCCAGGAGTCTAACCAACCAATGGTACCACCGTAACGGACAGACAACGTTTGAGGCGAGAGCCCGTTGCCCTCGCCTCAAAACTCAAAACGCAGAAGCGTTCCGCAGGTATATTACCACAGCGGGGTGCGCGGTCAAACCAAAGAAGCTGCCTTACATATCCCGCTTCTCCCTACGCCGCTCCGCCGCCTGGAGCACATTGCGCATCAACATCACGTTAGTCATCGAGCCAGTCCCCCCGGGCACCGGCGTGATGGCACCCGCCACCTTCTTGACACCCTCAAAGTCGACATCGCCCACCCACTTGCCGCCCTTCTTGTTGAAACCAAAGTCGATGATGACAGCCCCGGGCCGGACCATGTCGGCTTTGATGAGTTCTGCCACACCCACAGCTACGCATAGGATCTCTGCCTGGCGGGTCACCGGCCCGAGAGGATCTGTGTGAGAATGGCACATGCTGACCGTCGCGTGGTGCTGCATCAACAAGAAGGTCATCGGCCGGCCCACGATGTTGGAGCGACCGACGACGACGGCGCGGGCTCCGTCCATCTCGATACCCGCCCGCTTCAGAATCTCCAGTCCTCCGAGAGGCGTGGCTGGAACCAGGTAGTCCTTGACCGCAGACGTTCGACCCACCGGCGCGGCCTGAGCCAGCCGACCGGCGTTGATGGGGTTTACGCCGTCGGCGTCTTTCTCCGGAGCAATGGCAGCCTTGATCGCTATGTCGTCGATTCCCTTCGGCAGTGGTTCTTGCACCATGATGCCGCTCACGGCGCTGTCGGCATTGAGCTCACAGACGACGTCAATGACGTCTTGATCATCTACTGAGGGGGGCAAAGCTCGGAGGAGAAAACTCATGCCCGCGTTTTCGAACGAGCGCTTGATCATCTTGGCGTAACTCACCGACGCTGGATCGTCACCGGCGCGCACAACCGCGATGGTCGGAACCGTGCCATACCTCGCCTTGAACGCCTCCACCTCCGCGACGATCTCCTGTCGTACTTCTTCCGCCATGGCCCGCCCATCGAGGATTCTCGCGGAAGCCTCCTCCTGTTCGGACCGTGCTTCGGGCTTCAGCAGACTGATCCATTCTTGCGTGTGTGTAGCGAGGATCTCCTCTCCCCATTCGCCGAGGATGCGCTCATCTGAACCGATGGCGTCTATGAAGGCCCCAATTCTCTCCCCCTCAGTTCCATCGGTGCTGACGTAGGCGAGGGTCGCCTTGGTAAGTAGGGCGTTAGCCGTCTGCCGACCAAGGATCTCGATGAGTCGGGGTCGGATCTTGGCATCAATGGTCGCTTCGATATCCATCTGCTGTCTCCCAGTTCGCTAGACCGGCACATTGACGACGATTCTAGTCCCATGACCGGGCTTGGACTCCACGGTCAGGGAACCGCCAAGTAGGCGTGCCCGCTCGTGCATGCCAATCAGTCCGAGCTTGGCCGCCGAGGTGGGGTGGTCCGTCAAGGTCGGCGGACTAAATCCTTGTCCATCATCCTCGACGGTCATCTTCGCGCCACCCTCGGTAATCTCGACCGTGGTGACGACGTGGCTTGCGTCGGCGTGTTTTCTGACGTTGTTGAGAGCCTCCTGTGCAATGCGGAACAGAGTCAGCTCCATCTCGGACGACAGTCGTTTCTCCTCTCCTTTCACTCGAAACTCCGCTCGAAGGCCGTCTTGTCGGTTCAGGCTGGCCGTTAGTTCCTCCAGGGTCGGAAGCAGGCCCAGATCATCGAGGATGGACGGCCGCAAGTCCTGGCTGAATCGGCGCACCCGCTTGATGATCTGACCAGTGGCCTCCTGCAGTTCGGCGATGTCCTCGACGACTTCCTCGGATGACAGATGATCGGACGTGGCGAGGGCTTCCAGCCGGCGCGATAGTGCCACCAGGGACTGGATCGTGTCATCGTGGAGCTCCCGCGCGATCCTCGTGCGCTCGCTCTCCTGGGCCTGGGTGATCTGTCGGGCGTAGAAACGCATATTCTCATACAGGTAGGCGTTTTCGATAGCGATGCCGGCCTCTCGCCCGATGGCCGTCAGAATGGCGACCTCGCGGTCCGAGAACGCCTCCGCCTCGTCGATGCTCAGGACGCTGAGGGCACCGAAAGTCCTATCACCGCTCACAATAGGAACAATGAGTACACTGTTGAGACCAGCATCAACAAAGGCAGGAATCGCCTTGCGGTAAGTCCGGTAATTGTCTATCACCATCGGTTCGCCGGTGACCATGACCTCGCCGGAGAGCCCCTCCCCCTTGGAGACGGTAACGTCGGCCAACTCGGGCGGGAGATGGTGGAGATATGGGTATCGAATCACGTTCCGCTCCTCGTCGAGCAGCGCGATGGCCCCTCCATCGGCCTTCGCCAGTTCAACGGCGATCTCCATCACCTTCGGCAAGACCCGGTCGAGCTCCAGCTCCGACGTCACCTCCTCCGTGACCTCGATGACAGACCGCTCGATCTGCAGTTGACGGGTGCGCTCTTGATAGAGCCGCACATTCTCGACAAAGACGCCCATCGTGTTACAGATGGTGTCGAGCAACTCCTCGTCCTGGCGCAGTATGGGGCACGATCGGCGGTCGCCGACGAAAAGGAGCCCGTTGATCTCGCCCTTTGCGCGGAGGGGGCCGGCCAACTTGCACTGGAGCTCATCGTGGCGGGCCAGCATGCGGGAGGACTTAAGCCCATCGGGCTCCTTCACCACCTCCGGCGGTAAGTTCCGATGGGCGACCAGCGTCAGCCCCTGTTCCTCCGCCTGGAGCAGGTAGATCGCACCGGCCCGAACACCCACCACGTCCAGGACGCGATCCAAGATGTCGTCGAGGGTCTGCTCCAGGTTGAAGGACTGCGTCAAGGCCGTGGTAACCTCGTTCAGAGTCTTGAGCCGTGCGACGGCATCGCTTGAACGCGGCGAATTGGGCCGGTGGACCGTCCGATCGTTCATATTTGAGCCCTCCTTTTCCCGTCTTTCTTGAACACGCCGGGGCCGAATCGTTGATCTTGAGACCCGAAGGCAAGCGATGGGGGCGGGCGAAGGGGTCGGTGGCACAATCGACCGCGGTCGATTCATCGCATCGCGGGCCTTCCCGTCCTCCAGCATCCTCTCGCTAAAGCGTATCCTCCAGGGTGATCCAGTTCTTTCGAAGCGCATGCACAACAGCCTCGGTACGAGAGCCAACCCCCATCTTGTTGAAGACGTTCGTTAAGTGGGTCTGCACCGTGCGGACGCTGATGGTTAGCTCCTGGGCGATTTCTCGGTTCGACAGGCCCTTGGCCGCCATTCTCAGGACCTCAAGCTCCCTCTCGGTGAGCTCGTCCAGGGCGGCATGAACGATGCTGGCCTGCTGCCCGGGTTGGGCGAAGCGGTTGATCACCTTCCGAGCGATGGCGGGATGGAGCATAGATTCCCCCGCATGGACAGCCTTGATAGCTTCCACCAGTTCGTCCACCTGGACGTCCTTCAGAAGGTAGCCGGCGGCACCAGCCTCCAGGAATGCGAAGATGTATTGATTACTGTCGTACGCCGTGAGAACAAGGATGGCTACCCCGGGGGCCACTGCCTTGATCTGTCGTGTCGCCTCGATCCCATTGAGCTCCGGCATGGCGAAATCCATCACCACCACGTCCGGACGCTCCTTGATCGCCTTCTGAACCGCTTCCTTGCCGTCGCTCGCCTCAGCGACGACGTCGATATCGGGTTCGCGGTCCAGAAGCTCTCGTGTACCCTGCCGAACGACGGCGTGGTCATCGGCCAGAAGCACTCTGATGTTCTCGCAACTCATCTCGTTGTCGCCTCCATTGGCTGTGTCGATTATATCATTCTCGAATTTCATGTGCAAACAACATGGCCTACAAAACGCCGGATGTCTACGCAATTTCTCGTACCATGGATATAACCCAGGTTGCGTATTGATTATTAGGCTAGGTATTCTAATCGACATGCGCGATATGGCTAACGCCCGTCTGAACAGGCTTCGCTTTTCTCGCAGTACTAAGTCACGGGATGCAGATGGACACTTTGACCGATGACAGACACCCGCTGGTATGGTAGGATACACTCGAAGCAGGGAAAGCAACAATCCAAGGTTCATTCGGTATTTCGAGATAGACTATAGGGAGGAACAGAGATGAGCGCCAAGATCCTAGACGGTCGGAAGGTTTCCAAAGAGATTCTGAACGAGGTCAAGCAGGAAGTAAAGGCTTACAGGGCCGACCAGGGCGGAGATGTGACGTTGGCGCTGGTCCGAGCTGGCGGTGACCCGGCCTCCGTTAGCTACGCCGGGATGATTGAGCGCACCTGCAACAAGGTGGGGATCAACTACGTCGAGCACACCCGCCCCGCGGACACGACAGAAGACGAGATAGTCCGCGTCATCCGCAAGCTGAACGATGACGAGACCGTCAACGGTGTCATCATCCAGCAGCCGATGCCCGAGGGAATCCGACCGCAGGTGGTCATTGAGGCCCTGGACCCGGGGAAGGACATCGACGGCGCGCATCCGCTGAACGCCGGCCGTCTGGCCCGCGCAGCCTTCGTTGACCAACCGCAGAATGTGGGGCCGTATTTCGTGCCGGCCACACCACTCGGGGGGCTCGAGCTCCTCAAGCGCCACAACGTGACCATCGACGGCGAGCGTGCTGTGATCGTGGGCGCCAGCAATCTGATTGGCAAGCCACTGTCGCTGCTACTCACCCGTCACTGGGCCACGGTCACCGTCTGCGACCTGCACACGAAGCCTCTGTCCGCGATGACCAACGAGGCCGACATTCTGGCCAGCGTGACCGGCGTAGCACACTTGATCAGCCACGATATGGTCAAGGAGGGCGCCACAGTGCTCGACTTCGGTTTCGCCCAGATGGACGGGGAGTGGGTGGGCGATGTCGACTTCGAGAACGTCAAGGAGATCGCTGGCGCCATCAGCCCGGTACCCGGCGGCACTGGCCCCATGACGAACGCAATGCTGATGCGCAACACCCTCACCGCTGCTCAGCGCCAGGCGAGGTTGGGCGTGCGTCAGGCAAGCCGGGTCTCGGCCGTGGCCGTGAGCCCTACGCCTATGGGCGAAGAGGCCGGTCAGTCGACCAGGGAGACGCCCGCATCCTAGCCTTGAATTCTTAGGACCCGCCGCGGCGATTTGCGGCTGAACAGACTCTAAGGGGGCAGCCTGTGCAGACCACGGGTTGCCCCTTTTTCGTTCCCTGACAGGTCGCGTGCCGTAGCCGGAAGCGGGCTGGGAAGCACGTGGGCTCAAGTAGCCGCACGCTATCCAGCCACGCTCCCCAACCCTCCCTATTGGGTCCCCGGGCGCCGAGCGTTCACTTGCTGGCGCCCAACCGTGTGTTATAGTTATCTGTGGTGCACGTATCACCGGCGCGAGCGGCCCCCAGCCAGTCGGGACGACTCCGTGATCCGGCGGTGGGAGAGGTGATGATGGTGGCGAGGGAGGCCAATGACACTCTTGGAGAAGGCAGAGAGAAAACCGAGCCGCAGCAAGGGCATCATCGCCCTAATCTTGGCCACGCTCGGGACGATCGGGATTGTAGTCTACGCCTTCTATGGCTCTCGCCAGCTTAACGGCATGGATTTGGCGATGCTGTTCGTCATCCTGGCGGTGACGGCTTACGGCACCTCCGAGACGATCATCCGGGGCCTCCTTACCGCCGTCGCGGTCTATCTGGCCACCGCTGTGGCATCGAGCTTCTATGCGGTCCTGACGCCGTATGCAAGGACCTTCCTCAATCTGTTGGCCACGGCCAGCATGGCGAGGCCTCCGGCGGAGCCGGTCGATACCTCGGCTCTGGCCTTCTCTTTTGCCTTTGCGTCGCTTGTTATCTGGATCATTCTGGAGTCGCTCTTCCGGGTGGCACTGCCGGAGACCCACCTTTCTCTGCTAGGAGCTATGGACCGCGTGGGCGGATCACTCGCATATCTGGCCGTCGGGATCGCCTTTGCCACGCTCTTGTTCCACATCATCGGGTACAGTGTGGCCGGAAGAAGGCCACACAATCAGGCGTCGCTGCGCCCTGAGTTCAATCAAACTATGGACATTATTCATCAGAGCCAGTCTTTCTGGTTTGCCGGGCGTCCCCCGGTGATCTACATCTATGACTAAGCCCCTTATCGATCATAAGCACCTTTCAACACTGGAATACCCCAAGATCCTGGAAGCTGTCTCTTCGCATGCGAGCTTTTCTGCCGGCGAGGAGAAGGCCCGACGGCTCAAGCCGACTACGCATCCGGCAGAAGTTCGTGCTCGCCTCGAGACGACGAGTGAGGCCCGCTCGCTTCTGGAGGAACACCCGGGTATCTCGGTCGGAGGAGCTCACGATGTGCGATCTCTCATCCCCAGCGCCGACCGTGGCCGTACCCTGTCGCCCACGGACCTCCTGGACATTCGCGACACGCTGTCGGCAGGAAAGCGACTTCGGCGGAGCTTGGGCCGTATAGCAGACGAGTTTCCCTACCTCGCGCGCATCGGTGCAACTGTCCGTCCCTGCGACGACTTGATCGAGGAGATTGGGCGCTGCATCGACGAACGCGGCAGTATTCGAGATGACGCATCGCCCGAGCTAGCCCGTGTTCGACAAGAGGTCGACAGGGCCCACGCACGAATCCAGAATCGCCTTGATGGCATCATCAGCTCATCCCGCAACAGCTCGTATCTTCAAGAGGCGATCATCACCCGGCGCGAGGGTCGCTACGTGATCCCTGTGAAGGCTCAGTACAAGGATAGGATCCCGGGGGTGGTTCACGACCGGTCAGCCTCCGGCGTGACGTTCTTCGTCGAACCTTTGTCCGTCGTCGATCTCAACAACGCATGGCGCGAGCTCCAGCTGGAGGAGGCAGAGGAGATTCGCCGGATTCTGTCCGCCCTATCCCATATGGTCAGCCAGCGAGGAGACGCCATCAAGGTCACGGTCGACGCACTGGCGGACCTGGACCTCGCCTTTGCTAAGGCAAGATACGCGGAGGAGATCAGTGGCTCCGCAGCAGAGATCGTGTCCTTCGCCAATCGAAGGGATGACCATCCTGGGTCCACGGTACGACTGCTGGGCGCCAGGCACCCGTTGCTTAACCGGGATCAAGTTGTACCTATCGACGTCGAACTCGACGCCGATACATACGTGTTGGTCATCACGGGCCCGAACACAGGCGGCAAGACCGTTTCTCTGAAGACCGTTGGACTCCTTGCCCTGATGACACAGGCCGGACTTCACATCCCGGCCGAGTCTGGCTCAGCTCTTTCGCCCTTTACAGGCATATACGCTGACATCGGCGACGAACAGTCGATTGAACAGAGTCTATCCACCTTCTCCTCACACATGACCAACATCATCTCCTTCCTCGACCAGGCGGACCACCACAGTTTGGTCCTGCTGGACGAGTTGGGTGCAGGCACCGACCCTGCTGAGGGCTCGGCATTGGCCCGAGCGCTCCTGGAGCACTTCCGGCGGCGTGGCTCGACAACATTTGTGGCGACCCACTACCCGGAGCTGAAAGGCTACGCGCAGCTCACGCCTGGGGTCCGGAATGCTTCTGTCGAATTTGACACAGAGACGCTCAGTCCCACGTATAAGTTGACCATTGGGCTGCCGGGCCGCTCAAATGCGCTGACCATTGCTCGGAGACTGAACCTCCCTGAGAGGATCGTCAAAGAGGCGAGGGAGATGGTCTCGGCGGAGGATCTTCGCACTCAGGACATGCTTGACGACATCCATCGTCTTCGAATGAGCATGGCGCAGGAGCGAGAGGAAGCCCACACTGGGCGCGTTGCGGCCAGAAAGGCAGCCGAGGAGTTGCAGGAGCGGCTCGCCTCCATCGAGGAAGAACGCCATGAGATCCTACGGGAAGCACGTCGAGAGGCCGAGGAGACCCTGGAGACTGTCCGTTCCGAAATTCGCCAGCTCCGACGTAGGCTGCGGGCGGCCGCCGCACCGGTGGGGGAGGTGTCAGCAGCAGAGGAGCAGCTCAAATCACTCGAAAAGCAAGTAGGAAAGACTAGGCCGCGAGAACCAGCACCCCCGGCGGAGGTGAGCGAGCACCTCGAGGAGCACGCCAAACGGCCGATCAAAGCAGGCGACACCGTGTGGGTGCGTCCCCTGAATGCCAAGGGTAAGGTCCTGAGAGTTGGCGACGGAGACGCTGAGGTGCAGGTCGGACGGGTTCGTACACAAGTGCAGACGGCCGCCCTGGAGACGCGAGCGGCAGAAGAAGAGGAGCCCATACCAGAGGATGTCCAGATCACTTCAGCGCCAGCCCCGTCGCCTGGCGGGAGCATTGACCTCCGGGGCCGGAGTGTGGACGAGACGCTTGTGGAGCTCGACCACTACCTGGATCAGGCAATGAGGGCAGGGCTCTCTCAGGTGCAGATTATTCACGGCAAGGGCACAGGTGCGCTCCGCCGCGCTGTCCGGGATGCTTTGAGCGGGCATCCATTGGTCAAGGGCTTTGAGGGTGGTGACTACAGAGAGGGCGGCGAGGGCGTGACGGTCGTCGGCCTGGTACCGCGTTAGTGCGGAACCTGAGCGACTGAGAGGAGGTATGCATTGAGTGATTCGATCGTGGTCGAGGTCTGGCTGTATGGGCCGATCCGGCGGTATGCAGAAGGCGTGACGGACGACGTCGTGGTGAACCACGAGGTCGGTACGGCGCACGCTCAGCTTCTTCTGGCATTACCGGCGGGGACGACGGTACAAGACCTGATGGATCGGTTAGAATTGCCGGCTGAGGAGAAGGGTATCACCTTCATCAACGGTAGGTTGGCCGCGCTTCCCGGGGTCGACGCAGACCGGACCGTCGAACTGCGGGACGGAGACAGAGTGGGCATCTCGCACCGCCGAAGTATGTGGCCGTTTCAGTACCGCTTCGGGGCCACCTTGGACGACGAGCTTCAGAAAACCTTCCGCGAGCGCAAGGACCGGGGCATCCACCACGCCTACACGGAGCCAGAGTCGTAGCTTGACACCCCATCGAATCCAGTGTATAACACCAATTGCCCTAGAGTAGCAACCATGCCACGTCGCAAGTCTATCACAAAGCCATAACCTTCCGACTCATCCGCGCCCTATCCGGCGCGTCCGGAGCGTGATCCAGGGGACGGATGAGCGATAAGGTGCCGGGAGTAATCCCTGCGCCCGCCGTGATTGCAAAGGAGGCCATTCGGTCCTCGGCGATTTTTTGCCAGGCCCGTCCAGCCTCCTTTTTTTGTGTTCGGTTATACGATTCGATTCAAAGGGAGCTCAAAGAATGGCTAAGATCCTGCGCGTGAACATGACGGACCGCACCGCTGTCTTCGAGGAGGTACCCGAGAAGTACCAGCACCTCGCGGGCCGCGGCTTGACGTCCACGATGATCTACGACGAGGTAGACCCTACCTGCCACCCCCTCGGGCCTAACAACAAACTCGTCTTTGCCCCCGGCCTCATGACAGGAACCGTCGCTCCAACGTCGGGGCGGGTCTCTGTCGGTGGTAAGTCCCCCCTCACCGGCACGATCAAGGAGTCTAACGCCGGCACGAAGTGGGCTCAGCAGCTCGCGAAGCTCCAGATCAAGGCCATCGTCGTCGAGGGCCGCCCGGAAGAAAAGGGTTGGTGGGGGCTACACGTGGATAAGGATGGTGTCGAGTTCTTCGACGCCGCCGAGTACACGGGCCAGGGGCTCTACGATATGGCGCCCTCAGTCTTCGAGCGCTTCGGCGATCGTGTAGGCATGATGAGCATCGGCGTCGCCGGTGAGAAGAAGATGGCTATGGCCGGCCTCTGCTTCAACGACATGAAGAACCGGCCAAGCCGCTATTCGGGGCGCGGTGGCCTCGGCGCGGTGGCAGGCAGCAAAGGCCTCAAGTTCATCATCCTGGACGACACCGATGCGCCCGGCGTCGAGATCGCCGACAAAGAGCTCTTCGATCAGGGCCGGAAGAAGATGCTCAATGCCCTGCGCAGCCACGACATCACCAAGCCCAAGGGCGGCCTGAACACATACGGGACCGCCGTCCTGGTGAACATCATCAATGAGGCCGGCGCATTCCCCACGCGGAACTTCCGTGAGGGACGGTTCGAAGGCGCAGCGAAGATCTCCGGCGAAGCCATCTTCGAGGGCAACAAGGAACGGCTGGGCAAGGAACTCTATAACCACGCGTGCCATCCCGGATGCGTGATTCAGTGCTCGAACACCTGGTACGACAAGAACGCGGAGGAGATGGTCTCCTGCATTGAGTATGAGACCACGTGGGCCGTCGGGGCCAACTGCGGCATAGACGACCTGGACATCGTCGGCGAGCTGACCTGGCTCTGCAACGACCTGGGTATCGACACCATCGAGGCCGGTGATGTCATTGCCGTGGCGATGGACGCAGGACTGGCCGAGTTCGGCGATGGTGAAGCTGCGATAAGATGGCTGGATGAGGATCTTCGCAACGGCACCCACCTGGGCCACATCCTCGGTCAAGGCACCGATTTCACGGCCAACGCTTTTGGGCTCGAGCGTTCACCCACCGTCAAAGGTCAGGGGATGCCAGCATACGAACCCCGAGCCATCAAGGGCATTGGTATGACCTACGCTATCTCCACGATGGGCGCCGATCACACGTCCGGCTACACCATCGCGCCCGAGATCCTGGCGGTCGGCGGCGACCTCGATCAGTTTGACAGGGACAAGGCAGACGTGGTAAGAGCTTTCCAGCAGACCACAGCCTTCATCGATATGAGCGGGCACTGCCTCTTCATTGCCTTCGCCATCCTGGACATCGCCGAGGGGTTCGAAGGCCTGGTGGAGGAATCCAACGGGATCCTCGGCACCGACTGGACCGGCGATGACGTGACCCGCATCGGTCAGGAGATCCTGGACAAGGAGCTGGCCTTCAACAGGGCCGCCGGGTTCACAGAGGCAGACGACCGCATACCAGAGTTCATGCTGTACGAGAAACTCCCGCCCCACGACGTCACGTGGGACGTGTCGAACGAGACGCTGGACGCGGTCTTCGGCAAGGCCTAGCCCCACCGAGGTAAGCACTAAGAACCGCCGGGTCCTTGACGGGGCTCGGCGGTTTTTTTCGTTCTTCTCTGCTCCAAGTGGACGCGAGGCAACCTACCGACTCAGCAATCTGTAAGCCAGGGGCGTCACCATACTCTTGAGCGTCCGCCCTCGTAGCGCGCGGTCGAGATCGGCAGTCAGGTCGTCCACGTTCTCAAGCCCAATACTGGCGCGGACGAGGCCGTCGCCCATCCAAGCGCGGATGCGCTCCTTCTGCCTTTTCCCGAGGTAGGACCGCTCCATCAGATAAAGATCTGTCGGGTAGAAGAAGAGGAGGCTATGCGCGTGGCCCAGGGACGTAGCATACTTGAAGAGCGTGGTCTTCTCGACCAGCGTCATCACAGATCCCAAGCCACCCCGCAGTCGAAAAACCACCATGCCACCGAAGCCTTTCATCTGCCGACCGGCCAACTCGTGATGCGGATGGCTCTCCAGGCCTGGATAGAAAACCTGCTCAACGCGTGGATGACCCTCGAGGAAACGCGCTACGGTCAAGGCGTTCCCAGAGTGACACTCCATACGCAGCGGAAGCGTCACGATGCCCCGCATAATGAGCCACGCATTGAAAGGGCTCATCGCCCCGCCCAGGTGGACCAGCATCTCCTGACGGATGCGGTGGATCCCCTCCCCCGGCCCCAAAACGACGCCGCCGACGGCGTCGCCTTGACCATTCAGGTACTTGGTCAGGCTGTGAATCACGTAGTCTGCCCCGAGATCCATAGGGCGCTGGAGCACGGGCCCTGCAAACGTCGAGTCCACCACCAGCGACAGGCCCGCCCGGTGGGCCACCTCGGCCAGAACGCTGATGTCGGAAATCTGCAGAGTCGGGTTGGCTGGCGTCTCCACGTAAATGAGCTTGGTCTCGGGACGCAGGGCGGCCTTAACACCTGCCACGTCACTGGTGTCGACGAAGCTTACGTCGATACCGAATCGAGGTAGATGCTCCCCCAGGAGCTCAAGGGTGCCAGCGTAGCACACCTCGCTCGCCACCAGGTGATCGCCACCGCTGAGGACCGTGAACAGGAGCGCGCTGACAGCCGCCATGCCACTGGCGGTGGCAACCGCCGCCTCCGCACCTTCGAGGGCGCAAAGCCGCTCCTCCAGCGAACGCAGGGTGGGGTTGCTCCAGCGGGTGTAGACGTGGGGGGACTCTTCGGAATCCATCATCAAAGCGTCGAAGAGCTGGGGGCCAAACCCGGGCAGCTCAAACGAGGTCGCCATATGGATTGGGGCCCGCAGCGCCCCTGTCTGGGCGTCCGCTTCCTCGCCCGCGTGGATGGCTAGCGTTTCCAGGGCTAATCTGTCATTCATGGGAGGATCTCACATTCGTACGCTTCACAGCACAAGCTCGACGTCGCAAATGGCAGCCAAGGCACAAGGACCGCGTGGCAGCTTTGGTGAGAAGACCTTGGAATAGCGACGGGCAAGGGGACATCCCTCGTCACCATGACGGCGTCCATTTCACGCCGAGCCTGCGCTGGCCTCGTCCTACCCCACACCACTACGGGTCCTTGGTGACCAGCGCCTCGCAGGTGCGCCGGTGGCTCTCACGTGTGATGGGGTAGCGCCAGGCGAAGAGGATGGCACCGAGCAGGAGCAGCGATGGTATTGGGCCCGCAAAGGCTCGGATAGCCCGGACTGCAGCCGAAGGCTGTGGTGGGACTGCCCCTGACCGGCTGGGCGTCACGTAGCCGCTGACGGCGAGCAGCTGCCCCAGCGCCCAGATCGCCGCACCGGTGCCCAGCTTCTGGAAAAAGGAGGCAAAGGCGTAGTACGACCCCTCACGCCGCCGCCCGGTCTCCAGTTGGTCACACTCAATGATATCGGGCACCATCGACCAGGGCAACACGTAAGCAGTCGCAATGCCCGAGCCGGACAGTGCTGCCAGGACGTAGGCCAGGCTCACCTGATCGGGGCGAAGTGCGCTTATCGCCAAGAGCACCAGGATCCAGCTGGTCGTGCCCAGCATGAACGCCCGGCGCTTGTCCAGTCGGCGGGCCACCCTGACCCAGAGGGGAATGAAGACAATGGCGGAACCCTGGGCAACGAGTACGAAGTAGTTGGCCTGATCCGGCACACCCAGATAGTAGTTGGCGAAGTAGACGAGGACCGCGGCCAAGATGCTGGCGGTCGTCCAACTGAGGAGATAGAGTCCCATCACCATCCTGAAGGGCTGGTTCGTGACGGTGGCCTCCAGGGCCCGCCGTAGCGGTAGAGGAGCGGGACGCTCATCAGACGGCGGCTCGCTCGTAACCGCAAAGACCACCAGGGGAGGCAGAATGGACACCAGCCCAAGCCCGATGCCAAGGGTAGCGAATAGGACATGCTTGTCTTTGATGGACCAACCCAGGACGGTGGCCAGGATGATGGCTCCCAGGGTACCTGAGATGGAAAAGACCATCCGGAAACCATTCAGGGAGCTACGCTCGTCGTAGTCCGTGGTCAGCTCGGGCGTAAGAGCGTTGTAGCCGACATGGACAAAGGTAAAGGCGGTGTCGAACACGATGAACGTGACAGCGTAGTAGACGGTCAGGGCAAGAGGTTCAAGAGCCGGGACGACCCACATAAGCATAAAGGAGAGTCCCAGCGGCACCGCACCCGTCAAGAGAAGGACCCGCCTTCGCCCCCACCGGCTGCGGATGCGGTCCGAGAAGAGGCCAAACAGGGGATCGTTCACCGCATCCCAGATCTTGCCAATGCCCACGGCCCACCCGGCCAGGCTCGGCTCCAATCCCGCCACATCGGTGAGAAAGTAGAACTGAAAGAACATCAGGATTGCCAGTGGGATGCTGACGCTCAGATCTCCGGTACTGTAAAGGAGCTTCAAGCGCAAGGGAAGCTTCCCAGGATTGCGGATGTCGCTAGCAGTCATCGGAAATCTCCCACCAGCCTTCCCCGGGGGTAAGAACTCGGCAGCACTAGAGAAGGCTCAGATTCTGAAGGGTCTCGTCTTCGTACGCGTAGAACTCCTCCATCGGCCGCTTGGCCACCCGGCGCCGATACGCCTCAAGATCCTGCTCGACCAGTCGGTCGAGCTCACGCGGCTCGTGCGCGGCGAGGATATGCCGGACCCGCTCCCGAGCGTACTCCACAGCCGACGGCGCACCCACTGCGGCCCAGGTGTTGTAGGGCTCACGGGGGAGAAGACTCGGGATGAAGTGTTCAGCGCGGAAATGGCGAGCCGTGTGCTCATGATCGAGATAGTGGCCGGAGAAACCGATCTCCCGGATGACGTCAAGCGCCAGCGTTTCTTCGTCCACGCCGATGCCGCGCGCCACGCGGAGGGCGGCGCCGCAGAACTCGTCATCCAGGATGAGTAGCGGTTCGCTCTCCAGCATCGAGCTGTCGAGCGTGCCGCCGCAGGTGATGAAGTCGACCCCAGATAGGACCGCCTGGAGGAGCGTGGCCCCGCGCTCAAAACCCGCCTGGATGTCCAGAAGCTTCGATTCCGTCGTCCCACCGACGCTCCGGCACGGTAAGCCATAGTAGCGAGCGAGCTGCGCCGCCCCGGCCGTGATCAGCCCGGTCTCCACCGCGCCTAAGGCGACGGTCCCCAGACGCATGTTCGCGACGGTAGAGACTGTCCCGTAGAGCACAGGGGTACCCGGGCGAAAGACCTGAGCGAGGGTGATGTGCGCCAGGATGTTCGCATTCTGCTGCGCCAGGAGTCCGGCCAAGGTGACCGGTGCCGTCGCGCCAGCGATAGCCTCTGGGGACATGGCCAGGGGCTGACCGTAGTCGGCGCAGATGAGCAGCCCCTCTGCCTGCATCTTGAGCATCTGGAGCGGGCTGCCCACGGAACAGATGGCGAAAAACCGTGGACGCTGCCTGAGCTCTTCCTTTCCACCGACGGCGAGGGCCATCATACGCATCATGTCGAGGGTGGGCACGTATCCGTAGCAGCCCATGCCGAAGGGTTTCCGAGAGTGATGGGCCCAGGCCCAGATCGCCTCGGCGTGGATGGTGGTCATCGGGACATCATTGGGCCAGACGTCCATTTGCGAGTTGTGGATGTTCTCGCAGCCGTCGATCAGCTTGATATGGCGTACCACGTCCTCCATCGTGCTAGGCCGACGCTCCCCCGTCTCCGTGTCGAGGATATCCGTCGGGGTACCCAGCCCGGCGAAGTGAACCTCCCCTCCGCCGATGTCCATCTGGAAATCGGGAGCCGAGCCGTAGAGGACGAATCGTTCGGGCGCCTGGTCGAGAGCCCATTGGACCAAGTCTTCGGAGATGCGAACACAGGCCAGATCGTCATCGACGTCAGCACCGGCCTCTCCCAGAAGCTCGCGGGCGGTGACGTAGTCCACCCTGACCCCTACTGAAGTCAACAAATCCATCGAGGCCTCGTGGATGCGCTCGATCTCTTCGGAGCTCAGTACTTCAAGACGCCTCGTCTTCATGGTGTCTCTCCGTCGACTCACCCAAACAGAATCCATTGACAACTACCCGTCTTGCCAGTCCTCCCTTATGCGCGCCGGCCTGCGCTGTCAAGAGGGGGGTAGCATCCTAAGGTATCGCAAGGGCCGAAGCAATACCAACTGCGGCCGCCAAGACAACTACGTTCGCCCGGAGTTCAGGCAACCGGCGATAGGCATAACGTTCCCTCGGCACGTGCGAGGACCGGCCGTCCCAGATACGACGGAGTCTACTCGCGATGCCTTGCGCTGTCAAACATGGCCCGCCGCTGTGATCCAGTAGCGGCGCATCGCGCTTCCATCCGATCCAATCGTACGGCGGCCTAGGCGCTTCGTGACTCACTTCTCGAATTGCGGCCGGTACAAACCCGGCGGGTGGAGGCCGCTACCCGTGGCTCGCGATGCTCGCCGCCTAACCAACACCATCCCAGCAAGCCGGATGTGCAGACCGTCGAGTTCAGAAGGGAATGCCTCGAAGACGGTGGGAGAAGAACCCTGAGATGGCTCGGCCCTTGAGAGAAGCTAGACCAAGTCCTTGGACGCAATGTCAGCCAGGTTGGATCGTCAGCTCCGCCGCCTCGAGCCACTGAGAACCCTGGTTCTCCAGAAGCCCCCAACCGAAGCGCCCCCAGGGCTTCACGACCATGAACTGGTTGTCCAGCCACATCACGAAGCCGAGCGGGCCGCGCGGCGACGAGGGGGAATCCAGTACTGGATTCCCGTCGAGGAGGAAACGGCTTCGCTGCACGCCCCACTCGATGCGGTACGTGTGCCAGGCGGTCATAGATACGTCCAGCACCCGCTCGTCTATGTTCAGGGCCTTTTGGATCGGTGGCCAGAGCATGCGATAGAGGGAAGGCACGTTCATGGCGAGGGCCGCGGGAAGGGCGATCAAGCCCAGGCCGAGAATGGTCGGACGCAGGGCATCGATGGTCGCCGCTTTCCAGCCGGAGCCCGGCGCTTCCGAATCAAGCTTCATATCCGACGGGGAAGAGGCGTAGAAGAACCAGATGGCCCGCGGCAACGTCGGTGGGCGCCGCCCGGTCATCATGAAGGGGTCGTTCCAGAAGCCGAAACCGGCCGTCCCGCGAAGCTTTCCGTCAGGATCAGAGAACCGTGCGCGAACGGTTAGCGTCACGGGCGGATGCCAGGGGAACCTCGAGCGTCGCAGCCCTTGATAGTCGTCAATCTGAGCGTTGGAGTACTGGTTGGACCGGGTATCGGTCTTGACGAAGAGCAACGTTCCGTCAGAGCGCTCGAGCGAGCCGCCCCCCTTAATGTGACGCTTCCAGCGGGGGGAGAGATGAACGCCGAAGTCTTCCCGGACACGCGCCATCAGAGCGCCTCGCGCGTCACCCGAGCCAGGATGGCGTCGTCCTCCGCATACAGGTGGTAGAAAGCGCCTCGAGGTACGACCGTGAACTCGCCCGGCCCAAGCCGCAGCCGGTCCCTGACCGTGCGCACGGTCAGGTCTCCCTGGACAACGTAGAACAGGCGATCGTGGGCCACAGGAAGCTCTATGGGCCAGCGCCCCTTCCCACAGGCCAGCTGCACCCGTGAATCCTCGATCTCCACCACGGTCCGAAAGCGGTAGGGAGCCGCCAGCGATTCTGCCTTCCTCCTCAGGTTGACAGAGGGGAGGCCAACGTCATCAGTGACGTATAGCCGACGCTTGCCGTTCTTTCGCTGCGGCACGAGCCCACACCTCAGAAGAAGAACGGTGGCCGGGCGATCTGATCGGGTGCGGTGCTCCGTGCCTTTGGGCACGACGGTCATCTCGCCCGCGCGCATCGCTGCATCGCCGCGTTCACTCTCCAACAGCACGCTCCCCTGGTGGACCCAGAACAACTCGTCGATGTCCACGTGCCGGTGCCAATGAAGGGCCCCCTCGCAGATGAACACACTGAGCAGCAAGTCATCGACGTAGGCCACGTCGACCATCGCGAAGGGCTCCTCAAGCTCGGCCGCTATCCGCGGGATACTGTACGGCCTTATGCGGGACATGACGGTGATTATAGATTTTCAGGCCCCCGGCGCAAGTATCGGGAGTCGTATCATT